>NZ_JAOQJD010000007.1:0-117402 GCF_025566985.1 Aedoeadaptatus acetigenes
ATTGACCAATCGGATAGCTACATTGAAGCGAAAATAGAAGAGATCAATCGTCGCCCGCGTAAATGTTTAAACTGGAAAACGCCTTATGAGGTTTACCATTCAGTAGAGTTGCACTTGACTTGACAATTCAAGACAAAAATATCCATTGAGGAGCTTACTCCCCAATGGATATTATAGAGCCTAAAAAAAGCGCCGGTTTCCCGACGCTTCGCTTATTATTTGCTTGCCTTTAAGGCTTCGGCCATTTCCTTGGCCAATTGTGCACATTTGTCTAAATCTTCTTGTTTCGGAGCGCCCATGACGTCCACGGTGGTGGGGAGCACTTCCCATTTGCTTTCTTCTGCGAAGGCGGCAAAAGCTTTTTCCGCGCCGCCGCCCCAGGTATAGTTGGTGAAGGTGCCTAAGATGTGGTTTTTCATCTTTTGTTTCTTCAGCACTTCGACTAAATTGGCCATGGGCGGGAACAGATCCACATTGTAGGTGGGGCAGCCCAAGATAATGCCCTTGTAGTTCCAGGTTTCGCTGATTAAATAGCTGATGTGGGTCTTGGATACGTCGCGAATGCGAATGTTGCGCACGCCTTCTTCCGTTAAGGAGCGGGCAATGGCTTCGGCGACTTGTTCCGTGTTACCGTACATGGAGCCGTAGACGATGAGTACGCCGTCTTCGGTTTTTTGTTCGCTTAAATCGCTGTACAGGCCTACAATGCGGCCGATGTTGTCGCGCCATACGGGACCGTGGTCCGGGCAGATCATCTTAATGTCCAATCCGCCTAATTTCTTCAGGGCGCGAATAACTTGCACGCTGTACTTACCGACGATGTTGGTGTAGTAGCGAATGGTTTCTTCGCGGTATTTTTCCCAGTCCACTTGGTCGTCGAAAATGGCGCCGTCTAAGGTGCCGAAGCCGCCGAAAGCGTCTTGGCTGAAGAGGATGCCGGTTTCTTCTTCGAAGCAGACCATGGATTCGGGCCAGTGTACCATGGGCGTGGTGTAGAAGGTGAGCTTCCTTTCGCCGATGTCGATGGTTTCGCCGTCTGCCACGAGAATGGCGCGGTCTTCGCCGATGGAATAGAAGTTTTCCATCATGGTGACGGCTTTTTTATTGGTAATGACCTTGCATTCCGGGTAGCGTTCCAACACGCTCTTTAAGGACGAGGTGTGGTCCGGTTCCATGTGATTGACCACGACGTAGTCGAGTTTTCTGCCGTCGAGAGCGTCGTCTAATTTTACGAAAAACTCCGACACGGAGTCGATGCGGACGCAGTCCAAAAGACAGGTCTTGCTGCCGCCGTCGAAGAGGTAGGAGTTGTAGCTGATGCCGTCGGGCAGGGGCCACATGCCTTCGAATAAATGGGTGTAGCGGTCGTTTACACCGATGTAGTGTACGTGTTCATTGATTTTAACAAAACGCGTTGCTGCCATTGTATCACCTTTCTTTTAAAAATTTATTTCATATACCACAATAGATTTTACCCTGTTGCCCGCTATTTTTCAATGGATTCTCTAAAGATCCAATTCTAAATAGACCGGGCAGTGGTCGCTGCCGAAAATGTCGTCGCGAATGTCCGCCTCCACGATGGAATCGGCCAAACGGTCGCTCACCACAAAGTAGTCGATGCGCCAACCGGCGTTCCTTTCCCGGGCCTTGGTGATGTAGCTCCACCAGCTGTAGCGATCCGCCGCATCCGGGTAGAGGTGGCGGAAGGTGTCCGTGTATCCGGCGTCCAAGAGATTTTGAAATTGGCTGCGCTCTTCGTCGGAAAAGCCCGCATTTTTACGATTGGCCGCGGGATTTTTCAAGTCGATTTCCTTGTGGGCCACGTTTAAATCCCCGCAGAGCACCACAGGCTTCACCTGATCCAACATGTTCAGGTACTTGCGAAAATCCTCTTCCCATTCCATGCGGTAATCCAAGCGGGCCAGGCCCCGTTGGGAATTGGGGGTGTAGCAGGTCACCAGGAAGAAATCCTCGTATTCGCAGGTAATGACTCGCCCTTCCTTGTCGTGTTCTTCCATGTCGATGCCGTAGGACACGTGGATCGGCTCTTCCTTCGTAAAGACCGCCGTGCCGCTGTAACCTTTTTTCTCCGCATAGTTCCAGTATTGATGGTAGCCTTCAAGCTCCAAATCCAACTGGCCGTCGGAAAGCTTGGTTTCCTGCAAACAGAAAATGTCCGCGTCCACGTCGTCGAAAAAATCCATAAAGCCCTTCTTTATGGCGGCGCGAATGCCGTTCACATTCCATGAAATCAGTCGCATACTACTCTCTCCTTTCGTAATGTTCCAAAAAGCTGTGCTTCTTTCCCTCGCCGTCTTTATAACCTAAAATCGCCCCGAGCTCCACATTTTCAGCCGAGCGGTAAATGGACATGGCCACATTGGGATTTTCCTCTGCGATGGTTTCGATGAGGTTTTTCACATAGGCCCGAGCGCCGAAATTTTCCTTGGCCGTTACCGTGCAGGCGCAGTCGATGGGGGTGAGGTCGTTACACTTCACCCACTGGCGAATGTCCGATTCCCGAATAAAAATCATGGGCCGAATCAGCTCCATTCCCTCGAAATTCGTGGAATGAAGCTTCGGCATCATGGTCTTGTAGCTGCCCCCGAAGAGCACATTCATCATCACCGTTTCGATCACATCGTCGAAGTGGTGGCCTAAAGCCAGCTTGTTGGCCCCCAAGGACTTCGCCTTGTCGTAAAGACTCCCCCGGCGCATGCGGGCGCACATGTAGCAGGGCTTTTCCCCGCCCATGTCCTCCGCCACTTCAAAGACATTGCTGTCGTAGATTTGAAGGGGGATCCCCATGGCCGCCGCCGTGTCCTCCACCTGTTTGCGAATGGCGGGCAAATAACCGGGATCCATGGTTAAAAACAAGAGCTCAAACTGCTTCTTGCCGTGGCGCTTCAGTTCCTGTAAGAGCTTCGCCAGAAGCAAGGAATCCTTGCCGCCGCTAATGGCCACGGCGATGACGTCCCCGTCTTCGATTAAATCGTAGTCGTTGATGCCTTTAATAAAGCGGCGCCAGATGGTCTTTCGATATTTTTTTATAATGCTTCGTTCAATTTCTGCAACGGACATAATCGCGTCCTCTCTATATAAAAAATCCCGGCTCCCCGGGATCATACCATACCGCTTCTATGGTACTATAAAAGGCAGGCCGTTTCAATCGCCGCCTGCCTCGCTGAAATAATTTTTACATGGCCCTTGCATTTTCCGCCCGTATGGCCTAAAATAATAGAAGTATTCGCTAACGTGGCTCAGATGGTAGAGCAGCTGATTCGTAATCAGCAGGTCAGGGGTTCAAATCCCCTCGTTAGCTCCAAATGACGCCTACGGGCGTCTTTTTTTATGGCCTTTTTTCGCAGGCGATTACAAATCCCGCTTCTTGAACTTTTTCAACGCCACGGAATAAGAAAGCATGGTCATGAAAGCCAAGAACACGATGCCGAGTAGCACGATTAAAAGTACATGGCTGCTCGCCCACAGGTACAGGGCCTTGACTTCCTTGGGAAAGGCCGAGGTGGCAAAGCCGGATATGCCGACGACAATTAATGTCGCGGCGATGAGGGCAGCCCCGGCCACTGCCTTGGCTTTTTTGTGACCCACGGCAAAGAAAATCGGCACATTGATGTCCATAAAAAGGATGTACATGACGAGATAACCCCCGCCGACGGCCAAGCTTTCGCCGATAATAAGCGCGCCGCTTTTCGCCAGATTCACGCCGTTCATAATGACGAGGGCGACAAGCGTCGTGACGAGAAATACCACGAAAGAATAAAGGTAGCGCCCCCGCACCGTGTCCTCATCTTCCATGCCGATCATGCGGTAGAGCCGTTCCGTCCCGGAATCTTCTCCCGTGACGAAGGGATAGGTCATGATCATCAAAGACATGGTCATGGCGAAGACCATGGGGAAAAAAGAAAGATCCGTAAAATAAGTAAAGCCCACGGAAAACAGGATGAAAAAAGCGATGGGTTTCCAAGTGATATAAGGGCGAATGCCCAAAAAATCCATTTTGCAGGTTTTAAACATCGTCATCACCTCGATGGTAGAACGTCATAATCCGGTCGATGGAAGGCTTCTCCACCACGGTGTTTTCGCCGAAAGCGTCGGCCATATTTGCCTCAACCAACACTTCCACGTGGGTGGAGGTTTTTTTCTTGCCCAAAATCACCTTCGGATCCGCGGCTTTGAAATCCGCCTCACGACACTTGACGATGCGGTAAGCCTCCAGAAAATCGTCTTTCGTGCCGTAAAAGGCCAGTTCGCCATCCATTATAAAGGCGATGTAATCGGCGATGGCTTCCAAATCCTCCGTAATGTGGGTGGAAAAGAGCACGGTGTTTTCCTCATCCTCCGCCATGTAGCGCTGAATAGTGTCGCGAAATTCGTCGCGAGAGCGGGGATCCAGCCCGCTGGTGGGCTCGTCCAAGACCAAGGTTTTGGCGCCGTGAGAAAGAGCGGCGGCGAGCATAAGCTTCGTCGTCATGCCACGGGAAAGGCTCTTCACATTTAATTTCGGATCGATTCCGTAATTTTCCACCCGCTTAAAAAATTCCGCAACCTTCCAACTTTTATAGCCCACAGACAAGACATTGTTTACATCTTCCACAGACCAATCTGGCGGAAAATAGGATTCGTCGAGGACGATGCCCACATCCTGCAGGTAGTCGTTGTCTTCCGGCGGCGCGCCGCGGTACAAGACCTCGCCCCCGTTTAAATGGTTGAGATTTAAAATCGCGCGAATCGTCGTCGTCTTGCCCGAACCGTTGGGACCGATAAAGCCCGTAATATATCCCTCTTTCACGGGAAAACTGATCCCATTTAGGGTAAAGGCGCTGTATTCTTTGCGAATCTCTTTTAATGCGATTCGATCCATTATTCACCTCCGAATAACACATCCAGCATGGCCACGATATCTTTCTTGGCGATGCCGTGATCCTTGGCAATGGCCACGACCGCTTCCATGTGCCCTTCGATTTCCTTTTGCAGGATTTCCCGGGCCACATTTTCGTTTTTCTCGGCGACAAAAGATCCCTTCCCCTGCCGCGTCACGATAAATCCATCCGCCTCCAGCGCATCGTAGGCTTTTTTTACCGTCATAATGCTGATGGAAAGGTCCTTGGCGAGGACGCGAATGGAAGGAAGCTGCTCGTCGTATGCCAACACGTCGTTTATAATTTGATCGCGAATTTGATTCCGCAACTGTTCGTAAATGGGAACCGATGCGGAATTGTCAATGATGATGTCCATGGTATCCCTCATTTCTATAACAGTGTATAACAGCGTTGAACACTTGTCAATATAAAGAAGCCCTTTCTAATCTCGATGGGATTAGAAAGGGCCTTCGTTCCGCCATTTCCTTACGCATTATTCTCAAGAGGCAGCATCAAAGTAACCATCGCTCCCTGCCCCGATGAGCGATTCGTCAGTCGCAAGCTGCCATGATGCAATTCGGCGACGGTTTTCGCCGTGTAAAGCCCCAAGCCGTAATGGGTCGAGCTGTGACGACTCTTATCGCCGCGATAAAAGGGTTCCGAAGCTCGCTTTAAATCCTCGTCGGAAAATCCGGGGCCGTAATCGCCAACGGTCATTTCGAGAGTGTTTTCTCCTGTTGAAATAAGCAGTTCCACAGCCGATGCCTCGGGCGCATAGTGAATGGCATTCATGAGTAGATTCTGCACCCCTCGCTCCAATTGTTTTAAATCCACCGACACATAGCTGTTTCCGACATCCAAGGATTCCTCGATGGGGCACCTATAAGTATTCGCTATTTCCCGAGCCAGGGCCGCTATTTTTTCCGCGACAACAGAAATATGCAATCTTTTTAAATCCAATTCCTCGGAAACACCGAACTGATTCACTTCCATAAGGGCGTGGGCATAGGTCGAAATCCGCGTAGAGTTTTTTGCAATGAAATCAACGTAGCTTCTTTGCTCATCGGATAATTTCGTCTCTTTCAACAATTCCGCGTTCCCATGGATAATGGCGACAGGCGTCTTTAGGTCGTGAGCCAGAGAGGAAATTTGGTTTTTCCTATTCGCCTCTTCCGTCCATTTTTCTCTTAGAGATCGACTCAATGCGATTTTCATCTTTTCAAAAGCATTTAATACGCCGTTAAATTCTTTGATCGTCGATGTCCCTATTTCAAAATCTAAATTCTGTTTCGCGATTTCTTCCGACGCTTCGATCATGGGCATCAACTGCTTCGTCAAACGTCTCGCCCAAATCAGGGTAATGGTCATGGCGCTTATAAAGCATAAACTTACCATGAGGGCGGAAAACAAATAATTTACGGGAGGGAAGTGGGCCTCCATCCAGGGATTGGAATAGCGAGGCTTCAGGGTGTAGTGGGCTACCACCACGCCCTCCCGGCGCTCGATCTCCATATAAGCGGAAGACGACGTGGACATTACCTGCCCCCGGAGAAAGGCCATTGCTTTTTTCCTCTCCACCGCCGACATATTGGACGCGAGCAAGCGCCCGTCGTCTGCGAGATACACATAACCTACGTTCTCAGGAATCAAAGTGGGATCAAATGGCTCTGCCTGGGCGATTTTCGCCTTGTTTCGAAGGATGAACTGTTCCGTCGCATCAGCCGGTACGATTCCGTTCAATCGATACGCCATCGTAAAAAGAAAGAGTGCAAGGCCCGCGGATACCGCAAGCCCAAGGGCGACACTGAGTAAATATTTGAGAAAAACGAGTTGAAGGGATTGTCCTTTTCTGTTTAATTCCATTTATAGCCAATCCCCCACACAGTCGCAATGGGCTTTTCGCCGACCCGTTGAAACTTCGCCCGAATGTTTTTTACGTGCTCGGAAACCGCCGATGGTTCGCCTTCCCCCTCGTAGCCGAAAACCTGTTCATAAATCTGCTCTTTCGAGAAGACCTGCCCCTTTCTTTCAGCCAGAAGCACACAAATCCGGTACTCGGATTTCGTCAAAGGTACTTTTTCTTCTTCTACAAAAATGCTTTTTGAAGACAGATCAAAGCGAATCGATCCAAGGTTGAATCCGGCATGTTTTTCTCTCTGCTCTCTCCTTAAGTGCGCCTCCACCCGCGCGAGCAATTCCTGTACGCCGAAAGGCTTTGTTATATAGTCGTCTCCGCCGCTTAAAAGGCCTTTTACGACATCCGCTTCCGTTGTCTTTGCCGTTAAAAAAAGGATGGGACAGTCCACGATGCGACGAATTTTTTTACAGAAAGTCATGCCGTCCATCCCAGGCATCATGACATCCAGCAAAATCAAATCGTATTTTCGCAAACTGTTTTCGTCTAATTCCAACGGATTTTGAACCGCATGAATGCAATGGCCATTCTTTTTTAGAATATTTTCGATTAACACGAGCATATCCTCTTCGTCGTCGACGACAAGTATCGTCGCCACAAAATCACCTCCGCTATGCATCTAGCGCTTTTTCTTCTTAATTGATTATTTATAGGATTTCAATCGCCCCATTGTCCTCCGTCCCACCGATTAAACCAAATGACGGAGCCGATAAAGATCACTGCCGTCATGGGAAGGGCCGAAAATCCCCACTTCGCCATCTCCGCCGTTAGAAGGGAATGGTTTTGGTGCGCACTGGCTAAAATATAGGTCCCCGGCAAGCGTGCGGGCCAGGTGCAGGGGACGAAATACCAAAGCTTATCGCCTAATCCGGTGATAGCGAGAAGGGCGATGAGTGTTTCTACAACACCAAGACCCATGGACGGGACCGAACCCAGTGCCAATGCCACCCACAAGTGAATCAAGTAGACGGCAACGGATGCGGCTAAAAGAAGCAACAGCGCCGCAAACCAAACAGCAAGTGTTTGGTGACCGAAAAGCCCTCCAAAGACGCCGACGGCTACGGACGCCGCCCAAATGAATCCAAGAAACATGGCCCCCGCTTTTCCCAAATAAGCCCTCGTCCTTGACGGCGCCGAAAGCAACAGTTGAAAATGTCCTGCGCCGCTTTCCATATCCGCCACTTTGGATATCAAAACACCGACTACGATGGGCACTGCCGCGCCTAAAAGCGTGAAATAGATCTGAATCGTCTCATCGGGCATAAAATTTTTTATGCCGGTAAATTGACATGCCGCATAGAAGGCTAGGGCGTAGAGTACCGGTAAAATACCATGGATCCAAAGAGTCCACGTGTGTTTAATTTTATAAAGCTCTGCTTTTAAAACTCTACCCATCATTTTACCTCCTGGGTCGCAAACCATCGAGCCGTTATCCCGGACAATAAGATAAAAATCCCAAGAGATAGCGCGCAGGGAATGATGATCGACGTGTTTTCGATCATGGGTTCGGCAACTTCCGCCACAAGACCGTTGGGCAGGAGGTGCAGAATCGGTACCATTAAACGCGCACCCCACGCGTAGGGACAAAGGAGCCACATGGACGTATCAGCGAACATAACCCCCAATGCCGCGCCCAACAAGATGTTGATGGACACGGCGGCCGATAAGCCGAACTTCTTCGCCAGAAATAGACACAAAGGCACTTGCCACAGGTTTACAAAAAATAATACACCACTGGCAAAAAGTAGGATGTCCCACCCCAGATTCGGCGTCAGTTGACTACCCAGAAAAGATTGTAGGATTCCGACACCCGTCATGTGGATGGCAGAGGCGAATAAAAGATACACTGAAGCCACAAGTACTTTTGCAAGCCACACTTTTTTTAGATCGATGTGAAGAGAAAAAATGGCGCAGTAATCCAATTTTCGATCATCTCTCCGATGCACCATGGCCGGTACCAAAGCGAAGGTCGCCGGCAATAGAATCACATACCACCAGTTGTAGGCATTGACAGAAAAGTAGGGCGGCATAAGTACGAAAGCCATGGCGAGGGGCATTAGGGACATGATAACAACGAATGTTTTTAAAAAGGTATGCTTCTGCTTTAAATGCTCAGCGAGAATATATTTTTTCATTCACGCCACCCCTCGCTTCCATTGACGACCGTCATGTAGCGCGACTCTAAATCGTCGTTTTCTGCAATTTTTTCTTGGTACTTTAATTCACCGCCGACGATAATTCCCACGTGGTCGACCGATTGCGCCACTTCTCCTAAAATGTGACTGGATAAAATGACTGTCATGCCTTTTTTCGGGAAACTCCGAATTAAATCACGCAAATCCCGAATGCCCTCAGGATCCAGACCATTGGTCGGCTCGTCTAAAATTAATAGCTTTGGTCGGTTCACCAAGGCGATGGCAATGCCCAGCCGTTGCTTCATTCCCATGGAAAATTGTCCCGCCTTCTTTTTCCCCGTATCCTTTAAATCGACGATGTCCAAAACTTCCTCGATTCGTTCGTCGCCCAATCCCAATAACAGGGTTCTCACCTTCAGATTTTCTTCAGCGCTTAAATTATCGTACAAAGGCGGCGTTTCGATGAGCGCACCGATCGCCGCTAAATCGTTGCGGCTCCAAGGATGTCCATCAAATAAAATATCTCCCGATGTCTTGTGAAGCATGCCCGCAATCATCTTTAAAGTCGTCGATTTTCCCGCACCATTTGGCCCAAGCAATCCGTAAACGGTGTTTTTTTCCACCTTCAAATCCAGATGATTCACGGCGGTTTGCTCTTTAAATACCTTGGTTAACCCCTTCGTCTCTAAAATGTATTTTTCCATTGCCTGTTCCTCCTCTTTTTCTAAGGAGAGTATACGGAACAAATTTAAGGATTTTATAAGGATTCAACAAAAAACCGGCGATAGCCATGGCACAAATCGCCGGGTACATTTATTCTATAGCTGCGTCTTCTTCCTCTCCCGGAATCCGTCCGCCAGAAACAGTGCCACGCCGGACCACACGAAGGCGAACATCCAGGCGTGGATGGTGGTAAATTCTTCCCCCATAATGAAGACGCCGAGAAGGAGTTGGATGGTGGGGTTGATGTACATTAAGACGCCGGCGAGGGATAGGCTCGTGTCTTTCATGCCGACGGCAAAAAAGAGCAGCGGCACCGTGGTGACGACGCCCATGGTGGGGATCAGGAGAATATCTCGCGGGGTAAGGCCTTCTAAATGGCTAAAGGCCACGAGGTAAATCAGGGCGATGGGCACGACCATAAGGGTCTCCATGAAGATACTCAACATGCCCGAGGCGGTGATTTGTTTTTTTATGGCACCGTAAAAGGCGAAGCTCGTGCCGATGATGATGGCAAAGACGGGCACTTGGCCGTAGGCGATAATGGGGACGGTAACGCCGAGTACGGCCAGGGCGAAGGCCACCCACTGCAGGGGCCTGAGCCGTTCGTTGTAAATGAAAAAGCCCAACACGATGGAGAAGATGGGATACATGTAATAGGCCAAGGAGGCGTCGATGACGCGGCCGGTCATGACGGCGATAATGTAGCCGCCCCAGTTAACGGTAATGGTGATGCCCGCCAAGAGCAAAAAGAGCATCTGCCGCTTGTCTTTCATAAGGGCGAGGATGGCGAGGCCCTGTCCCAGAATAAGCATGACGATCAAACAAAAGAGCATGGAAAAGATGATTCGAAAGGACAAGACGGCCAAGGGATCCATGGCGCCGAAGAGGGGCCAATACAAAACGAGGAAGGCCCACATTAGGTAACAGGCCAATACTTTTAAACTTCCGGGCATAATACACCTCTTTCTATGTATTGTCTTTCATCTTATCATGGAAGATTGTTTTTGAGTAAAAAAATAGCACGTTTTCCGTGCTATTCGTAGTCGATGGACATAAGGATGAGTCCGTTGGCCGCAGCCGTCGGGCCCAGGTCTTTTCGGTCCAGGGTCTTTGTGGCTTTTAACAATTGATCTTCGGGCATGAGGCCGCGGCCGATTTCCATGGCACAGCCCATAATGATGCGGATCTGGTTTTTTAAAAAGCTTTTGCCGAAAAAATCCACCTCGATGATCTCTCCCGACCGGGTGACGGTGATTTCGTCGATGGCCCGTTTGGGATTGGCCGGGGATGCGTAGCGGCCGATAAAGGCGGAAAAGTCGTGAAAGCCTTCGATTTGTTTCAGGGCCCGCGCCATGCGCTCCACATCCAGAGGAAAGGGGGCGTGGACGGCAAAACGATCCAACATGCCGTTTCTGTGTTTCGTGTTGTAGATGCGGTACTTGTAATGCTTTTTCTTGGCGCCGTAGCGGGCGTGAAAATCCGCGGGCACCTCCACGGCCTCGACGATGCTTAGATCCCGAGGCAGATGGTAGTTCACCACGCGGGGGAAGTTGCCCAAATCGATGGGCGTATCGGAGAGGAAGTTGGCCTTCTGCCCCAGGGCGTGGACGCCTTTGTCTGTGCGTCCCGCCGATTGCAGAGCCACGTCGTGGCCCACGGTCTTTTCCAGTGCCGCCTTCAGAAGGGTCTCCACGGTGCGGAGCTTTTTCGGCCCCTGATCCTGGTAGCCGTGAAAGTTCGTGCCGTCGTAGGCCACGGTGATTAAAATGTTTCTCATGGCAGGGGCACGTGCATCCAGCGGGTGGCGGAAACCAGAATAAAGAAGATCATGTTCACGGTAAACAGGAGATGGTCCGTACCCGTCAGTTGGAGGGGGTTTAATTTCGTGCGGTGCTCGTCGCCGCGGTAGCAGCGGCTTTCCATGGCCGTGGCCAGCTCTTCCGCCCGGCGCAGGGCGTTGAGGATTAGGGGCACCAAAAGGGGCACGAGATTTTTCGCCCGGTTCAGCACGTTCCCCGATTCGAAATCGGCGCCGCGGGCCATTTGCGCCTTCATGATCTTGTCCGCCTCGTCGATTAGGGTGGGGATGAAGCGCAGGGCGATGGTAATCATCATGGCGATGGCGTGGGCCGGAAAGCCGACGCGCTTCAAGGGGTTCATGAGCTTTTCAATGCCTTCGGTCAGGGCCAAAGGCGAGGTGGTTAAGGTGAGAAGGCTCGTGCCCATGACGAGGAGCACCAAGCGAATGGCCATAAAGATGGCCTGGGTGAGCCCTTCTCTCGAGATGGTTAAAAAGCCCAGTTTAAAGAGCACTTCGCCGGGAATGAAGAACACATTCATCACGAAGGTGAAGATCAAGATGAGCCTGAGGGGCTTGAGTCCCTTCACCACCATGCCTACGGGAATTTTTGCCGCGGCAATGGTGAAAAAGAGCCAGGCGAAAATAAAGATGTAGGGCCAAAAGGCGTTGATGAAAAACAGGCTCACGATAAAAATCGTCATAATGAGAATTTTGTACCGGGGATCCAGGGAATGGACCGGGGATTTGGCGGGAAAATACTGGCCGATTGTAATGTCTTTAAGCACGTCGTCCCTCCCACCATGTCTTTAATGCGTCGAACGCTTCGTCGACGGTAATGCAGTCTTCCTTAATGTCGAATCCCTTCGCGACCAAATCGGTCATGGTGCGGCGCACTTGGGGCACGCCCAGGCCGATGGCGCGAAGTTCCTTCTCCCTTGCGAATATTTCCCGCGGGGTGCCGTCCATATGCACCCGCCCTCGATCCATGACGATGACGCGGCTCGCCAATCGCGCCACTTCTTCCATGCTGTGGGAGACGAGGACGATGGTGGTGCCTGTGGATTCGAAAATTCCGCGAATCTCCTCGAGAATTTCGCGGCTCCCTCGGGGATCCAGGCCCGCCGTGGGCTCATCCAGAACCAAGACCTCCGGCTCCATGGCCAGAATGCCCGCGATGGCCACCCGCCGCTTTTGTCCGCCGGAGAGGGCGAAGGGACTCTGTTCTCCCTTTTCATCGTAGTCCAGGCCGACTTTCCCCATGGCTCGGCGCACCCTCTCTTCCACTTCCTCGTCGCTTAGGCCCAAGTTTTTCGGCCCGTAGGCGATGTCTTTGGCGATGGTTTCTTCAAAAAGCTGGTACTCCGGGTATTGAAACACCAGTCCCACCTTTTGGCGCAAGGTGGCGATGTTTCCCTTTTTTCTGTAATCGACGCCGTCGTAGAGGATTTCCCCTTCCGTGGGCTCCATCAGGCCGTTTAAGTGTTGGACCAAGGTAGACTTGCCGCTTCCCGTGTGGCCCACCAGGGCGATAAATTCGCCTTCGCCAATGTTCAGGCTGACGTCGTCAAGGGCCCGCTTTTCAAAGGGCAGGCCTTCATTATAAATGTAGCTTACATTTCGGATGCTGATGCTCGGCATAAGGCGTCGACAAACTCCTCTCTGTCTAAAATTCCGTCGGGCAGAGGCACGCCCACGGCTTTTAACCGGGCGGCGAGCTCCGTGACTTGGGGCACGTCGAGGCCCAGGGATTTCATGGTGTCCACTTGATTAAACACGTCCCGGGGCGGCCCCTCGAGAATGAGTTTCCCCTCTTCCATGACCGCCACGCGATCCGCCTGCACGGCTTCGTTCATAAAGTGGGTGATGAGGATAATGGTCTTGCCCTCTTCTATATTCAGGCGCAGAATCGTGTTCATGACTTCCTGGCGCCCCACGGGATCCAACATGGCCGTGGGCTCGTCTAAAATAATGTAGTCGGGGTTCATGGCGAGAATGCCCGCAATGGCCACCCGCTGTTTCTGTCCGCCGGAAAGCTTGTGGGGCTGGTCGTCTTTGTATTCCGTCATTTCCACTGCCGCCAAGGCGTCGTCGACGCGCTTTCGTAGCTCCGATTGTTCCACGGCCAAATTTTCCGCCCCGAAGGCCACGTCCTCTTCCACCACCGTGGCGACGATTTGGTTGTCGGGATTTTGAAAGACCATGCCGGCACGGGCGCGAATCTTCCAAATGTCCTCGTCTTCTTTCGTGTTCATCCCGTCGACGATGACATCGCCGGAAGTGGGCTGAAAGAGGCCGTTTAAACACTTGGCCAAGGTGGATTTGCCGCTGCCGTTGTGGCCCAAGACGGCGATAAATTCGCCCTTCTCGATGGAAAGGCTCACATCGTCCACCGCCGATTTCACGGCTTCTTCATATGAATAGACTAAATTTTTGATCTCGATCATAAGCGCTCCTTCGCTTCAACTGTTGCCTTAACCCATGTATTATACCACAGGCCCGCGGCCCTCGCTCAATTTACGGAACATAGAAAAAGAGCGAGGGCAAGGTCGCCTCGCTCCTTTCGCTACGCTCGATTTCGTTTGTAGTTGACGGCGATGACTCTTTCGTAAATGACGCCTAATACCGCCGTCATGGCTGCCGTGGGAAGGACGACGGCGACGAACATGGCCGTAAAGGGCGCGCCGCCGGGAAGACCTACGAGGAGCATGGCCGTGCCCAGGAACACGGAGCCGCTGATAATGGTGGTGATGAAATAAATAATGGCTTTTTTTACGGTGCCGTCGCCGGGAATTGCACGAATCATAAGCAGGACGGAAAATGCGGCGATGATTTTATCGCAGATGTTCGGAAGCTGACCGCCGGGGAATTGGGTGGTTAATGCCGCCATAACGCCGGTGGCCACGCCCATGGCCAGGGTGGGCAGGGGCTTCGGATTCAGCATAATGTAGGCGATGAGGCAGAAAAGCATAAAGTCCGGCTTCATGCCGTTGAAAAATCCGGGGACGATGGTGTGTAAAATCGTGCCCAATGCAATAAAAATAGCGCCCTGTACTAATGTCTTCGTGTTCATAATAACTCCTTTTCTCGGCACAAAAAAACCATTTGCTCATATAGGAGCAAATGGTGAATTCGCGGTGCCATCCTAGTTGCGCCCAAAGGACGCATCTCATTTTAGATACTAACATATCCTATCTCTGTAACGGGAGAACCGGCTCGGCTACTTTTTTTCACCTCGCACTCACAGACCCATTCACAACAGGGAACTTCATCGGTTCACACCAACCACCGACTCTCTGAGAAGGGCACCTGAAGCTACTTGCTTCTGCTCGACGTTTTCATATTTGTTAGGATTACTAACAGTATAGCAGAAAAAAAGGAAAATGCAATTGCTTTTTTATTTTTTCCAGAGCTCTAAATCGGAAAGTTTGCCCGCCCGCTTCAGGGACAGGAGGACCAGAATGCCGATGGATGCGCCCACCATGGTGGAGGGCAGGAAAAAGGGAATGTAGTAGAAGGGGCTGCCCAGATCCAATCCGTAGAGGTATTTCATAAAGGGATAGGACAAGATGGCGCTTAAGATCCCCGTGCCAAAGACTTCCCCCGCCCAGGTGGCGGGAAGGGAGGCGGTTTTTTTGTAGACGAGGCCCGAGAGGAGAGCGCCGACCACGGCACCGGTGACGGAGGTAATGGGACGGCCCGTGCCCATGCGAATAAGCCCGGTTAACAGGGCGCAGAGGAAATTATACCAAGGCCCGAGGACCACGGCGCCGATGACATTGATGGCGTGTTGAAAGGGGGCCATATTGGGAAAGACGACCAAGGTAGACAAGGTGACGGAGAGGGCGCAGAGAATGGCAGTGGCCGTTAAGAGGCGGGTCTTGTTATTCATTTTCGCTCACCTCGAATGCAATGGCGCCGTCTTCCGAAACGAAGGCGGGCACGCCGATGTTTCCCGCTTTTTTCACTTCGTCGAAAGCGGGCGAAGTGTCTCTTAGGCGCAGAAAAGCCTTTAAATCGGCGATGTCTTTCGTGATGTCCACGTAGTCGTAGGGAATCTTTCTTTCGTCTAAAACCTTTTTTGCCGCCAAGCAATCGGGGCAAAGGTCGGTTCCGTAAATTTTCATTTTTCCTCCCAATAAAAACCGGCATGAACTGCCGGCTTTTCGTTCTTATGATTTTGTCTGATTTTATCGGTTTTCCAAAAAGCGAATGCGCTCTTCCAAGGCGTAGACCCTTTGCTCCAGGGCGGCGTAGCGCAGCTTCAGCTCGCGAATATCCTCGTCGTCCATGGTTTCCGTAACCACGTCTTGAGCAATCCGCGCATCTCTTTGGGCTTCATCCACCCGCTCCTTGGCGTAGCGCTTGGCCTTGGACCAGGTCTCCCGGGCGCCTCTTTCCACTTGACGGAGGCGGCCCTTGGCTTCTCTCGCCGCTTCTTCGGCGCCGGCTTCCATTTTTTCCGCGCCTTCTTCCACATTGCGGCGCATTTCCTTCGTCTCTTCGCGGAAGCGGCCGATCTTCTCCTCGGTGAGGCGGGATTGTTCTTCCTTCAAGAGGATGTCGATGTCGTTTCTTCGCGTGGCGGCGGTGGCGAGAAAGGCGTCGCTTTTCGCCTTGACTTCCGCCCCGGTGCGGTCGATTGCCGCATTGACGATGGCGTCGACGGCAGTTTCCGGACGAAAGCCCTTTTCACTTAATACCGCCATAAAATCGCTCTCGGCACGAAAATCGGCGGAAGCCCGGGCGTCGATGACGTAGGCCTTCTCCCCGTCCGCTTCCATGACGAAAAAGCCCATGTCCTTCAATTGAAAGAGCTCGAAGGCTTTTTTCGCCGTATTCCTTACGAGATCCTCTTCTTTTTCGTTTAGCTCTCCGCCGACGGCCTTCGTAAAGACGCTGACTTCGTCGCCGTTTCCGAGAAGGGCCACGTGAACTTTCTTGCCCTTTGACGGCTCCCTGAGGTAGATGATCGGGGCCACATCCAGAAGGTGCTTGGCCTCTTCGTAAAGGGCCTCTTCATCGGCCACAAACACGGATTCTTCCCCTTTTGCCGTTACGATCACGGGGTAGGCGAGCTCGATCTGAGCCAAATCCACCACGCTTTCTGCGGCGTGTACCGGGCGAAAATCCATGCCCTGTTGCTTTAAAATGGCGGCGACGAGCACGGGATCTTCCGCGATTCCCAGGCCCATGACGCCGGCGCCGACGAAGGGAATGCCTTCTGAGGTCAACATGGACGCCAGGCCCTTGGCGGCATCGCCGTCTTCTACCAGGGGAAAGACCAGGTCGATCTTGTCCCATTTTAATTTCGCCACGAGGGATTCGTGGATCACGTATTGGGCTACGTCGGTTTTTTTCGCCAACATCGCCTCCAGAGCGTCTGCTTCTTTTCGCGCGGCGGCCACTTGCAGCCGGCGATCAATTTTGGATTTTCCCGATTTATTTAATAAGTCACTGACAATTCCGATTCCCATAGGTCACACTCCTTTATGGGATTCTACCCCAATGAGCGATGGGGCAATCAGCACTCGGCGTTATAGTCGCCGATTTCGTAAATTCTCAGATCGTCTTTCAAAGGATTGTTCTTTAAGGTTTCGGCGTAAACCTTGGCCTTGTCCAGATTGGTGAAGAGTTCCACGTCGCATTCGATGGCGTTTCGGCGAATTAAAAAGCCGTCGCGCTTGGAGTCGTTGCCCTTGGTGGGGGTGTTGAAGACGAGATCGATCTTGCCTTCTTGGATCAAGTCGATCATGGTGGGGGCTTCCTCGCCGATGCGGCGCACTTCTTCCGCGTCGATGCCGTGTTTGTTTAAGAAGGCCTTGGTGCCCTTGGTTGCGTAGAAAATGACGCCGTCTTCCGCCAGGGACTTGGCGATGGGCAAAAATTCCTCTTTGTCCCGGTCGCGAATGGTGCAAAGGGCGCGGCGGCTCTTCGGCGCAATGTCCGTGCCCGCGGCTAAAAAGCCCTTGGCCATGGCTTCTTCTTCCGTGCGGCCCACACCTAAGACTTCGCCGGTGGAGCGCATTTCGGGCCCGAGGGAAGCTTCCACCCGGTGGAGTTTTTCCGTACTGAAGACGGGGATCTTCACGCAGGTCGTGGGGGAAACGGGGCCGATGCCCGTGCCGTAACCCATGGATTTTAAGCTGTCGCCCAGCATGACTTTCGTCGCGATTTCCGTAATGTTCATGCCCGTGACTTTCGAGAGATAGGGCACGGTGCGGGAGCTTCTCGGGTTGACTTCGATCATGTAGAGAGTCTCGTCTTTAATAATGAATTGAATATTGATCATGCCCATAACGCCCAGCTCCAGTGCCACTTTCTTCGTGGCCTCTAAAATGGCATCGTCCATTTCTTTCGAGATGTGGCGACTGGGATAGATGCTGATGGAGTCGCCGCTGTGTACCCCGGCCCGCTCCAAGTGTTCCATAATCCCCGGCAGGAACACGTCGGTGCCGTCGGAAATGGCATCCACTTCACATTCCATGCCTTGAATGTATTGGTCGATCAGCACCGTGCGCTCGGGATCCATGGCGAAGGATTCTTCCAGATAGTAGCGCAGATCTTCATCGGCGGTGCAGATTTCCATGCCTTGGCCGCCGAGGACGTAGGAGGGGCGCACGAGAACGGGGTAGCCCAGGCTTTCCGCCTTTTCCATGCCTTCTTCCACGCCGTGAACGCCGACGCCTTTCGGGCGAATGAGGTTCAGCTCTTCCAACATGGCGTCGAATTTTTCCCGATCTTCCGCTCGGTCGATGGCCGTGGGATCCGTGCCTAAAATGGGAATGCCTTCTTCTTTAAAGACGCCGGCGAGCTTAATGGCGGTTTGGCCGCCAAACTGGAGGATGACGCCTTCGGGTTTTTCTTTTTCGATAATGTTTAATGTATCTTCCGCCGTGAGGGGCTCGAAGTAAAGTTTGTCGGAAATGTCGAAGTCCGTGGAGACGGTCTCGGGATTGTTGTTAATGATAATGGTTTCGTAGCCTTCTCGGCGCAGGGTCTTGACGCAGTGCACGGAGGCGTAGTCGAATTCCACCCCTTGGCCGATGCGGATGGGGCCGCTGCCGATGACGATGATGCGGCGCTTGTCTTCGTGAACCGGGGATTCATCTTCCCCTTCGTAATTGGAGTAGAGGTAATTGGCCTCGGCATCTGCCAGGCCTCCTTGGGTGTCCACTTTTCTGTACTTGGCCTCGATGCCGAAGAGCTTTCTCAGCTCGCGAATGAATTTTTCGCTGACGTTTAAGCGATTGGCGATGATTTCGTCGCTGAAGCCCAAGCGTTTCATTTCGCGGAGCTTGTCTTCCGTCAGATCTTCCTTCTTCATGACTTCCAATTCCGCTTCCACGCAGACGATGCGCTTAATGATCCTGAGGAAGTAAGCGTCCATGCCCGTTTCTCTGGAAAGGCGGTTAATGTCGTAGCCCGTGTTCAACAGAGCCGCCAGATAGAAGAGGCGCTCGTCGTTGGGCCGCTTGACGTTTTCCTTTAATGTGGCGATGTCCATGGTTTTGAAGCGGGGATGAAGGAGGCTGAATGCGCCGATTTCCAAGGAGCGCAGGCCTTTTAGAAGGGCCACTTCAAAGGTGGGGCCGATGGCCATGACTTCGCCGGTGGCCATCATTTTCGTGCCGAGGTTTCGATCGGCGTTAAAGAATTTGTCGAAGGGCCACTTGGGAATCTTCATGACCACGTAGTCGATGGAAGGCTCGAAGGCCATGGAGCGGGTGCCGGTGATTTTGTTTTCGATTTCGTCCAGGCCTAAGCCCAAGGCGATTTTTGCCGCCACGCGGGCGATGGGATAGCCCGTGGCTTTCGAGGCCAGGGCCGAGGAGCGGCTCACACGGGGATTGATTTCGATGACAGCGTATTGCAAACTGTTGGGTTCCACGGCGAACTGCACATTGCAGCCCCCTTCGATGCCCACGCCTTCGATGATGCGAAAAGCCGCTTCCCGAAGCATGCCGTGTTCGATGTCCGTCAAGGTTTGTGTCGGCGCCACCACCATGGAGTCGCCGGTGTGCACGCCCACCGGGTCGATGTTTTCCATATTGCAGACGCAGATGCAGCTGCCCTTGGAATCGCGAATCACTTCGTATTCGATTTCCTTCCAGCCGGTAATGCACTTTTCGATTAAGACCTGACCGACGCGGGAAAGATGGATCCCGGCGTGGGCGATGGTCTTCAGTTCCGCTTCCGTATCGCAGATGCCGCCGCCGGTGCCGCCTAAGGTAAAGGCCGGGCGCACAACCACGGGATAGCCGATGATTTTTGCATAGGCCACGGCGTCTTCCACGGTTTCCACGGTTTTCGATTCAATAATGGGCTCACCGATTTCTTCCATGAGTTGACGGAATTCTTCCCGGTCTTCGCCCTTTTTAATGGAGGGAATGGAGGTGCCGATAATTTCCACGCCGTATTTTTCCAAGACGCCGGAGTCGTAGAGCTCGATGGAAAGGTTCAGGCCCGTTTGCCCGCCCATGCCGGCGATGAGGGCGTCGGGGCGTTCGCGTTCGATGATTTTTTCGATGACTTCCGCCGTCAAGGGCTCGATGTAGACCTTGTCTGCCACTTCCCTGTCGGTCATAATCGTGGCCGGATTGGAATTGACGAGGACGACTTCCACCCCTTCTTCACGAAGGGATTCGCAGGCTTGGGTGCCGGAGTAGTCGAATTCCGCCGCCTGACCGATGACGATGGGGCCGCTGCCGATGACGAGTACTTTTTGAATATCTTTATTACGGGACATAATTCCTCCTAGGCTAATTCACTGATGACGGACAGTTGTGTGCTTAACAAATCCCGTGCGCCGGGCAGGCCGAAGGGATCGAAGAGCACGCCCACGGCGTTGTTTTCTTTATCGACAAAGCCTTCCACGGATCCGTCGGCGACATTTCTGTAATTGATGGCCACGGATTCCGGCAAGTGCTCGATGCCGTACTCTCTGTTTTGGCTCGTCATATACACCCGCTCCCCGTCGCCTTTTACGGCGATGGAGGCGCCGGCGTGAGGCGAGGCGAGTTTCACCAAATCGCCGCCTAAGGCCAAGCCCAAAAACTGAGCCCCGAGGCCCATGCCGTAAATGGGCAGTTTGCCGATCATTTGTCCGATGTCATGAACCAAATCCAAATAGTGGGCGGCGACGCCGGGGCCGGAGCTTAAGAACAAGAGATCCGGATTATCGTCTAAAATGGCTTCGTAATTGGTCATGGCGGGATAGACGATGAGGCGGTAGCCCGCGTCGTTTAATTCTTCCAAAATCCCGTCTTTTACGCCGAAGTCCCAAAGGGCGACGGTGGGGCCTTCCCCTTCGATTTCCGTGACCTCGATGGTGCTCACTTCTTCGATGGTGTTGGGGTTTTGTCCGGCGAAGTATTCGTCCATTTCAGAGGGCGTCATGAGGCGATCGGTAATCACGCCTCGTTGCATCCCCGTTTCCTTTAAGTGGCGAATGAGCCCGCGGGTGTCTACATCTTCGATACCCACCACGTCGTAGTAGTTTAAGTAGTCTTTCAGATCCATTTCGCTGCGGAAATTCGTGGCGTTTTCCATGGCGCGGCGGCAAATAAAGGCGGAGATCGTCGGGCCGTCGGATTGATTGTCTTCGAAATTCATGCCGTAGCCGCCTACCAGGGGATAGGTGAAGAGCAGGATGCGGTCCAAATTGGCAGGATCGGTCATCACTTCTTCGTGGCCGATCATGGTGCTGTGCACCGTAAAGCGACCGCCTACTCTGCGCTGTTTGCCGCTGAACTGTTTGCCCGTAAAGACGGTGCCGTCTTCTAATTGAATGTACATAGTCGCTCCTTTAAATAATCCCGCGAATCTCGTCCAGGGATCCGATGTTTTCTTCTTCCATATATGTTTCCAAATCGGCGATAAGTTTCGGCACGATGTGGGGATCCACTAAATTCATGGTGCCGATTTCCACGGCCTGTGCCCCCACCATCATCATGGCGATGACATCTTCCGCCGAGCGAATGCCGCCCATGCCGACGACGGGAATCTTCACCGCCCGAGCCGCGTCCCGCACCATTCTGAGGGCGATGGGGAAAATCCCCGGGCCCGACAGGCCGGCGTAGACATTGTCGAAAACGGCGCGGCGATTTTTCACATCCACGGCCATGGCTTGAAAAGTATTGACCAAGCTGATGCCGTCGGCTCCCGCCGCTTCACAAGCTTTCGCAAGCTCAGCCGGATTGTCGCCGTTGGGGGAAAGCTTCACCAGGATTTTGTGACGGCTCACTTCCTTTACCTTGGCCGTAATGGCCGCCGCATCCTGACAGTGCAGGCCGAAGGCCATGCCGCCCGAAGCCACATTGGGACAGGAAATATTCAGCTCGATCATGTCGATGTCCGCCTCGTTTAACATTTCCGCGGCGATTAAGTAATCTTCCACGCTGTGGCCGCCGAGATTGGCCAGGATCAGCGTGTCCATCTTCCGCATCTCCGGCAAAATTTCCTCGATGAAATGCTTCACGCCGGGATTCTCCAGGCCGATGGAATTCATGATTCCCGAAGGCGTTTCGTGCACTCTGATTCCCGTATTGCCCGGTCGGGGGTTCAATGTGAGGCCCTTCGATGAAATGCCGCCGATGATGTCCGGATCGTAATAGGGGGCGTATTCCTCGCCGAAGCCGTAGGTGCCCGAGGCGCCGATGAGGGGATTTTTCATGGTGCATCCCAAAAGTTCCGTCTTAAGCATAGATTGCCCTCCCTTCGAAGACCGGGCCGTCTTTGCAGACCCGCACCCGCTTGCCCTCACTTTCGCAGGTGCAGGCCAAACAGGCGCCGAAACCGCAGCCCATGTGTTTTTCCATGGAGACGTAGATTTTGTTCTTCGCCCGCTTCACCGCTTCTCGCATCATGGGATCCGGCCCGCAGGTGTAAATCACTTCATCTGCAATGGCAAGTTCGTCGAAAATATTGGCGCCGATATAAAATTTTACCCGATCGCCATAGGGGGAGTAAATGGCCTGAAGGGCTTCATTTTCTTCCCGAAGGCCGATGGCCACGGAAAGCTTCCCTTCTTTGTCCCCTTCCAGCAAGTGGAGGGAGGGGGCGATGCCCGTGCCGCCGCCGATATAGAGAGTCTTTTCTTTTATTTCGGGAAAGCCTCGGCCGAAGGGCCCTTCCACCACGATCTCCTCGCCGGGCAAGAGCCGCGCCAAATCCTCAGTGCCGCCGCCGACTTTTTTTATAAGGAAGGAAAGGGCGCCGTCTTTTAAGGAAAAGATCGAAATGGGCCGGCCCAAAAGCTTCGCCCGGTCCCGGGGCTTCACCATGAAAAATTGCCCCGGCGACGCCTCGCCCGCATAGGCCAAGGTGAGGACGAAGAGCTCCTCGCCCAGCGCCTTGTTACTGATCACCTTCATTTTTTGCCTCCAGTAAAGTCAGAATCAGAGCCATGCGCATGTACATGCCGTTTTGCGCCTGTTCGAAGTAAAGGGCCCGGGGGTCGCTGTCGATTTCCGCGTCGATTTCGTCGACCCGCGGCAGGGGATGGAGCACGATTAGATCATCACTTCCCGCATTCAGCACCTCGGCATTGAGCAAGTAGGAACCTTCGTAGCGCTTGGCCTCGTCTTCGCTGATGAAGCGCTCCTTTTGCACCCGCGTCATGTACAGCACGTCCAAATCGCCGATGACCGCCTTTAAATTGTCCACTTCCTCGTAGGGGCAGCGGGCCGTGTCCAAATACTCTTCCGGCATGTTCAACCCTTCCGGAGAAATAAAGACGAATTCATTGTCGTAGTGGTTTAAAAACTGAAACAGGGAGTGGACGGCGCGGCCGTAGCGCAAGTCGCCGCAAAAACCGATCTTTAAACCGGACCAAGCCTTTTTGTGCTTGCGAATGGTGAAAATATCCGCCAAGGTTTGTGTCGGGTGGGCGTGGTCCCCGTCGCCGGCATTGATGAGAGGCATGTTTTTCAGCACGTCCACGGCCTTGTGTTGAGTGTAGGCGTGGGGATGGCGCATGGCACAAATGTCCGCGTACTGATCCACGATGTGCAGGGTGTCGCGCACCGTTTCTCCCTTGGCCATGCTGGAGACTTTGACGTCGCCTAAGTGAAGCACTTGGCCGCCGAGGCGGTACATGGCCGCGTCGAAAGACATGCGGGTTCTCGTGGAGGGCTCAAAAAAAAGACTGGCCAGGATCTTTCCGTCACACGCGTGGGCGTATTTTGCGGGATCCGATGCAATTGCTTGCGCCAGTCTAAATAAATCGTCGTACTCTCTTTCTGTCATATCGTCCGGTTCTATGAAGTGTTTCAGCATATGGCCTCCTATAAAAAAAGCTTTTACAAAGGTAAAAGGCACAAAGAGAGACCCGTCCCTCGGGACAGGTGTATTCTGTTTTGCGACCTTTTTAGTGTCTCGCACTAAATTAAAGTATCTTCGCTACCAAATAGTCTACGCCCCCCGAGGCCGTTCGTCAAGAAAAAATAACGGAAGAAATAAAAAAGCCCGAAGGACGCGTAATGTCCTTCGAGCATTGTTTCAACCTTCCTCTTTTCCACCCGGCCACGGCGGTGCTTCGAGCTCGGCTTTCAGTTCTTTTTTCGACTTTTCTAAATCGTAAGGCACGGCGGCCTTCTTATTCTTCTTTCCCGGAAGCTGCCAACTGTAATCCATTTTGTCGGTCGTGTTTCCGTAGGCCCCGTCGATTAACCAAGAGGCCCCCGTGTCGCCGGCCATGGCCGCCAAAACCTTGGGCACGCCTTCTTCGATGACGAGATGGACTTTGTAGGAGTTGCACACAGAGGAGTGTTCCTTGCCGTCGTAGAAGTAAAAATCCACGAACATGGTAACGTCGTAGGTACCGTCGCCGTTATCGATAAATTTTTCGTCCTCGAAGATCGCCTTTTCAAGGACGTATTTTCGCCCCACTACCTCACAACGATACGCATTCATGGCTCGTTTGTCTTTGATGAACTGTTGAAGCTTCTTCGAGTCCTTGCTCAGATTTGTCGTGCTCAATCCCGTATCCTCAGCGAAATCACAAAAGTCGTTTAAAACAAAATTCCGCGCCGTCTTCAAGCAGGGCTCCTTCCACTGGCTTTTCTCGCTTTTCGCAAAGGACATGTAGGGCACGATGCAAAAAGCCGTCACAAGGGCCACGAGGGCCAATCCGCCGCCGATTAAAAGTAACTTCTTCATCTTCATCCTCCTTCTATGCTTTTTTCTATGTACGGTGCCGACGTCTGCTTTATAAAGGCATTCGACGCTTTTTTGGCTACCGCTATCTGATTTTAATATACGCCTTGTCTCCTCTCCCGCGGTTACAAAAAGATGAGTAAAAATTGATGTTTTGTCAAAGAAAAAGAGCCGAAATTTTAAAAACGAAAATAAAGGGAAATATGTTAAAAATAGGCTACTCGCCACAGGATGAGCAACAATTTTATACAGTGAAGGAGAATGGATTTTACTATGAAAAAGAGAGACATTTTATTTTGCCTATTTCTTCTGATCTATGCCATTTTTGGATGTAGCTATGCTTTTTTCTCGGAGTACAAATTAAATAGAATGCTCACAACAACATTCGGATTTGCCCATTTATATTCTTTTTTTACCATGATATGCCTTGTAATGCTCCTTTTTTCATTATTAGCAGTGGCAATTACCTTGTTAAAGAATGGATTTAAATTGAAATTTGATACGCCAAATTCAATTTTAATTTCATCAATGGTTTTTTCAATGCTTTTTATTTTCGGAGGAACCGGCACAGATAAACTAGTCGAGACAAGCCGTGATGGTCAGACAATTAGACTCGTTGAATGGAATGTAGCTGACAATATAAACGAGGCAAACATCCGAGATATTTTCGGCGAATTTGACGCTGATATAGCTGTGTTCCCGGAACTTGGAGGATATGAAAAAGGGGATCATTCGAATAGCAGGCTCATTAATTTGTTCAAAAAAGCCGGTATTGATTTCGAAAAGTATGAAGTCTATGTTTCGGAACCGACGGAGGGCAGTATAGCTCCCGTTACAATCGTGATAAAGAGGGCATTCGGTCGCTACAATTTTTACAAGAAAACACCTATGACGAGATTTGGAACAGTCTATTTATCTCCAACTACAAAGGGCAAACCGTCCATTATAGGATTGCACACGGCACCTCCGCTTCCGGGGTTAATGGGCATTTGGAAAAATGATTTAGATTTAATTTCAGACCTTTCTAAGCATAATAAAGATTCGATTATAATTGGAGATTTCAATGCCACAATGAAGCATGGTCGTCTTAATACTATAAAAACACATGTAGATGCTTTGGAGCATGCATCGAAATTTAATTCGGGAACATGGAACATAGATATTCCATCGCCTTTTAGGACAAGAATAGATCATATTTTAATACCAAATAATAAGTATGGTGTGAAAAGCATTGAGCTTAAAGCCCATAGCAACTCAGACCATTTGTGTGTGTTTACAGAAATACAGGAGTTAACCAATTAAAATTTACGTTATGAAGCAAGCGACTTAGAATGATATCTTCGTCGCTTTTTTATTGTTCAAATTGCAATCGAAGTGCAACGGAACCCCCGGTCTAACCGGGGGTTTTCTAATGCGAAAAAGCGCAGAAAAGGATTGACGAAAAACGAAAACCGTTGTACATTATTATTACCGACGGAACCGTCGGTAATGGAAAAAGGAAGGAGAGGTTATGGCTAAAAAGCGTTTACGTCCGGAGGCGCGAAAGAAAGAAATTTTAGCTGCGGCGGCAAAACTCATAACGGAGAAAGGCTACAGCCACGTCACCATGGAAGATGTTGTAGAGGCGACGGGGCTTTCCAAGGGCGGCCTGTACCATTACTACAAAAGCGTCGACGACATTCTCTACGATTTAATGGTGGAGGGCATGCGCTACCGGAACGACATTATCAAGGATGCCACGGCAAGCTATGACGGCCCGATCGATCCGGAATTTGTGGCGGAGAGCATCGTAGAGAAAATGCTTGATGACAACCCCTATATGCCGGTGTACGTGCAGTTTTTACTCGCCAAACGTCGCAATGAAAAATTGGAAAAGCTGTTTTTAAAATTAAAGGAGCAAACCCTGGAAGAATTAAACGCATTTTTATTTTCCAAAGAGGGCGTGCAGATGAATGAGGACATGCTGGATTTGCTCACGGATTTCATCAACACGATGATCCTCGGCAGCGAACTTTTAGATGCACGGGAAAATTTTAAAAAGCATCGCCAACTTCTTCTCGCCGCCACCCAAAACATACTTAAATCGACAGTCTAAGTCGGTTTAAGTTTTTTTACAAGATTTCGTGATAACTATTATCACGAGGAAGGAGGTCTTATGGCCATTTATAAAAAAATCTTCGCATATGTACCCGAGGCGAAGGGTTACGGTTACTTATCTCTGCTCTTATCCATTGCAAGCGCCGCAGGTCTCGTGGCGGGCTATTATTTCGTCTACTGCGTTATGGTGGCGTTGATTCAAGAAGGCAACGTCGCCCACGCCATGGCGCTCTCTATTCGCGCCATGATTACCTTGACGGTAGGCAGTTTGCTTTATTTCGCATCGGGCTTCGCATCCCATAAATTAGGTTTTCACTTGGAAACCAATCTTCGCAAAAAAGGCATCGACGGCGTGGCAAAAGCCAGCTTCCGCTTTTTCGATCTCAATCCCAGCGGCGTCGTTCGCAAAACCATCGACGACAACGCCGGGTTAACGCACCAATCGGTGGCACACATGATTCCCGATTTAGGGCAAGCTTTTGTCGTGCCCATTCTAAGTTTGATCTTAGGTTTTTACGTGAGCATTCGATTGGGCATCGTCCTCGTCGTCCTTATCGCCGTCGGCGGTGTTCTCTTTAAATCCATGATGGGCGGGGAAACAAAATTTATTCAAATTTACCAAGACGCCTTAAAGCGCATGAGTGCCGAAACGGTGGAATACATTCGGGGCATTCAAGTTGTCAAAATTTTCGGCGCCGACGTTCAATCCTTTAAAGCACTTCACGACGCCATTCACGATTACGCAAAATACGCCTACGCCTATTCCAAATCCTGCAAATTGCCCTACACGGCGATTCAATGGCTCTTAATCGGCGTCATCGCCATCGTCATGGTTCCCCTGTCATTCTACTTACACCGCGTAGGCGATATGCGTTCTTTCTACGTGGAACTGATCATGCTCCTCTTTATTTCGGGGGTCGTCTTTTCATCCCTCATGCGGATCATGTATTCCAGCATATATATTTTTAACGCCAACTACGCCCTTTCCAATTTAGAGAAAATGTACGACGACATGCTGAAAGATAAAATCGCCTTTGGAACGAAGGAAACATTCGACGGGGAAGACATCGCCTTTTCCCACGTGGATTTCGGTTACGGGGACAAGCCCGTCTTTAAGGATTTCAACCTGAACTTGGAAGGGGGCAAAACCTACGCCCTTATCGGCGCGTCGGGATCGGGGAAATCCACCCTCGCCAAACTCCTTTCCGGATTTTATAAAATCGACGGCGGCGACATTTTCATCGGCGGAACGCCTTTGTCCGATTATTCGGAAAAAGCCGTGGCGAAAAACATCGCCTTTATTTTCCAAGATCCGAAACTCTTTAACGGCTCCATATTCGACAACATCGCCGTCGCCAAAGGCGGCGCCACGGAAGACGAGGTGTTGAAGGCGCTGAAAGACGCCGCCTCCATGGACATTATCGAAAACCTGCCCGAGGGCATCCACACCTTAATCGGCGCCAAAGGCGTGTACCTTTCCGGTGGAGAAAAACAACGGATCGCCATTGCCCGCGCCATGCTGAAAGACGCAAAAATCGTGGTAATGGACGAAGCCAGCGCCGCCATCGACGCCGACAATGAGTACAAATTGCAGGCATCCTTTAAAAAGCTCATGGAGGGCAAAACCGTTATTATGATCGCCCACCGCTTGACGAGCGTGCGAAACGTAGATGAAATCCTCGTCATGGAAAAGGGGAAGGTTGTGGAGCGAGGAAGCCACGACGTGCTGATGGCAAAAGACAGCTACTACAAGCGGGAACTTTTGCGCTATAACATGGCCAATGATTGGAGGATCAACGATGAAAGAGCACTTTAAAAAGAAATTCCATGTAACCGAAGAAGGTGCACAGGGATTGGTGCGTGCCGTATGGGCGAGCTTTATCGTCAACGTCATCGCCATGTTTCCCGTCATGATTCTTATGTTGCTGGGTCAGCAGATTTTAGAAGGCACATTCTATTCGCAAACACTTTATTTCGCGCTATCTCTCGGCATTTGCGTCATATTGTTTGTCGCTCTCCTCGTGGAGTACGAGCGCATGTATAACGCCACATACAAAGAATCGGCGAACTTGCGAGAAAATTTAGGGAAGACTTTGGCGAAATTGCCTCTGGCCTTTTTCTCAAAACGCAATTTAAGCGATTTGGCACAATCCATTATGTCCGACGTGGATGCTATGGAACACGCCATGAGCCACGCCATTCCGAAAATTTACGGGCTCTACCTCTTCATTCCCATTCTCGGCATCATGCTGTTGATAGGGAATGTTAAGCTGGGCCTTGCGGTCATCCTTCCCATGACCCTGCGCCTCTTAATCCTCGTCGCGTTTAAAGGAGAAGGCATTAAGAGTAATAAAAAATACTTCGATCAGCTGCGAGCCAATGCGGAAGATTTTCAAGAGGCCATCGAGCTGCATCAGGAAATCCGGAGCTACCATTTAACGGATGACGTTCAAAAGGATCTTTACACCAAAATGGACGAAAGCGAAAAGATCCATATGAAGACCGAAGGCGTTAACTTCATCATTATAGCTTTGTCGAATTTATTCTCTTTCATTAGTCTCGGCATCGTTCTTTACGTCGGCGTCGGCCTTCTCGCCAAAGGGGAAGTGAGTTTACTCTATGTCGTAGGCTATGTCCTCGCCGCCATGAAGCTTAAAGATTTAATTGATCTTTCCAACGAAACGGCTTTGGAAATTCGCTACATTACCCCTCGCGTCGAAAATATAGCTTCTATTCAAGATGCGCCCCTCCAAAAGGGAAAAGACGTGGATCTTCGTCGCGTAAGCATTGATGTAGAAGATGTTCACTTCGGATACGGCGAAAAGAACGTGCTGGACGGCGTGAACTTCACCGCTCGCCAAGGGGACGTTACCGCCCTCGTCGGCCCCAGCGGCTGCGGCAAGAGTACCCTCTTAAAACTCATGAGCCGCCTTTACGATTACGATTCCGGCGCCATTCGCATCGACGACTACGACATTCAAAATGTTTCCACCGACTCCCTCTTTAAAAAGACATCCATCGTCTTCCAAGACGTGATGCTGTTTAATACGAGCGTCATGGAAAACATCCGCATCGGGCGTTTGGATGCCACCGACGAGGAAGTAAAAGAAGCGGCGCGTATGGCCAATTGCATGGACTTTATCGACGAAATGCCCGAAGGGTTTGATACGGCCATCGGAGAAAACGGACAGGAACTTTCCGGCGGTCAACGGCAACGGCTTTCCATCGCCCGCGCCTTCTTAAAAGATGCGCCCATATTAATTCTCGACGAAATCGCATCCAGCTTGGATGTAGAAAACGAACGGGCCATTCAACAATCGCTGAACCATTTGATTCAAAATAAGACCGTGGTCATCATTTCCCACCGCTTAAAGAGCGTGGAAAAAGCGGATAAAATCGTCGTCTTAAACAAAGGAAAAGTCGAGGGGGAAGGCAGACATGACGAACTGCTGAAGATCTCGCCGACCTACCGAAACCTTATAGAAAAATCTGAAATGGCGGAAGCCTTTGTGTATTAGGAGGAAGTATGAAGAATGAAAAATTAAAGGTCAAAGATCTCGTTACCATCGGGATCTTTTACGTTATCTATTCTATTGTAATATTCGGCGTCGGCATGATCGGCATGATCCCTATTTTATTTTTAATCTATCCGACCATTCTCGGCATCGTTAGCGGCGTCATCGTCATGTTGTTTATGGCGAAAGAGCAAAAACCCTGGGCGCTTTTTATCTTCGGAATGTTGACGCCCCTGGGAATGTTTGTCATGGGGCATACTTACGTGGTGCCTGTCCACGCATTGGTGGTAATGTTGATCGCCGAATTTATTCGCCGAGGCGGAAATTATCGTTCCTTTAAATATAACGCCATCGCCTTTGGTATTTTTAACATGTGGATTTGCGGATCCCTTATGCAAATGCTCTTAGTAAAGGAAAAATACATGGAAATGTGCGCCATGATGGGATCGGATTATGTTCAAGCCCTTGAAAAACTTATCACCTACCCCCATATGGCCATCGTCTACGTAGGAGCTTTTATGGGCGGCATCGTCGGCGCGTGGATCGGCCGCGCCATGCTTAAAAAACACTTCATTAAGGCGGGCATTGCGTAATGAATGGAACGCCAAATGTTTCATTTAATCCAAACCCCATTACAAAATTTATTGTTACCATGCTCGTAAGCTTTACCGTATTACACCCCATTGGGTTCTTTGCCTGGGGTGTGATGGTGTGGATCAGTTTGTTCTTTTGGTTGAGAGGATTTAAAAAAGAAGCATTGCAAAGCTTTTTGGTTTTCGCTCTTCTTTATTTCCTGCCGAATTTTGAAGGCGCCATGGCCCTTCCCGGATTTTTAAAAATGTTTGTCGCCCTTTTCGTCGTGGTTAAAATATTTTACTTGCCTTTTATGGCGGGGAAATACCTGATTCAAACATCTGACGTAGGCGATATTATCACCTCTATGGATACCGTCCATGTGCCACGAGCCATTGCCATCCCCGTCGCCGTCATGTTTCGTTTTTTTCCTTCCTTTAAGGAAGAACACCATCACATTAAGCAGGCGATGAAAATACGAGGGATTACGTGGAAAAATCCTTTGCGCTACGGGGAATATGTAAGCGTTCCGTTGCTCATTTTATCGTCGACTATTGCCGATGATATTGCCATGGCGGCGGAAACGCGGGGAATCGGCATCGAGGGAGAGAAAACGCGCTTTCGGGAAGTGAAACGCGGCGTCGTCGACCTCGTGTATTTTCTCGGCGTGTTCGGTTTTGTATTGGGAGGCTGGTTATGCTTGAGATAAAACATCTGTCCTTAACGTATGGCGAGGCCGAAAAAAGCTTACACGACATTACCTTTTCTGTGGCGGACGGCGAATGCGTCTTGCTCGCGGGAAAGAGCGGATCCGGCAAATCTTCCATTTTACGCGCCATCAACGGCATCGCCCCTTCTTACGACGGGGCATCCCTCGAAGGGGAAATACTGATCGACGGTCGTGCAGTTGAAAAAATGAGCATGGCCGATCTGTCCCAAATGATAGCCAGCGTGTTTCAAAATCCCAAGACCCATTTTTTCAATGTGGATACGACCTTGGAACTGGTATTTTATTTGGAGAACATAGGCCTTTGTCGCGAAAAAATGAAGGAGCGATTACAGAAAATGCTCGCTCTTTTCCATATCGAACATTTAATGAATCGTGATATTTTTAAATTATCCGGCGGCGAAAAACAAGTCTTGAGTATCGCCGCAGCCTATATAAGCGGTGCACCCATCATCCTGCTCGACGAACCGTCGTCAAATTTAGATGAAAAGGCGACCCGAACCTTACACGATATGCTTTATGTGCTAAAACGAGAAGGCATCACATTAGTGATTGCCGAACATCGGCTTTATTACCTTATGGATCTCGTGGATAGAATATATCTTATGGAGAAGGGAAGGCTGAAAACAACGTTTAATAAAAGTGCGTTTTTGGATCTTTCCGAAAAAGCGTTGTACGCCCAAGGGTTACGTTCGACGCAACATGTGGCGTTAAATGAAAAGTCGGGAAAGTGTAACGGCTCGGATCTCAAAATCCACTGTTTACAGCATTTTTTTGAGGGATCGGCCAAGGGATTTTCCGTAGAAGGTATTGGCCTTGCAAAAGGAAAGGTTTACGGCATCGTCGGAACCAATGGTTGTGGAAAATCCACATTCCTCAGAAGCCTTCTCGGCATCGAAAATAGTGCGAAAGACGATATCGAGTTTAAAGGATCGACACTATCGCGACGTAAACGGCTGGCACATTCCGCATTGGTTATGCAGGATGTGAACCATCAACTTTTCAGTGATACCGTGGCGGGGGAAGTCGTGCTCGGGCAAAAGACGATCGACGAGGAAAGGCGCGAACGAATATTGGATCGCTTAAACCTTTTGGATAAGAAAAAGCGCCATCCCATGAGTTTGTCCGGCGGCGAAAAGCAACGGGTCGCCATTGCTTCGGTTTTATTGAGCGATCGGGAAATTATCGGTTTTGACGAGCCGACAAGCGGAATGGATTTCGAAAACATGGTAAGTATTTCAAAGCTTATGCGGTCCATGGCGAGAGACGGAGCGATTTTAATCGTCGTGTCCCACGATACGGAATTTTTAAATCGTACGGCAGATGAGATCATCGACATGGGTTCTTTCGGAATTTAAAAGCATTAAACGAAAAAAGCAGGTTAACCTTAGTAGAGTGACCCCATAAAGTTGGACCCGGAAATCCAACCTTTGGGAGTCAGTGCACTTCGGATCTGCTTTTTTTGTTGCACTTCAATTAATTATTCAAGGCAATAAAAAAGACCCGGACCTCGCCGGATCTTTGGATCCCCCGCTGGGCCGGGCTTCGTATAATTCAGACCCGCCCTTAAAGTAAAGGTGGGTAATTTGCTAACTACGTCTAACTTCCACTCAGTGGAGGCTTGTTATAGGTAACTAGACACAATTTCCCGTGTCTGATTTGTCGGTTGAATTAATAGAAGGTATCGAACCCCGCAGGGGTTATTTAACTTGTCTTTATTATACTACGACGGCCCCGCTTAATCAAGATCGCCACCGGGGCCTGTCATTCGCTTAAGTAACTTACCCACTCGTTTGGCATAGGCGATGTAAAGACCATGGGCGCCTTTGTGCGGGGATGGACGATGGAAATTTTGTGCACGTGAAGATGCACGCCGCCGCATCCGCCGCCGTAGAGTTCGTCGCCGAGGACGGGATGGCCCACATGAGCCATATGGCAGCGGATTTGGTGGGTACGCCCGGTGTCGAGTTTTATCTCAAGCAGACTCACCTCGCCTGTTTGAAGGGGCTTATAGTGGGTCACGGCGCTTTGGCCGTCGTCTCTTACGACGCGCACGAGGCTTCTCTCCCCCACACCTATGGGTGCATTTACCGTTCCAGCTTCCTTCACTACCCCCTTCACCAGAGCGAGATAAGTCTTGTTTTTCGTGTGGTCCTTTTCGAGGACGCCGTAGGCGTAGGGATTTTTTGCCACCACCAAAAGCCCGGTGGTCTCCCTGTCCAGCCGCCCGAGCATGCGCACCTTCCGCCGAATGCCCTTGGACTGAAAATAGCCCCACACCTCGTTGGCCAAGGTGTGATCGGGATACATTTTGCAGGGCATGGCGGGAATCACGCCCTTGTCGATGACGAGGAGATCTTCGTCTTCGTAGCAAATTTTTTGTTTCATGGGCGCCGGTGCGAGATTCGACTCTTCGTCGGCAAAGGCCACGGCCACCGCCGCGCGTGCCTCCAGGGGCGTGGATTTAACAATCACCTCGCCCTTGGCGGTGACCAGGCCCGCGAGAAAGGCGCGGCGAATATGGGTGTGGGAAAAGCCCAGGCTTTTTAGGAAGCTATCGGCCCGGGCATAATTTTTTTCTGTAATAAATTTCATGGTGTCTGTACTTTTCATTTTTCCCCTTTTGTTTTACCATATATGTGAAGGAAGTTTTTAACAAGGAGGTGAACTTGTGGCAAGTCCCATCATCAATATTATATCGAACTCGAATTTCGAGAGTCGCAAGACCACGAAGCGCCTGATTCAGAAATTGAAGCAGCACCACTTCACGCCCACGACGACGCTCTCGCCGAAAGCGGAACTGACCATTACCGTCGGCGGCGACGGCGCCTTTATTAAAGCGGTCAACCGCATGAATTTTTCGTCCACGCCCATCGTGGGAATTAACACGGGCCACTTGGGCTTTTATCAGGAGATCAATCCGGATCGCTTGGATGCCTTTATCGAAGATTACAAAAACAAAAATTACCACATCGAGGCGCTTCCCATTTTAGGCGCGGAAATTTACACCAATCAGAAAAAGTTTTACGTTCAGGCCATTAACGAAATCGTGTTAAAGGCGCAAAATTCAAAGGTCATTCACATGAACGTTTTTATCGACCGCAACCATTTGGAGAAATTTTCCGGCGACGGCATGCTGGTCTCCACGCCTTCCGGCTCCAGCGGCTACAATCTGTCCCTAGGCGGCGGCATGATCCACCCCAAGGTGGAGGCCATGGCCATGACGCCCATGGCGCCCATATCGTCCCAAAGCTACCGCTCCCTCACCACGTCCATCGTGATTCCCGGCGAACACGTCATTTCTCTCGTCCCGGAACGGCGCTACGCCAACAGCAATCTGGTCCTGGTCGACGGCAGGGAACACAGTTACACGCAGATGAAGCGGATCAATATTCGCTTCGCCGACAAGCGCATTCATAAATTAGTCATGGAAAACAATTATTGGGAAAACATTAAGAGCAAATTCCTGTAAAAAAGGCCCCGCGAGGGCTTTTTTTCATGCCAAGAAAAAAGAGCCCGCCGGCTCCTCTTTCTTCTCGCCTACTGCTTCTTTCCGTACATGGATTTGTAGCGGGCGATGTTTTCGTCGTTTAAAAAGTCGTTGGCCGCGTTGATTTCCTGAAAAATCTGCGTCGTGTCCTTGTCGGGATTTAAATCCGGGTGGTACTTTTTGGCGAGCTTCTTGTAAGCCAGGCGAATTTCGTACTTGTCGGCGTTTACGTCCACGCCCAAACGCTCGATGGCGGCTTCGTATTTTTCCTTAAAGCCACCGTCGTAGGCTCCTTGGTAGCCGCCCTGATTGTAGCTGCCTTCATTATAATTGCCGTAGGCGCCGCCGTAGGAATTGGCCTGATTAAAAAAGGCTTCGAAGCGCTGCCGGAAAAGCTCCTCTTCCATGCGGGCGCGGGCCTCTTCTTGGCGGCGACGCTCTTCTTCAATTTTCCGTTGGTAGCGCCTGCCGTAGTCGCCCATAGTTTCGTAGGTAATATCTTTTCCCAAAAGATAGTAGTCGGCCCGCTCGTAGAAAAATTCCGTCACCATGTATTGCAGGTACTTGAGCCGACTGACGGCAAAGGAGCCGATGACGGGAAAGATCAGTATGAGAAGCAGAATTCCGCCCCAGTTCGTGCCGCCTCGGGAGGAAAAGCTCATCGGAATTAAAAAGATGAAGAAGAACAAGCATCCCCCGAAAAATAACAGAGACAAGAGCAGGCTGCGAAAGGAGCGGAAGAGCTCCGTAAGCATGCTGAACACCGTAATAAAAAATTCCAGCACGTAGTCGATGATCGTTCCCACGTATTTAAAAAAGTTTCCGTAAAGTTTATTCATGTTCCCTCCGGTGTCGCTCCATAAAGGCCGCATCTTCCAGGACCAGGTCGTTTTCGCCGGCCAAGGTTTCTAAGTGATGGGTCAGTTCGTGGTACAGGGTTTCTTTCAGCCGCTCCGTAATCCCTTCGCGGGATTCGTAGCCGTAAAGGGCCATAAAAGAGCCGTAGTACAAGACGATGGATTTGCCCATGGGCTCGGATTTGTAGTGGCCCATAATGTAAAGCTCTGGATAGGTCTCGTCGTGCATCTCCTCCCGCGAAAAGAGCACGCCGCCGTTTAGGCCGCGGAAATAATACTGGGGCAACTCGTCCACCAAATCGTCCAATATCGTGGCCATTTCCTCAAATCGATCTTCCATACCCACCTCCTGAACCTTCATTATAGAAGATCGACGCCCAATTATAAAGCCGTTCGGAAAAACTTCGATTTGTCTTCACAATTGAACCCTTTCCCACAAAAAAAGCGAGGCCGAAGCCTCGCAAAGTTTACAGTTGATTTCTCAGTTCCGGGTGCTTGTTGTGACGTCCCACGAAAGAAAGGACGACGATCACCATGACAACCCCTGCGATTAAGGGGATGTAGGGATCTTGGATAAGGCCCGCGATAATGTAGCAGACGGAGCTGATTGCGGCCACGGTTAGGGCGTAAGGCAATTGGGTGGACACGTGAACCACGTGATTGCATTGAGCCCCGGCCGAAGACATAATGGTCGTATCGCTAATGGGCGAGCAGTGGTCGCCACAGACGGCACCGGCCAAGCAGGCGGACAGGCCGATAAAGAACAGGTGATTGTCCACGGTAAACATGCTGGTGACGATGGGGATTAAAATCCCGAAGGTGCCCCAGCTGGTGCCGGTGGCGAAGGCCAAGAGGGCCGCTACGATAAAGATGACCACGGGGAGGAACAATTGCAAGCTGCCTGCCACATTGCCCATCATGCCGCCGACGAATTCGGCGCTGCCTAAAAGGTCGTTGGAAATGTTCTTCAGTGCCGTCGCCATGGTTAAGATCATAATGGCGGCGACCATGGAGTTAAAACCTTCGGTCAAGCAGTTCATGGCAGTGTTGAAGCTCAGCACGCGGCGAATGATCAGATAAGCGATGGTAAAGAGCAAGGTAATGGTGGCACCCCAGGGAAGGGCCACGGTGGCGTCGGTGTTACCGAAGGCGCCGATGAAGTCGCCGGTAAAATCCGATGCGGGATCGAAGTAGCCGCCGACGTAAACCAGTGCGATGACGGAGGTGATGATCAAGAAAATAATGGGAACCACCAGATCGAAAAGGCTGGCGTGATCGGCGGTTTCTACCGTTTGCAATTCTTGTTCCAGTGCGGAAATATCGTCGCCCTGAAGGGCCGCTTCTTCGTAGCGAAGCATGGGACCGTAATCGTCGCGGCGCCAGATCAAGACGATGACGAAGATCAAAGTCAAAAGGGAGTAGAAGTTGTAGGGAATGGCGCGAACAAACATAGTAATGCCGCTCATGCCCGTGCCTTCCGCATAGCCGGATACGGCTGCCGCCCAAGAGGAAATGGGGGCGATCATGCAGATCGGCGCCGCCGTGGCGTCGATAATGTAGGCGAGCTTGGCGTGGGAAATCTTGAAGCGGTCGGTGACCGGTCGCATAACGCTGCCCACGGTAAGGCAGTTAAAGTAGTCGTCGATAAAGATCAAGATTCCCAGGAAGAAGGCCGCCATTTGCGCGCCCCGTCTGGATGTAATGTGTTGCGCGGCCCACTCACCGAAGGCCTTGGTGCCGCCGCTTCGATTAATGAGGGCGACGAGCATACCCAAGAGTACGAGGAAAATAAAAATCCCTGCCGTACCGGATACGGCGCCGATCAATCCTTCGTTGATGACGTGGTCCATGGTCGTGGGAAAGGATCCCCCGCTGGCCAAAATGGCACCGACGAAGATCCCGGTAAAGAGCGACGGAAATACCTCTTTGGTAATCAGGGCCAAGGTAATGGCTACGATGGGCGGCAAGAGGGACCAGGCCGTGGCCTCTGTGCTCATGCCCGAGGCCGCCACGGCAAAGCTCGCCCCAATGGCGACGATGCCTAAAATTAAGGCGATAATGAGATTGCGTTGATTCGTCATGTAAATCTTCCTTTCTGAGTTTTCAATCGAAAAAAGAGCCATGATACTACCATGACTCTTGATTATTTCACGAGAATAAAAACTCAAAAGGCACGATAGCTCTCCGTTCCGTAGAACGACAGTACGCAGGATATTCTCCTACGTCCCGGTGATAGCGACTTGTGGACACAAGCGACTAACCCTCGGCACGTCACCCTTTCACGATCATCCATTGACCGGAGATGATCCTTACTGATGTGAAGTGCGCCTCTATCATGTGGATTCGATTGTTGAGTATGAGTATAGCACACCAAAAAGGAATGTCAAGGAAAAAAACAAATTCTTTTTATAAAATAATTAAACTCGCGCCCATGACCATCATGCCGAAGATCAGCCCCAACAAAGAAAGGTGGGTCTCGCCGTAGGCGCGAGAGGCGGGCAAAAGCTCGTCGAAGGAGATCAAGACCATGATGCCCGAAATGGCGCCAAAGACCACGCCGAAGAGGGTGGGCGTGAGAAATGGCCGCAGCAAGAGATAGGCCAAGAGGGCGCCCACCGGCTCCGAGACGCCGCTTAAGAAGGTAAGCCACAAGGCCCGCTTCTTATCTCCCGTGGCGAAGTAAATGGGCGCCGCCACGCCGATGCCTTCGGGAATGTTGTGCATGGCAATGGCCACGGCGATGGAAAGGCCCATGGCAGGGTCCATAAGACTCGTCATAAAGGTGACCATCCCCTCGGGAAAGTTGTGGATCCCGATGGCGACGGCGCTTTTCAGTCCCACTTTCTCCAGAGCCAGCTCGTGGCTCCTCTCTTCCATTTCCTCTTCGGTTTTGATTTCGTGGGGCTCGTCAGCTTCCGGCACCAAGTGGGATATGATGCCGAAGACGGCCATGGACCCAAAGAAGGATGCCAGCACCATCCACTGAGCCTGTTTGTCTGCCATGGTCTTCATAAAATTTTCCTGCGCCATGGGCATCATTTCCATAAAGGAAATAAAAATCATGACCCCGGCGGAAAAGCCCAGGGCGGACGAGAGAAATTTCTTGTTGTCCGACTTCGACACAAAGACGATCAGGGCGCCGAACATGGTGGCGAGACCGGCCAAGGCGGAACTTACAAAAGCAACTGTTACATTGGACATACTAACTCCTATTTCTATTTACGGCATGCGCCGAAAAGACATCGTAATGCTAATTATTTTACCACATTTGCCGTCTTTTCCATAAAAAAAGCCCGCCACCGTTTTTCGATGGCGAGGCGCTTATTTAACGAAACAGCCGAGCGGCTTCGTCGACGAGCCGTTTTAAAATCAAGGCTTGCACGACGATTTTTATGACAAGCATCAGACCTTGGAAGGGAAGTTTTGCCGCAAACAGGGGCCCGTAAGGGCTGCCCGTGAGCATGTGCACCCACACGGTGCCCAGGCAAACATTCACCACCAATGTGGCCACCACATTGGCCAAGATGATGCGCTTCAATGTCAGCTCTTTTTTGTAGAAGAAATAGCCGTAGATAAATGCGCCTAAAAAGGCGTTAAAGGTGAATCCCGGAAAATAGGGCCCGGTGGGCTTGGTAATAAAGCCCAAAATATCGGCCACAGCTGCCGCAATCCCTGAAGGGATGGGTCCCACGACCGCCGAAGCCAAGGTGACGGGAATAAAGGAAAAGCTGATTCTCTGCACACTGCCCAGATCAATTCCCAAGGTGCGTGCAAAGACGATCTGCAGCGCCACCATCACCGCCAAAAAGGCTAGTTTCTTCGTATTTAATTGTTTCATTTTTCCTCCTTAAGCTGCTTAAGAGGACAGCAGCGGATGCGACAAAAGATAGCGAGCCTCTTCACTCTTCGTTTGAGAGCAACTTCCCATCTCTCAACACTTAACGCCTTTTGTCTACTCTACTTACGAAACAATTATAATCATTTGCCGCTGTTCATGCAAGGCTACTTCGTGCGCACATTCCCCAAGAAGATTTCCCCGGTATCGGCGTTCATGGTAATGACGTCGCCGGATTTCAGGCCGTCGGTAATTCCCTTGCAGCCCACGATGGTGCACTTGCCCAGGGACAAACCGGCGATGGCCGAAGGGGAGGTGAGGCCTTCTTCTTCGGAGATAAAGCCGCCGGCCCGGGCTAAATAGGGGGCCAGGGCCTTTTCATAGCTTTTCGCCACGATAATGTCTCCGTCAGTGAAGTCCCGCATATAAGCGCCATCTTCGGAGACGATTCTTGCCCGCGCGGTCTTTCGGCCCATGACGATGCCCACGCCTTTGTGGAGCGTCGAGGCCACTTGATGGACCTTCACAACATTGGTGCTGCCGGCCACCCCTTGGGGAATCCCCGCCACCATGACGATTAAATCCCCTTCTTTAATGAAGCCTGCCCGCTTCACGATTTTCGCCGTCTCTTCGAAAATTTGCTGTTGATTGATCGCACCCTTGACGCCGGTGACGCCCCACTGCAGGCTCATTTGCCGGAGCACGGCGTCGTCTTCGGTGACGGCAAAGACGTCGGCTTTCGGGCGAAACTTCGCCAGATTTCTCGAGCTGTATCCCGTGGCCGTGGCAATGACGATGGCATCGGCGGAAATTTCTTCCGCCATTTCTACGGCATGGCGCACGATGACATTGGTGGTGTTTCGCTTAAACTGGCTGCCCTTGTTCAAAATATGTTCGTAATCCAGGGCGGCTTCCGTAAAGGCGCAGACCTTGGCCATGGTCTTCACGGCTTCCACCGGGTATTTTCCCCCGGCGGTTTCTCCCGAGAGCATGACGGCGCTGGTGCCGTCGATAATGGCGTTGGCTACATCCCCCACTTCCGCCCGGGTGGGCCGGGGATTTCGAATCATGGAATCCAACATTTGCGTGGCGGTGATCACGGGAATCCCTTCGTCGATGGCCCGCTCGATTAATTGCTTCTGCACCAGGGGCACCCGCTCCGTTTCGATTTCCACGCCCATGTCGCCTCTGGCCACCATAATGCCGTCGGCAAAGGAGGCAATTTCATCCATATTGTCGATGCCCTCTTTGTTTTCGATTTTCGCGATGACCTTAATGCTTTCGCCGCCGTGGCTTTCCAGGACATTGCGAATGGCAATGAGGTCGTCTTTTTTTCGAATAAAGGAGGCGGCGATGAAGTCTACCCCTTCCTCGATGCCGAAGCGAATGTCTTCCACGTCTTTTTCCGTGAGGGCCGGCAGCTGAATGGAGGCTCCGGGGACGTTGATTCCTTTGTGGTCCTTAATCACGCCGCCGTTTAAGACTTTCGTGTGAATGGTCGTATTTTCGATGCCCACAACTTCAAGGGCCATAAGCCCGTCGTCCAGCAAGATGACCTGCCCCGGCGCCACGTCTTTGTAAAGACGGTCGTAGGTAATGGAAACGCCCGTCTCGTCTCCTTCTTGTTCGTCTGCGTAAAGGGCGAAGGCCGCCCCTTCGCTTAAAGTGGCCTCCCCATCTTTAAAGGTGACAGTACGAATCTCCGGTCCCTTCGTATCCAGCATGAGGGCGACGGGCAGATTCATTTCCTCCCGCACTTTTTTTATCCGATCCATGGTTTCCTTGTGGCTCTTATGATCGCCGTGGGAGAAATTTAAGCGACACACATTGACGCCCTCGGCGAAGAGGGCCCGCAAGGTGGCCTCGTCCCAAGACGCCGGGCCGATGGTGGCTACGATTTTTGTCTTTTTCATCGTCCCTCCTAAATCGAAATTTTATCCAGTAAGTGGTACATGTCGCGGTCGAAGGTTTTTTCCACGGCCAGGGCCTCTTCCAGATCCATGGCCTTGAGCTCCCCGTGAATCAACCCGAGGGCCAAAGATTTCTTATCGCCGCGGCAGTAAGTGATTGCCTCGGCCCCTAAGCGGGAGGCATTGATGCGGTCGGCGCCGGTGGGGATGCCGCCCCGCTGGACATAGCCCAGCACAGTGACCCGCGTCTCGATGCCCGTGGCCTCTTCCAGATCTTTCGCTAAGGCGAAGGCGGAAAGCTTGTCTTCCGTAAGAAGAATAATGTGATGGCGCTTGCCGCGAAGCTTGCCGGCGAGCATTTTTTTCTTCACGCCGTCGAAATCGAAATCCACCTCGGGCAAGATCACGCTTTCCGCCCCGCCGGCGATGCCCGCGTAAAGGGCCAAATCGCCGCAGTGCCTGCCCATGACCTCCACAATATTGGCCCGCTTGTGGGCGCTTGAGGTGTCGCGAATCTTTCCGATGGCGTCCAATATGGTTTCGATGGCGGTGTAAAAGCCGATGCTGCCGTGTTGGTAGCCCAAGTCGTTGTCAATGGTGGCGGGAATGGTGATCACCGATTGGCCCAACTTCGACAGAGCCAGGGCCCCGTGCATGGAGCCGTCGCCGCCGATGACCACCAAATGCTCGATGTTCATGGCGTCCAAATGCTTTTTAGCTTCAATTAGCCCTTCTTCCGTGCGCATTTTTTCCGAGCGGCTCGTGCCCAAAATGGTGCCGCCCTTGTGAATAATGTCGGCCACGGAAGACAGGTCCATGTTCATGGCGTCCTCGTTAAAAATGCCGGTGTAGCCGTTTCGAATCCCCAGCACCTCTTTGTTTTCGTACACCGCCGAGCGCACCAACGCCCGTATGGCTGCGTTCATGCCCGGCGCGTCGCCGCCGCTTGTCAATACTCCTATGGCCATAATGCCTCACTTTCTGATTACATCCTTCTCGGGATCCACGTATCGGCTCAGATCCCGAATCAATTCGTCGTCGCAGTTCACCGCCAGGCGTTTCGGAAGGCCCAGGGCTTTTTGCTCATCGGTAAAGTACAAAATCACGGGAAGGGCTCCTCTGTGGTTCTCCAGCACGCCTTCGATGTCTTTTTGAAGGTCGCGGTTTTTCAGGCGGATAAAGAGCTTCTCCTCCGCCTCCACATCTTCCAGAGGACGAATGGATTCCACCAATACCTTACCTTCTTCCACCTCGCTCCCCTCGATGCGGCCCGTAACGGTAATGAGTTTGCCCTCTTCAAAGAGGCCCGGGGGCAGGGCGGCGTAGACTTGGGGAAAGACCACGAGCTCGATGGTGCCGTAGAGATCTTCCAAAATGCCGAAGGCCATCATTTTATTTTTCTTCGTCACCAAGGTTCTCGTCTCTCGCAACATCCCGCCCAAGGTGCGATTAAATAAAACATCCGTGGTTTCCAGGGCCTCTTTTATATCCGCCGTATCCGTATTGGTTTGGCGCTTTAAGCTCTTCGTGTAAGCTTCCAGGGGATGGCCCGAGACGTATATGCCCAGCACGTCCCGCTCGTATTCCAGCTTCTGCTTCTGATCGTAATCCTTGAGCTTCGGAAGCGCTTCGTCCATGGCGGTTTCCGTCTGTTGAAACAAGCTCACCTGGCCGGGGATGTTTCGTTTGTTTTCTCCCTGAATCTGATCCATGAGCTTGTCGTATACGGCCAGGTACTGGGGCCTGTTGCCCCCGAGGCTGTCGAAGGCGCCGGCCTTAATCAAGGATTCCATGCTGCGCTTGTTCATGGCGCCGGGGGCCGCTTTATCCACCCGGCGAATAAAATCCGTCATGGAGGTAAAGGGTCCTTCGCCCCTGGCCTCTTCTATGGCGCGGACGAAATTGGCCCCCACGTTTTTAATGCCCTTCAGGCCGAAGCGAATGGCTCCGTCTTCCACATTGAATTTCAAATAGCTCTTGTTCACATCCGGCGGCAGGAGGGAAATGTTCAGCCGCTTTACTTCCTCGATGTACATGCGCATGTGATCCGTATTGGACATAAAGGAGGTGATCTGGGCCGCCATAAATTGCGCCGGGTAGTAGCGCTTCAGCCAGGCCGTGCGGTAGGCCACCACGGCGTAGGCCACGGAGTGGGATTTGTTGAAGGCGTAGTTGGCGAAGTCGATCATGAGATCGTAGATCTTGTCGGCACTGGCCTCGTCCACGCCGTTTCTCAGGGCGCCGGCCACGTCCACTTCCCCGTCGTCGTTTAAGCTGCCGTAAATAAAGTTTTGTCGCTCCTGTTCCATAACGGCCATTTTCTTTTTGCTCATGGCCCGGCGCACCAAGTCCGCCCGGCCCAAGGAATAGCCGCCGACTCGGCGCACAATTTCCATGACCTGTTCCTGGTACACGATGCAGCCGTAGGTTTCTTCCAAAATATCCTTTACCGCTTCGTGGGGATAGGTGATCTTCGAGGGATCGTGTTTCGATTCCACAAATTTCGGAATCTGATTCATGGGCCCCGGCCGAAACAGGGCGTTGGCCGCGGCGAGGTCGGCGAATTTCGTGGGCTTTAATTCCTTTAAAAAGGCCCGCATGCCCCCGCTTTCAAATTGAAACACGCCAAGGGTTTCCGCCCGCTGAAAGAGCTTCAGCACCTCGGGATCGTCGTAATCCATGGCATCGAAGTCGATTCTCTTCTCAAAGTCCCGCTCGATAAAGGCCAGGGCGTCGCGAATCACCGTGAGGGTCCTTAGGCCCAAAAAGTCCATTTTTAACAGGCCCAGCTCTTCCAGCTCGATCATATTAAATTGGGTGGAGATGATCTCGCCGTTTCGCGTCAGAGGCACGTAGTCGGTCATGGGGTTTTGACTGATCACCACGCCGGCGGCGTGGGTGGAGGTGTGCCGGGGCACCCCTTCCAGGCGACGGGCCAAATCCAAAAGCCGGTGCACGTCCTCTTCTTCGTCGTAGGCTTTTTTCAGCGACGGCGAAATTTCCAATGCCCGATTCAAGGTGATGTTTAATTCGTTGGGCACCTGCTTCGCCACAAAGTCCACGCGGCCGTAGGGCAGATCCATGACCCGGCCCACGTCGCGAATGGCGGCCCGGGCGCCTAAGGTTCCGAAGGTGACGATTTGCGCCACATGGTCTTCCCCGTACTTGTCGATGACGTAGTCGATGACCTCTTCTCTGCGCTCGTAGCAGAAGTCCACGTCGATATCCGGCATGCTCACCCGCTCGGGATTTAAGAAACGCTCGAAGAGCAGGCCGAACTTCAACGGATCCACGTCGATGATCTCGAGAGCATAAGATACCACGCTACCTGCCGCAGATCCCCTGCCCGGGCCCACTTCGATGCCGGAAGCGCGGGCGAAGGCGATGAAGTCCCACACGATAAGGAAGTAATCCGTGTAGCCCATGGAAAAAATCGTGTCTAATTCAAATTCTACCCGATTGCGCACGGCCTCATTCACTTCGCCGTAGCGCTTCACGAGCCCCTCTTCCACCAATTCCCGCAAATAGCCTTCGTTGGTGTAGCCCTCCGGCAGTTCGAAATGGGGCAAATGCAGGTGGTGAAATTCCAGTTCCACATGGCAGCGGGCGGCGATTTTCGCCGTGTTCTCCAAGGCCTCGGGGGCGTAGGGGAAAAGTTCCGCCATTTCCTCCGGGCTCTTGACGTAAAATTCGTCGGAAGGGAAGCGCATGCGCTCCTCTTCGTCTAAAATCGACGCCGTTTGAATACACAAGAGGGCGTCGTGGGCGTCGGCATCTTCTTTATTTAAGTAGTGGCAGTCGTTGGTGGCGACAAGATCGATCCCCGTCTCCTTGGAAAGGCGCAGGAGCTTTCTGTTCACTTCTTTCTGCTCCCGCATGCCGTGGTCCTGAAGCTCCAAAAAGAAATTGTCTTCGCCGAAGATTTCTCGGTAGCGCAAAGCCGCCGCTTTGGCTTCGGCCTCGTCGTTTTGGAGAAGGGCCTGTTGCACCTCCCCGCCTAAGCAGGCGGAGGTGGCGATAATCCCCTCGCTGTGCTTTTTCAAATCCTCCATGTCCACCCGGGGCTTGTAGTAAAAGCCGTCCACATAGCCCGTGGAGACGATGGCCATTAAATTTTCCCAGCCCACCTGATTTTCCGCAAGAAGAATCAGGTGGTAGCGCCGATTGCTCTTGTCCGTCACGGATTTATCCTGTTTCGTGACGTAGACCTCGCAGCCCAAAATCGGCTTCACACCCGCCGCCTTCGCCGCCTTGTAAAAGGCCACCATGCCGTACATATTTCCGTGATCCGTTAAGGCCACGGCATCCATGCCCATGGCCTTGACCCGCTCGGGAAGGTCGGCGATTTTCGTGAAGCCGTCTAATAGCGAATACTCCGAGTGCAAATGCAAGTGTACGAAAGATCCCATAGTCGTCCTCTCTAAATAAAAAAAGAGCTGTCGAAAAGGCCAGCTCTTTTAATTTAATTGATTTTCTACAAATTCAACCATGCCCTCGACGGCCTTGTCCTCGTCCTTGCCTTCGGCCCGCAGGATAATCTCTTGACCCGAGAAAATACCCAAGCTCATAATGCCGATAATGCTTTTGCCGTTGACCTCTTCGCCGTCGCGAATAATCGTAATGTCCGATTCGTACTGATTGGCCGCCCGAACGAACATGGCCGCCGGTCTGGCGTGCAGACCCTCTTTGTTTTTAAGTATTACCTTGGACTCTTTCAATTTATTCTCCTCTCAGCTTTTCCGCCAGCTCGTGTATTTTTTTCAGGCGGTGATTGACGCCGCTTCTCGACATTTTCGGTTCCATCATTTCGCCGATCTCCGCTAAACTTGCCTCGGGATGGTTCATGCGACAGGTGGCCACGGGGATGAGCTCCTCGTCTAAGGCCGAAAAGCCCACGGTCTTTTGAATCAGCTCGATGTCTCTCATCTGCCTCGATGCCGCGTTCACCGTCTTGGAAAGATTGGCCGTTTCGCAATTCACCAGGCGGTTCACATTGTTCCTGACGTCTTTCACCACCCGAGTGGATTCGAATTCCAATACGGAGCGGCTCGCGCCCATAAATGCCAGAAGATCGGAAATTTTTTCCGCCTCTTTTAAGTAAAGAATGTAATCGTCTTTTCTGTAAATGCCCTTGGCCGAAAAACCTACCCGCGAAAGCCATTTGTTTATATCGTCACCGTGGGTCTTGTCGTGAGAAATCATCTCCAAATGATACCTCTTCGACGGACTGGTCACGGACCCCGCCCCTAAAAAGGAGGCGCGAATGTAGGCGCGGATCGACTGTGCATCTCGCAAGAGCGCCGGATCCACGGCGTAGTGCATTTGAAAAACATTGTCGGGACGAAGGAAATCGCTATCCATAAGAAGAGCACGAACCGATCCTTCGTCGGTCATGCGTATGCGGTACTGTTTGTTTTTCTTTAAATACATGTTTTGCGTCGCCGCCACTTCCACGTCGCTGCCGAAGAGCCGCTTGATGGCGGAGAGGATGCGCCGGGCCACGGAGGCATTCTCCGTGTGGAAGGAAAGATCGATTTTCAGCCCTTCCCTCAGGCGAATCACGCCGCAGGTGCGCACATAGGCCGCAAGCTCCGCGTGAAGAATCGCCATGTCTTCCATGGGCACGCGGGCCAATTCATTTTTTACATCTTTCGAAAAACTCACAGTCTCCTCGATTCTACTCCCTCTCTATTATAGAGCAGTTCTTCTTTCCTTGCAATGGATTTCCCGATAACGGTCGCATAAGCTTAAAAGTCGTTGGGCTACGGCGAGGCCGTCGTGGCGAATGAGCTCGCCCCCTGTGGCCATAAAGGCCCCTTCCTCCACGTCGACTCCGCGGGCCGCGAGGACTTTTCGCTCCTCGTCCGTTAAATAAATGGGCCGCACGCCTTCTTTGCGGGCGTACTTTTCGAGAAGCTCCGGATCCGTTTTTGAATCGTTTGCAAGAATGCAGGTCACCGGCCTCATAAGGCCGTGGGCTTTTAATGCGTCCAGGTGGTCGATGAGGCCCATGCCCTCGGTCTCGCCGTGCTGCTCCATCATATTGGCCACGTAAACCAAAGGCGCCGGGGATTCGTTCAGGGCCCGGGCCACTTCCGGCACGAGGAGATTGGGAATCAAAGACGTATACAAGCTCCCCGGCCCGAGGACCAAGAGATCCGCCGATAAAATTTCCCCGATGCAATCGCCGTTGGCCCGAGGTGCCCGCGGTGCCAATTCGATGGAGGTAATGGCCGCGTCGTTTTCGTAGGCGTAGCGGGGAATGGCGGACTCGCCGCGAATGCTCGCCCCATCGGTGTAATGGCCGATGAGGGCGATGGATTCTTCCGTCACGGGAAGCACCCGCCCGGTGATCTTTAATACTTCCGCCGCTTCCTTCACCCCTTCGGCGAAGCCGCCGTAAATATCCGTGAGGGCCGTAATAATTAAATTGCCCATGTTTTGATCTTTCAAATTTCCGTCTTGAAAGCGGTACTGCAAGAGGTTTTTCAGTGACGGCTCCGCATTGGCGAGGGCCACCAAACAGTTGCGCACATCCCCCGGAGGCAACATGCCGTAATCCCTACGAAGCATGCCGCTGCTCCCGCCGTCGTCGGCCATGGTGACGATGGCCGTAATGTCGTCTGTGAAGCGCTTTATCCCCCGCAAGATAACGGAGATGCCCGTGCCGCCGCCGATGACTACAAATTTCGGATCGCTCATGCTACACGCCTAAATCCCTGTGGCCGACGATGACCCCGTAGCCCGCCTCGCGCAGAGCCTCACCCAGTCTCTCCGTCATGGCCACGGAGCGGTGAAAGCCGCCGGTGCATCCGATGCCGATGGTCAAATGCTCCTTCCCCTCCGCCACGTAATCGTCGCCGAAGGTCTTCATGTAGTTGACGATAAAGGCGACGAAGTCCTCCGCCTTTTTCTTCCCGAAGACGTAGTCGCGGGTTTCGGGATTCAGGCCGTTTTTCGCCTTCAGTTCGCTGACGTAATAAGGATTGGGCAAAAAGCGCATGTCGAAAACCAAATCCGCCTCTTCCAAAATGCCGTTTTTAAAGCCGAAGGAGATCACGGAGATGCCCAGCTTTCCCCGCTCCTCGATTAAAATGCTCTTCAGGCGAATTTTTAAATTATAATTGGTCATCTTCGACGTGTCAATAATGTGATCCGCCCGAGCGCGAAGGGGCTCCATGCGCCGCTTTTCCTCTTCGATGCCCTTGGCGATGGAAGAGCTCAGGGGATGAGGGCGGCGCAGTTCCTTGAAGCGCTGAATCAGCACGTGAGGATCCGCCTCTAAATAGATCACGGTGACATCGTCTACTTCTTTGTCCAGGGTTTGAATGGCCACGTCCAGCTCGTTAAAAAACAGGCCGCTTCGTATGTCTAAAACCAGGGCCACCAAAGGCATTTGGGCCTCTTCCACCATTTCGATAAATTTCGGAAATAAGGCCGGCGGCAAATTGTCCACGCAGTAGTAGCCCAGATCCTCCGCCGCCTTCAAGGCTTGGCTCTTGCCGGCGCCGGAAAGGCCCGTCAAAACTAAAAGTTTCATTCCGTCTCTCCCAATACTTTTACTTCCGTCTCCAATTCCACGCCGTGTTTTTCGTACACCGCCTCCTGCACCGTGCGGATGAGCTCCACCACGTCCTTGCAGGTGGCGCCGCCCGTGTTAATGACGAAGCCGCAATGCTTTTCGGACACTTGGGCGCCGCCGTGCTTCAGGCCTCTTAGTCCCGCCTGGTCGATGAGCTGCCCGGCAAAGTAGCCTTCCGGACGCTTAAAGGTGCTCCCCGCCGAGGGATATTCCAGAGGCTGCTTCGAGAGGCGGCGTTGCCACAATTCGTCCATGCGGCTTCGAATGGCCGCCTCATCCCCCGGCTTTAAGGCGAAGGTGGCCTCTAAAACCACGAGCTTTTCGTCGTAGACGCGGCTGTTTCTGTAACGAAAGTCCATTTCATCTCCGGGAATCACTTCCGTGGTGCCGTCGTGGTGCATGACCTTTACCGATTCCACCACATCCTTCATTTCTCCGCCGTAGGCGCCGGCGTTCATGGTCATGGCACCGCCCACGGCTCCGGGAATGCCGTGGGCAAATTCCAAGCCCTCCAAAGAAGCCCCACAGGCCGCTTCCGCCACTTTTCTTAAAGAGGCGCCGCTTTGGGCGATGACACGGGTGCCGTCCACCTTCACGTCGGAAAAATAATTTTCCAGGCGAATCACCGCCCCGCGCATCCCTTTGTCGGAGACCACCATATTGGTGCCCTTGCCCATAACCATCCAAGGCATGTTTTCTTTTTGAACCGCAGCGATCACTAGGCGAAGCTCTTCTTCGGTGCGGGGCTCGATAAAGTAATCCACGGGCCCGCCGATTTGAAAACTGGTCACTTCCTTCATGGGATAGTGCTCGATGATGTGTTCTCTTACCAATTCGTCCATGTATCTAAACTCCTTTGTTTTTTATTTCTGTAAACCTATTGTACCAAAGAAATGCAAAGAAAGTTCAAAAAAGGGGGTTGACAAGTGGCGGAGGTCCTTGTTAGAATTGTGCCAACGAGTTTGACGAGGAGAGTATCTCGAAGGGATCGAACTACAGAGAAGCTTCATTTGGTGAGAGAAGCGTTTTGGTTTTCGAGTGAACATGGCCTCTGACTCTAAGGGTCGATACGAGATTCTTACAGGTGCGCCTGTTACAGCGCCGGAGTATGATGGTACTCGTTGAGGTGTAAATCGCGAGGTTTACATAAATAAAGGTGGTAACACGATTTCTATCGTCCTTTTTTCCCATGCGGAAAGAAGGACGTTTTTTTATTTTCATTTTGAACGAGGAGGTTCATCGTGATCGACTTGAAACATATTTCCGTGGTCTTCGAAAAAGACCGCAAGCGCTTCACGGCGGTGGACGACGTGTCCCTCAAGGTGGATGAGGGCGATGTCTTCGGCATCGTCGGCTATTCCGGGGCGGGGAAATCCACCCTGGTTCGCACCATAAATCTCTTGCAGCCCCCTACATCCGGAGAGGTCATCGTGAGCGGCGAAGACCTAACCAAGCTTCCCGTAAAGGAGCTGAGAACGCGCCGCAAAAAAATCGGCATGATCTTCCAGCACTTTAATCTGATGAACGCCCGCACCATTTTAGGCAATGTGCTCTACCCCCTGAAAGACAGCACGCTCTCCGACAGGGAGAAGGAGAAAAAAGCCATGGATCTTTTGCGGTTGGTAGGCATCGAAGAAAAGGCCCACAGCTATCCCCGGGAACTTTCCGGCGGACAGAAACAGCGGGTGGCCATCGCCCGGGCTCTGGCCAACGACCCGAAGATTCTCCTCTGCGACGAAGCCACCTCGGCCCTGGACCCTCGCACCACCACATCCATTCTCCATCTATTAAAGCGGCTGAATAAGGAGATGAACTTAACCATCGTCCTCATCACCCACGAAATGCAGGCGGTGAAGGAAATTTGCAACAAAGTCGCCGTCATGGAATCGGGGCGGGTGGTGGAATCCGGTTCCCTTATCGACATTTTCGCCAATCCCCAAGAGGAAATTACCCAACAGTTCGTAAACACCGCGAGCCACTGGGACGAAACCATCGACAAGCTCAAGGACCACGGCTACTTCAATGCCGACGATCCCACCAGCGAGCTTATCCACCTGCGCTACATCGGCGCCTCCGCCACGAACCCGGTCTTAAACGACGTGTTTACGAAATTCCACGTCAAGACCAATATTTTGTCCGGGAGCATCGAATTTTTGGAAGATGTGCCCTTCGGCAACCTGGTGGTGCTCTTTGAAGGATCCCCCGACGCCATTAAACAGGCGAAGCAATACATGATCGATCAAAACGTCGACCTTCGCGTCGTCGATAAGGAGGTGATTTAATGGACTTTTTTGCCAACGCCATCGCATCAAAGCAAGATTTTATTACGGAGACAGGCGCCACCATCTACATGGTCGTGGTTACGTCGATTATCGCCGGCATCATCGGCATGTTAGGCGGCCTGGCTCTGACACTCACCCAAGAAGGCGGCCTGTGGGAAAACCAAAAAGTGTATTGGGTCTTGGATAAAGTGGTAAACATCTTCCGCTCCATTCCCTTCATTATATTATTGGCCCTCATCTCCCCCGTGACCCGCGCCATTGTGCATACCACCATCGGCAACACCGCCGCCATCGTGCCCCTCGTCGTAGGGAGCGCCCCCTTCTACGCCCGGCAAATTGAAAACGCCTTGGCCGAAGTGGACAGCGGCATCATCGAAGCGGCGAAATCCATGGGGGATTCCCCGGCGAACATCGTCTTCGGCGTCTATTTAAAAGAAGGCCTTCCCGCCATCTTGCGGGCCAGTGCCATGACCATCATCAGCCTCATCGGCCTCACCGCCATGGCCGGCGCCGTGGGCGCAGGGGGCCTTGGAAACCTGGCCATTACCCGCGGCTACAACCGCTACCAAAACGACATCATCATCGTTTCCACCATCCTCATTTTAATCTTGGTATTTATTACCCAGGGCATCTTTAACCTGTGGGTAAAGAAAGTACAACACTGAAAGAAATCACTTTAAGAAAGGAGCTCATCATGAAGCAATTATTCAAGAAAGTCACCTCCATCGCCCTTCTCTCGGCCCTGGTTCTCACCGGATGCGCCGGCGGAGGAAACAACGGGGCGAAAGACAATGCCGCCGAAAACAACACCGCGAAAAACAACGCCGCCGCACAAAAAACCGACGAGAAAAAAGACGGTCAAGTGGTAAAAATCGGCGTCGTCGGCGACGACCAACGCCTCTGGGAAAAGGCAAAAGAAAATGCCGAAAAAGACGGCGTCACCTTGGACATCGTGGTCTTTAACGACTACAACACCCCCAACGACGCTTTGGCAAACGGCGACATCGACTTAAACGCCTTCCAACACAAGGCCTTCTTAGACGATTACAACGAAGCGAAAAAACAAAACCTCGTGCCCATCGGCATGACCTATCTCTCCCCCATCGGCGTCTACTCCGACAAGATTAAGGACTTAAAGGAACTGAAAGACGGCGCGAAAATCGCCATTCCCAACGACGCCACCAACGGCGGCCGCGCCCTGATCGTGCTCGAGCAAGCGGGCGTCATTACCTTAAAAGACGACGCCGGCCTCGTGCCCACGGTAAAAGACATTAAGGACAATCCCAAGAATGTAACAATCGACGAACTGGACGCCGCCCAAGTGGCCCGCTCCCTTCCCGATGTGGACGCCGCCGTCATTAACGGCAACATGGCCGTGGACGCCGGATTGGATCCGAGACAAGACACGATCTTCGTGGAAGAAATGGGCGAAAGCATCGCACCTTACATCAACTACGTCGTGGCTCGGGAAGAAGACAAAGACAACGAACTGTACAAAAAAGTCGTCAGCTATTACCAACAAGACAATGTAGACGAGCTTCTCCAAGAACTTTACAAAGGCAGTCAATACGCCGCATGGAAATTGGATCTGAAAGATCTGGGCCAATACGGCGGGGCGAAAGACGCGAAATAAGTTTGAAGAAAGAAGGTCTGTGATGAAAAAGAAAGGGCGAATGCTCTACCCCTCCACCCGCTTACGAGACGGCCGCTCCGGCGGCCTCGGGTGTGAAGGGCTCAACTGACCACCTGCCGCCGGCTTCGGCCAAAAAATCAGAAAAGGAATGATACCAATGAAACACATTTTTAAATCCATTACCGCCGTTCTCTTATGCGCCTGCCTCCTCTTTACCGCTACCGCTTGCGGGAAAACAGAGGATGCATCGCAACAAAAAACCGTCAAACTCGGCCTCGTCGGCGACGACCAACGGCTCTGGGAAAAAGCCGCGGAGCTTGCGGCAAAAGACGGCATTAAAATCGAATTTGTCAAATTCTCCGACTACAACACCCCCAACGACGCTCTGGTCAACGGCGATGTGGATCTGAACGCCTTCCAACACAAGGCCTTCCTGGACGCCTACAACGCGTCGAAAAACACGGATCTCGTCCCCATCGGACGCACCTTTATTTCCCCCATCGGTGCCTACTCCGACAAGATCAAGGATTTAAAAGACGTGCCCCAAGGCGGCAAGGTATCCATTCCCAACGACACCACCAACGGCGGGCGGGCCCTCTTCCTTTTGGAAGCCGCAGGCCTCATTAAACTAAAAGACGACGTCGGCGTGAGCCCCACCAAGGCGGACATCGCGGAAAATCCGAAGAACATCACCATCGACGAGCTGGATGCCGCCCAAGTGGCCCGCACCCTGCCCGACGTGGATGCGGCGGTCATCAACACGAACCTTGCCATCGACGCCGGCCTCTCCCCGAAAGACGATGCCATCTTCATGGAACCGGTCAACGAAAACTCCGCCCCCTACATTAACTACGTGGTGGCTCGAGCCGAAGACAAAGACAACGAACTCTACAAGAAAGTCGCTTCCTACTACCGCACGCCGGAAGTCAAGGAATTAAACGACAGCCTGTACGAAAAGACCCAGCTCATGGCCTGGGAACTGGATATTCCCGATGCCGGCAACACGGCGGATCCCGCCTATCGCCCCGGCAAGTAATCCGATCCTCCTTTCGCAAAAAGCCCTTCGGGGCTTTTTTTGTTCCCGTCGTGGTGCTATAAGAAGCCCGATGATATAATGATTAAAACAGCCAAAGCACTAAATAAGAAAGAGGTGCCCATTGAGTATTTCGAAAAAATCCAAGCTTCCCAAGCGAGAGTTTCGCATCATCAAAGATAAGTACGTTCCGGAAATCGAATCCTCTCTTCGCAAAAAACCCGTGCTCATGCCCAACGCCATTTACAATGCCAGCGGCATTCGCATTCAGGGCACGCGAATCAAGTCCCTGATCTTTTCCACGGACATCGCCATTATTCGCAATTCAAACGCCCAGGCTGTCTTCGCCGTCTATCCTTTTACGCCCCAGCTGGCCATCGTGCAGTCCATTATTCAGGGCTCTTCCATTCCCGTCTTCGCCGGCGTCGGCGGCGGCACCACTTCCGGTGCCCGAAGCGTCTCCATCGCTTTGGAATGCGAACTTTTAGGTGCCTACGGCGTCGTGGTAAACACCCCCATGAAAAACGAAGTCATTCGGGATATGTACGAGGTCTTGGACATTCCCATTATCGCCACCGTGGTCTCTAAACACGATGACTTCGTCGGCAAGATCAACGCCGGCGCACGGATTTTAAACGTGTCCGGCGGCAAGCGCACGGCGGAGCTCGTAGCCTATGTGCGTAGCATTATCGGAAATGAATTTCCTATTATCGCCACAGGCGGCGACGACGAGTCCAAGATTCACGCCACCACGCAAGCCGGTGCCAATGCCATTACCTACACACCCCCGTCCACATCGGAGCTGTTTAAAACCATGATGGAAGATTACAGAGAAAAGAGCGTCGAAAGCGGCAACAAACCCAACGACCCGACCAATCTCCACGTGGAAGAATTTAAGCGCGACCTCGTCTTCCCCGCCGATTCCATCGAATATATAGAACCGGAGTTTCCCCATGACGAAAAGTAAACTCAACGAAAATCTGATTACCGTCGCTTTAATTTTTCTCATCATCCTGCTCTTCAGCACGACGCGGAAATTTTTAAGCCCCGTTTATAATGTCATCATGTCCCTGATCGTGCCCTTGATCCTGGCCATTTATATTTTCTACGCCTTCAGGCCCGTGCGGGACAAATTGACCCAATGGACGAAGAAGCCCGGCCTTTCCGCCGTGCTCACCTTCCTCCTCTTTATCGCCATTACCATCGGCCTCTTTTACGTCACCTTTACCATGATCTACGATCAGGCCGCGAGCTTTTTCTCCGATTTCGACGTGAAGGCGCTGGCAAGTTACTCTCAGTCGGATTTTTATAAGCAGATCAACGACTACGTCCCCCTGGGCGATTACATCGCGAAATTCGAAGCGTGGCTTCAAGGCTTTGCCGGCGACATTCCCCGCCTCTTAGGCAAGGGCCTTTCCAATATCGGCGCCGTGGGAAGCCTCCTTCTCCTCATGGTCTTGGGGCTTTTCTACCTGTTAAAGGATGAAGATGACGCCGTGAAGGCCATTCAATACCTGGCCCGAGGAAAGTATTACGAACGTATCATGGACATCTTAGGCCAAATCCACCGCACCTTGGAAACCTACATTTCCGGGCAGATTCTCGTCGCCTGCATCTTGGGCGTGCTCATGTTTATCGGCTACACCGTCATCGGCCTGAAATACAAACTTTCCCTCGCCGCCATCGCCTTGGTCTTTAACTTCATTCCCTTTATCGGCCCCTTTTTAGGCGCCGCACCGGCGGTCCTCGTGGGCCTCACCATGGGCGGCGGCATGGTGATGAAAGTCATCGTCGTGAGCATCTTGGTGCAACAGCTGGAAGGCAATGTCATTACCCCCAATATTATGGGCAACAAATTGGACATCCATCCCTTCGTGGTCATCGTGGCGGTCATGATCTGCGCCAATCTCTTCGGCGTCCTCGGCGCCCTCATCGCATCGCCTCTGTATATGTGTTTAAAAATTATCATCAATGGCATTCGCAACGAACGCTTTGACAACAAAAACCAATGCGCCATTCCTGAGGAAGAAGGCGCAGAGTCATAAAGGATCGTTGATTTGAATCGTGATCTTTCGCCCTCGGCTATGCCGGGGGCTTTTTTGCGCAAAAAAATCGGGCAAGCGCGTGCTTACCCGATGAATGCAATTTAATTAGTTTATTTCGTCCAGTTCGTGGATAAAGAGCCCGCTTCTCGGCTTGGGCTCAAACCAAGTGGATTTCGGCGGCATGACTTTGCCCCCGTCGGCCACAGCCATGAGCTCCTCGAGGGCCGTGGGATACATGGAAAAGGCCACGGCCATATCCTCGTGCACCCGCCGCTCCAATTCCTTTAAGCCGCGAACGCCGCCGACAAAGTCGATGCGCTCATCGCTTCTGGGATCCTCGATGCCCAAGACGGGCGCGAGGAGATTGTCCTGCAGAATGGACACGTCCAAGGCCTCGATGACATCGTCGGGCACCTGCCCCTTAAAGTTCAGGCGATACCAACGATCCGTAAGAAACATGCCGAATTCGCCCTTCTTCTCGGGACGGACGGCATCATCCGTTTCGGTGACGACAAATTTTTCCTCGAGCTTTTCGAGAAATTCCTCTTCACTTAATCCGTTTAAATCCGCCACCACCCGATTGTAGTCGTAGACGTGGAGCTGATCCGCGGGATAGAGAATGGCCATGAAGTAATTGTACTCCGTGTCCCCATCCCCGGGGCCGAATTGTTCCCGGCGCAGCTTCGCCACCCGCACCGCCGATGCCGAGCGGTGATGGCCGTCGGCGATGTAAAGGGCATCTTGTTTTTTAAATGCTTCCACAAGCCCGTCCACGATCTCCCGATCGGAGAGAGTCCACACCCGGTGGGTCATGTTGTCGTCGGTGGTGAAATCCAGCTCCGGTTCCCCCGCCGTGCCCTTTGCAATCAAATCGGCGATGGCTTCGTCGTCGCGATAGGTGAGAAAGATCGGCCCTGTCTGGGCATTGAGGCGGTCGATGTGATCCACCCTGTCTTCTTCTTTTTCCCGGCGGGTCTTTTCGTGCTTTTTAATGCGGTCCCCCAGATAATCGTCCACGGAGGCGAGGCACATAAGGCCCCGCTGTTTGCGCATGCCGTCGTCCAGCTCGTAGACGTACATATTCCGCGCATCGTCCCGCTCGAAAATCCCCGCCGCCTTCATGGCTTCGAAATTTTTCGCCGCCACATCGTTTATGGGCCCGTCGAATGCCTCCGCCGTGGCGGCAGGCAGATCCACCTGCAGAAAGGAGCGAGGGTGTTTTTTTATTTCCTCCGCCGCTTCTTTCGTGGAGTACACGTCGTAAGGCAGGGCCGCCACGTCTTTTGCGAAATTATTTTTCGGCCGCAGGGCCTTGAAATCTTTAATGGTAACCATAGTAGCTCCTAGAAAAACCGCACGCGGACCACGCCGTCGATGTTTAAAATCTTTTCCCGAAGGCCTTCGTGAACGGGGGAGTCGATGTCGATCATGGTGTAGGCCCAGTCCACCCGGTGGCGGTTCAGGAGATTGGCGATGTTGATTTCCTCATCGGCCAAGACCTTGGTGATTTGCCCAAGCATGTTGGGAATATTCCGGTGATTGACCGTGAGCCGGCCCATGCTGTTGCAGATGCCCATATTGGAATCGGGGAAGTTCACCGAGTGGCGAATGTTGCCGTGATCCAAGTAATCCACCAATTGGCGCACCACCATGATGGCGGAATTTTCTTCGCTTTCCGGCGTGGAGGCGCCCAAGTGGGGAATGTTAATGGTGTGGGGCAGGCGCATGGTCTCCGGATCGGGGAAGTCCACCACGTAATTCACCACGACGCCGGCGTCCATGAATTTCTTCAGGGCCTTCACATCCACCAGGCCGCCTCTGGCGATATTAATGAGGCGCAGGCCCGGCTTGGCGATGGAGAGCAGCTCCGCGCCGACGAAATTCTTCGTATCCGCCGTGTAGGGAATGTGCAGGGTAATGTAATCCGCCTTGTTAAAGAGGGCCTTGGGATCTTCCACCACATTGACCCGCGTGTCCAGATTCAGCGCGTTGCCGATGGAGAGAAAGGGATCGAAGCCCATGACGTTCATGCCCATGTCGATGCCCATTTTCGCCACGCGACGCCCGGTGGCGCCGAGGCCGACGACGCCCAGGGTCTTGCCCATAAGCTCGGGGCCGGCGAAGCGCTTCTTCGCCGCTTCCACATCTTTTCCGATGGCATCGCCCTTGTAATTTCTCACCCAGTCGATGCCGCCGAGCACATCCCTCGAGGAAAGAAGCAGAGCCAGAAGCACCAGCTCCTTCACGCCGTTGGCATTGGCCCCCGGGGCCTTGGTGACGACGATGCCCTTTTCCGAGCAGCGGTCGATGGGAATGTTGTTGACCCCTGCGCCGGCCCGGCCTACGAAGCGCACATTGGGGCCGAATTCGAAATCGTGAAGATCCGCACTGCGCACCAAAATGGCGTCGGGATCTTCCACGTCCGGCGACGCGATAAAATTCGCCGGCAATAGCTTCAGCCCTTCTTTCGAAATATTGTTCATGGTCTTGATTTTATAGACCCGCCGTTCATCCTTAGCCACGTTGCACCTCAAATTCCTTCATATAATTTACCAAGGCCTTTACGCCGCTTATGTCCATGGCGTTATAAAGGCTCGCCCGCATGCCGCCCACGCTTCGGTGGCCCTTTACATTATAAAGGCCCTTGGCCTTGGCGCCGGCGACAAAATCCCCGTCCAAGTCCTTGTCTCCCGTCAGAAAGACCACATTGGTCAGGGAGCGATCTGCGGCGGGAATATTATTTTTAAAGAGGGCGCTGTTGTCGATTGTTTCATATAAAAGCGCCGCCTTTTCCCTGTTCCGCGCCTCCATGGCTTCCACGCCGCCCATTTTCTTCACCCAATCCATGACCAGGCCGCAAATATAAATGCTGTAACAGGGCGGGGTATTGAACATGGAGTCCTTTTCCAAATGGGTCTTGTAATCCAACATGGTGGGCAGCTCGCCCTTTTCCTTTTTCAAGAGATCCTTCTTCACGATGACCACGGTGACGCCGCTGGGGCCCAGATTCTTTTGCGCCCCGGCAAAGATGAGGCCGCAGCGATTCACGTCGTAGACCTCGCTTAAAATATTCGACGACATATCCGCCACCACCGTGCCCTTTATTGCCGCCAACCGGTCCGGGGCGAGGCGGGTGCCGTAAATCGTGTTGTTCACGCAGACGTAAGTATAGACGCTGTCTTTCGCCCCTTGGCCCAGGTTGGGATAATAATTAAAATTATCCTCCTCCGACGAGGCGACGGCCTTCACGGGATAAAGCATGGCCGCTTCCTTGTAGGCCTTCTTCGCCCAAGAGCCTGAGATCACGTAGGAAGCCGATTGGCCGTCGGATAAAAGATTCATAGGGATCATGGTAAATTGCAAAGACGCGCCCCCTTGCAAAAAGAGCACCTCGTGATCCTCATCCAGATTCAGAAGGGATCGAAGGGATTCCTTTGCTGCAGCGTGAATGGCCCCGTACTCGCTTGAGCGGTGACTCATTTCCATAACCGACATGCCGCATCCGTTGTAATTCAACATATCCTTCGATGCCTGCTCCAAAACCTCCACCGGTAAAGTGGCGGGGCCGGCGGAAAAATTAAACACTCTTTCCATTACAAACCTCCTACGTATAAATCACTGTAAAGCACTAAAGCTTATAGATAATTCAACATTATACGCCCTCGGGGATGAAGATACAATCCTCGCGATGTAAAAATAAAGTATACGGCGAAAATGAATGCCGCATACTCATATTCTCTCTGTTTAATTAAAAAACCACCCGGAGGTGGTTTCAGAATTCTGAGCACGATAAAAAAACGAGTGCTACAGCTTGCCCATGAAAGATGTGTCTAATACATAGGTAATCGGACGATTTTTTATTCTTTTTATATAGCCGTCCTTTTCAAGTTCTTCAAATTCCTGCGTCGCCCTGTACTCACTGACACCGTCATCGATGAAGTTGATAAGCTCTCTACGTTCGATGCCCGAATTGTAATCAAAATGGTAGTTCTGTGACAAGAAGAACATCACGGTCTTCTTAAAGTTCGTTCCCAATCCATTATCTTGGTCAATACACTCTTCCGCACGACTTAGTTTTTCCAGATTTTTGTTAAGATAATCGATAATATCTTCCTGCCCGGCGACAAGTAGTTTTAGAAATGAATCGACGAAACCATTCATTTCCCCGCGATTTTGCGGCAAGTTCGTTGTACTAAATGCCTTATAGTAGTCCGCCTTTCTAATCCACGAGCCCCGAGCCAGAGACATGGCCGTAAGGTAGTTGTATTTTTCGACTAAATATAAACTGCCAATAAATCGACTTACGCGACCATTTCCGTCATAAAAAGGGTGAATATAGCCGAAATAATAGTGGCCTATGGCGATCCGCAGCAACAAATCCACCGTATCGTCGGACATGAAATCGAGAAGACGGCGCACTTTACTCTCGATTCTCTCTTCTCCCAAAATTCCGCGATGAATAATCTCGCCATCTACCGCATTCTTTTTCTGGACATAAACGACTTCTTTCCTGAAGTAATGACCGTCCGGCCGATCAGATTCCTTTATTTCACCTGCCGTGATTTCATCATAAATCTTGCGGACATCTTTTAGGTCTTTCGGAACTTCCAAGGAATCCTTTAACAATAGGTAGGAATTAATCATGCTATAGAAACGCTCGTGCCGCCCGCGGCCGGATGCAACCAATTTTCGCGTCGTCTCCACGATCTCCCGTTTGCTGGAGCGTACACCCTCAAGCTCGTTGGTGCTCTGCAATTCTCCGGAGATAATCTCGACTAAAAATGCTCTTTTCGCAATGAAAGGCAATTTGCTTTCCAAATTCGCTAAAAGCATGTCGTTTTGCCAAACGCGATCCATAAGCTTTGTTGTTTTTTGATTATACACGTAATACAACTCATAAGACCGGTCGTGTTTATAAGGTTTAATGTACAATTTCGTTCTCAGCGTCTCTTCGAAATCAAAACGATTCTTATAAATTGATTCGAAATTCTTTTTATCCGCATAAAAAACTTTGTGTAGGTACATCATAAGATCACCTCCCAAATGAGGATACAAAAATTCCTACCTTATCACCCTTATTATATCATCGCGCATATCATCTATACCATGGTATAGACGAAACAAGGCTAATTTTGAAAAATGAGTCCGTCTTTACCCGCTGTAATTCTCGAAAAAGGCCTTTTTCGAGAATAATGACCTCAAAAACCGACGCTTATTTCCCCTAATCCTCCTTTTTCGGAAATAAGCGTTCTTCTTTGCCCTTTTGCGCAAATAAAAAACCGGACTGCAGATGCAATCCGGTCTCATGGGTATCAAAATAGGATCATTCAAATAATAAATGGCTATTTCTTAACCGTTATGAAATTATTGGTGGAGACGGCGGGGATCTAGGATATAGGCAAACAAATCGCATGATAAGGCCGTTTGAAATAAATAGTGTGCAACCAGTGTGTAACGATAAATAGTCGGTGTAGTGTTCTGTTTTCAAACTAAATAAAACTTTAAATTAGAAGCGAAAGGCTTCCTGGATTTTTCAATTGATTGCTACTCAATTTCATTCAGATATTCAATGTTTGTGATAGAATTTAGAATGATATTATAGCAGAATATAAAAGAGCACAAAATGTAAGGAGTGAGAACCAATGAATAATAAACTTCAAGAGTTAGAAGCTAGAAAAAGACATTTGAATCAAAAGATACAAACTATTTCACAACATTTTTTAACCAGTTACGAGGAAGATTTTGCTATTCGATTCGCTCATGAATCTACAAAGATGGAAGGAAATACTCTGTCAATTTTCGAAGTCAAAACTCTTCTAGTGGATCGAATTACAGTAGGAGGGAAAGAATTAAGAGAACTCTACGAAGTGATTAATCATCAGAAAGCCTTTGAGTATCTAAAAAAAGCGATTCTAGAAAACAGAGAATTCACAGAAGACCTAATCAAAGATCTCCACCAGATTATTACGGAAAATATTTTTCCCGGGGGTATCTATCGTCAAACTAATGTACGGATCTCGGGTGCTTCCTTTATTCCTATCGATTGGACAGAGGTCAGAAATGAGATGTCCTATTTTATAGAACAATATACAGTTCGAAAGAAAGACTTATCAACGTTAGAATTAGCTGCATGGGTACATGCTGAGTTTGTCAAAATTCATCCATTCTCCGATGGCAACGGTAGAACAGCACGATTGCTTATGAATTATATTTTAATGGCCGATGATTTCTTGCCTATTAACATTTCTACAGAGAAACGGGCTGTATATTACGAAAGCCTCGATCAGTACGCTAAAGATCAGGACCTTGAAAAGTTTTTATTTTTGATTTGTGAAGAAGAAGAAAAAGCAATTAAGGATTATGAGATTGAATTACAGGTAGAAAAATCTCGTCCCTTTGAAAGATGATTGTACTGAAATTCCTTTAGTCTATATAAGCTTTTCTCTGTTTGTTTCGGAGGTTATGAATGAACAATAAGTATAATATGACGCTTTCACAAAACATTGCTTACGCAAAACGTAATTTAGTAGACAGCATTTATAATAGTGCCAAGTTGGAAGGATTAAATGTTACCTTCCCTGAAACTTATACCATTCTTGAAAAGGCGAAGATGCAGAATGTCGATATTTCTGCCGTCAGCACAATTTTGAATCTAAAGCATGCCTGGCAATTTCTTTTAAAGAACATCGAAGAACCCATTACCCTTGATTTCATAAAAGACCTTCATTATGAAATTGCTAAAGATGAAGCTCTTGCCTGGGGAGAACTAAGAACAGGTCGTGTTGGTATTGGAGGAACAGATTATGTACCGCCAATACCTGAAGAAGGCGAAGTAAAAACAAAACTTTTAGCATTCGAAAAAATAAATAATGCAACGGAAAGAGCGATTGAACGAATGCTATGGATGATGAAAGCACAACTTTTTTGGGACGGAAATAAACGAACCGCTTCACTGATTGCTAATAAAGATCTTATAAGCCACGGTAAGGGCATCCTTACAATCAGGGAGAAAGATATTTTAGAATTCAATACTTTGCTCAGCCATTATTACTCTACAGATGAAAAAACCGATCTAATAAATATGATTTATAAAAAAGCAATCAGCGGTGTGGAGTTAAGAGAAAAGGATCTTCCTTCCTATAGAGAATTAAAAGATCAAGCAACTGAGAGAATGAATCTTTCTAAGCCAAACCAATTTTTAAAGCTTGATGATTTAGAAAGATAGATTTAAAGCCACTGCGAAGGCGGTGGCTTTTTTTGGTATAATAGAAGTATCTAAATTCACCTTTTTTCTGTCATAGCAAGCGAGTACCTTGGATATCCATTTTGAAAAAATAAATCTCCAAGGCTTGTTGAGGAGTTCCCCAAACCCCCGAAATAAATTTTGGATTTTCAAAATTTATGGGATAATCCCGAACCCTTATTAAACTATTTTTATGAAAGGAATTAAAGCTATGAGTGAAAAAAGATACCGAGATCAGCAGATGCTTTTAAGATTTACTTCTGAAGAAAAAGAATTCTTCGAAACCCTTTTTGAAAAAAGTCGATTTACTAATCGCAATGATTTTATTATCCACCTACTCCGCCATCGTAAAATAATTAATGTCCGACTAAATGACGGTCAGCTAAATGCTATGCACGTTTCTCTCTCCCTGATTGGAAATAATATAAATCAAATTGCTCGAAGAATAAATTCTACCAATTCAATTTACCAAGAAGACATTAATGATATTTTAGAAATTAAAAACCAATTAGAAGATATTCGTACTAATCTTCACATGCTATGCAAGACTTTTAATGTTCAGAGGGCATAAGTTGTGGCTGTTATTGTAAAAGGTAAGCCAATTAAGTCCACGTTGCAGAAGGCAATTAATTATGTTGCAGACGCTTATAAAACTGAAAACAGTATTTTAGTTTCAGCGTATGGCACTAGTATTGATTATGGAGAAAGAGATTTTTTAGAAATCTGGAACACGAATACAAATCCACAAAAGAAAGTATTAGCAAGACACTTCAAACAGTCCTTTGCTCCAGGAGAAGTATCTCCTGAAGAAGCACACGAAATTGCCTTGGAATTTTGTGAGCGTTTCTTAAAAGGTGAATATCAATACGTAGTAGGAACACACGTCGATACGAACTGTATTCATAATCATATTCTTTTTAATAACATACGAATGACGGATTTTAAAGCCTATAAGATCACAAAAGACATTCCCATCATCAGACAAATAAACGACGATATTTGTAAAGAACACGGACTATCCATTATTGATTCCGATAAAGAAAAAGAATTTCTAAACGACCATCTTCGAAACACGAGGTCATATTATGAAGATATGTGTCTAAAAAAAGGTCTGTCCTGGAAAGCAAAGATTCAGTCCGGAATTGACTTATGTATTGAAAAGGCAACAAGCTATGAGAATTTTCTTTTTTTGATCGAAGACATTGGACTTGTTCATGATGACAACGGAAAGTATCTGAAAATTAAATTCCCGGAACAACAAAAATTTACAAGGTGCAAGGAACAAACACTTGGAAAAGACTACACACGTGAAGCTATTCAAAATCGCATTGAGCAAGAAATAGAAATCAAAAATCAAATTGCAAACAAGCCGAAGATGTACATGCAAGATCCTAACTTTATAAAACAAACCAAGCAAAAAATTCAGGACGATCTTCACACTATTCTCGGCGAAGAAAAGACCTTCCGTGATTTTATGGAGCGTTTTTCCTCTCTAGGTTACAGTTATGATCCTGATGAAAAAGTCTATATGTTTGAAGATAGTCACCGCTCTGTTACTTGTCCGGAAGCTCGACTCAGTAAAAAATATCATATGGAGCAAATACAAGCTGCATATCGTGAAGCCAACATCGATGTTTATAAACAACAATTCGTCGATTATAAGATCATTAATCGAACAAAATACGCTATGGAGTCAGCTATAAAATATGCTTCATCTTACGACGAATTTTTAAACGAGATGAAGAAGAAACAATATGATTTCAAGGAGTACCGTGGCGAACTCTACCTGAAACATTCAAGCGATGAAGAATTTACGCTTATACACCCTACCACTTTTGGAACGGACTATACCAAAGAAATGATCAGTTTTAACATTCAGCATAAAACAATCGGTCAAGAAGATGTACGCATGATTCGTTTTGAAAAAGGTCTTAATCAGAATGAGATCTTAATGAGAAATATGACGATGATGAACGAGAACTATCTGCTCTTAAAAAAACATGGCATTAATAGTTTCTCAGAAATTACAGCAGTAATTAATTTCAACAACAACATTCAGAAGGAAAACAATGATCGAATTAAAGAGATCAAAGAGCTTACAGGAGGCTATTTAACGGATTTAAAATTAAAGTCTGAGCTAACGGACCTCTATAACGATAATCGTCGTTTAAAGGCTTCTGTGGCAAACCTTCATAAAATTCATGATAACTACTCACGATATTTGGAACTTAATGATCGATCAAAAGAAAGACTAGATAAAGGTACGCCTAGCCGTTAAATGATTCTCTAAGATATAAAATGTCGGAGCATTATGGGTTATAAAGTATCCATTGGGTGTTTGAAAATGTGACGAACCCGGAGCAAAAACTAATGACGGTAACGGAGAGAAAGTAGTTTAAAAAGAGCCACAGTCTTTTAAAGAAACCGACAAAGAACTTAACAGAAGATGAAAAGTTCGTTGTCGCCATCTTGTTTAAAACGAGCGATGCTATTCGTACCGCTTATATTTTAAAAGAAGGCTTTACCGTTCTATCTCATCAAAAAATCTCTGCTATGACAGCTCTAACACAGTGGATGGAAGAAGCTAAAGAAGCGGTCAAAAAAAGTGGCGATACTGCTTAAGCGCTTAGAAAAACTAGTTCAGCGAGATTACCAGCAGCTTTAATTACCTGTAGAAAAAAGGTCGGAGCACTATAAAGTGACCCCATAAAGTTGGACTTAATCGAGTAAGCATTCCGCTTGCTCGATTTTGTTTTACATAACATTCGTTCTATGCAGATTGCATCTGTTCACGGTATTGCTTCGGACTCAAGCCTCCTAACTTTTCTTTGATTCGATCGTTGTTGTAATAGTGGATGAAACGTTCGATGGAACGCACGAGTTCTTGTCGGCTTCGGTAGACGTAACCGTCGTAGATTTCTCTTTTCAGTACACTGAAGAAGTTCTCCATGGGGGCGTTGTCGTAGCAGTTGCCTTTTCTCGACATGGCTTGAGTGGTCAGTATGGATAAAATTTAATATTTCTCAAAAGCCTCGTATGTGGGAATAGGTCAATTATTTTCTATTGTATAACACATAATCTTTTCTTCAAAGTCTTTATTCTCTTTATAACTTTATGAAAGCATTGCATAAAAAGGGAGATTTGCAAAAACAAATCTCCCTAATAAACATTGAACTTAGAACCTTATCATTTTGATAAAAAATTAAGATTTATCTTTTTATTTATTAACCGAAAGGTTCAACCCCGCTATCTCTTTAAAAAATTTCTGACTTAAATAAGTTCGATTTTCTCTTACATAAAAATCATAACTCCGCTTCTTCCCCTCTTTAATTAAGCAATAACGTTGACCATCTGGAACCATGAGAATCTTTTGATTCTTATTTTTAATTACAATACTAGAGTCCTTTTGGTTCCAATTTACCTCATAATCTTGCCCCTCTAAGATCGATCGCAAAGGAAGGTAAGCTCTTCCTTTTTCCACAAAACCTTTTGAGTTCAAAGTTTTTTCATCTAAGAATATAGATACGTTGTGTTTTGTTTCGACTAAATCACGGAGATTTTTTGTGCGTTTACTACCCGTATCTTGATCAACAATCATTAACTGGCTATTTCCTAATTTATTTGGGTCAGGTATAAGGATAAATATCCAGTTATCCCCTTGAATCCCCTGAGCATTACACTTTCTTCCTAAAACCTCTTCCAATCTACCCTCAGAGAGAGACTTAAATGAATCCATTCTATTCATTTGGTCCTTGTTTTGCTCCACTTGTAGAACTTTGTCTGCAATGTTAAAGGTAAAAGATTTTCCACTTCCCATTCTCTTTAAATATAGTGTATTTCCATCTAAGCTATAAGAGAAGGCTTCATCTCCTTGTGTCTTTAATTCGATATCTTTTGCTGGAATTTCAGCAAAAGGTTCCAAAAAATTGCGATCTAAAATCAATAAACCACAATAGTGTTCTAGGATCAAATAATCATCCGAACCAGCGACAAGAGTTAAGGGATCTGCTCCTGGTTTACTTGATAGCATAGTATTTATAACATTATCATTCGTTTGTTGCTCTTTCTTGGTATCCTTTTTTTGATCATTTGCAGTCTTCATTCCTAAGCTGAATGGCAAAACAAATAACACTATTAATAAAAGAAATATAGTACGAGTTTTTTTCATCATATTAGACTCTCCTTTTTCTAATTGAAAATAGCATTAATAGTAGTATCCATCAATTCTTATCTTAACATTGTCAATACCCCCCCATCTGCTGGAGAAATATCCTGAATAAGATGAAGAATGCGCAGTTACCCAAGGGTCTCCACCTTTTTTATAGACTACAACTGAATGATAATATCGACCTCTATCGTTCTTTAGTTGAATAATGCTTCCTGTATCTAACGCACCAAAAGTACTAGAAAAATATCCCACAGGCCCCTGAGAAGAATTATTAACTAAAAACGTTCTTAGTTCATTTACACCAGCCCATGAGGAACTTCTTTCATTTATGGATCTATAGTACCAATAGTTAGATCCTGTTATCGACGATGAACTTGAGCTTTTGAATGGTGCGCCACCCGCTCTAAGTATTTGTGAAGCGTAATTTGTACAGTCTCCCCCTCTTCCTGTAAAATTGTAGTAAGCTGAGTTAAATCCATTAAAATAGTTATCTTGATATCGCCTCATATTTGCCTTTTGTTGACTGGAAAAATAGGCAAATCTTCCAGACATAGGTCTAATTGCAGATTGATCGTTAAGTTCTTTTTCAAATTCTATGCTTTTAATATACTCTGCAAATCTATCTTTAGCAGAATCTATACTAGAATTTCCCATCGAAAAAGCTCTTTCTTTGTTCATAGCACTAGAGTTTATTTGTGAATCCAAAGGTAATTCCTTCGCTTCTAACGTTAAATTTTCAGGAAATAATGTTCCATCAGAAAGGTCATTTGAAATCGCAGCATAAACATAAAAATCATCATTATCTCTTGTCACTCTAATTTTGTAATCCGCAATCAATTTGGATTCTAAGTCTCCATCCCAATAATTATATTGGATTTTCAACAAAACATCTTCTGTATTTTCGTTTACAGGAACTAACTGCTCATCCAAAACTTTAAAGCTTTTTAAGGTTAACTTTCTTCCTATTAATTTTTCTTTATATGCTTTTATTTCCTTTCGGTCAAGCATATGTTTTTTCAAGCCTTCCGCTTTGCTGTCAACCACACTGCTCTTCACATCGTTAGAATCACTAAAATCCGAAAACTCTTTTTCTACAAATTCAATAGCTACCTGCCTTATTCTCTCATTAGAACTCATTTCTCCTTCTGCAGAAAAAGCGAATACCTCATTTGAAACAGAGAGCATCACTAACAAGGAGATAACTAAAGACAAAACCTTTTTCATCATTTTCTCATCCTTTCTTAGATCTTTGATGGCACTGTTGAATCATAGTTTGCATAAGGCTTCCTAAAGCTAGGATAACATCCACATGTTGTTTTGTCAAGTATTTCTGCACTGTATTAAAGTTCTCTTTTCTTTTTGATAACTTCCCCTTTTTCATATTTTCTAATCTTTGTGGTAGTAGAATTCTAATTTATTGTAATGTATCTATTCAATGTTCCTCATTTCACTTTTTAGGTGGTTTCCTTAAATAATTTAAACGTACCTTTTCTCGGTAAGCTAAACCAGGGTTGTTAAATTGAGAACAGATTTAATACAAAAGGCGAAGCCTCTATTGACGAAAGATACAATATTATTGACTACATATATGTTGACTTCTTTCCAACCACATAACTCTCGCAAAATTGCACCTATTTCGAGTCGCTTTGACCCATAGAATTCTTTTCTTCTATATTTCGGTGCAAATACAACGTGATACTTACAATTCCATTTTGTGTGTGATAGACTATGAGTGTCATTTAGCGATGACATCTTTACCTCCTGTTGATGATAATGTTGCGTGGTTTCCAGACCTTTTTTATCATAACACGAGAGGCTGTTAGGTTCTCATCGCCAAAGCTAAACGGAACCCCCGGTCTAACCGGGGGTTTTCTAATACAACAAAAAAGGATCGAAGCGCAAAGCTCCGACCCTTCCAGACTATGCTAGTATAAAAGAAATATTTTATCGTCTGGAAAATTGACAGCCTATCACAAGAGATAACACCGAGAATGCAAGCAGAACGAATGCAATTAATAGATGACAGGCTATCGCAATTAATTTAAACAAGATTTTTCCTAAAAATAGCATAAAAATCTAGTTATCCGCATAAAAACTGGACTTATCACACTTTATCAAGGTCAAAACCACTCAATTTACTACTAATTTACTACTTATGAATGAGCTTTGATACGACGATTTATCCTTGAAAAGTGAAGATATAAAGATACTTCCAATAAAATTTGAATATTTAATAGGTAGACACTTCAAAAAATGAGGTGTCTATTTTTTTACCCGATTTTGAAAGGAAGTGAACTTATGAAAACAAAAAATCAAGAATCAAAAGGTCGTTCCCCACTCTTTAAGACCATCAAACATTCATTCAGCCAATAAAAAAGAAAGGATAGGTAAAAATATGGAACTTAAATTTGTGATTCCCAACATGGAAAAAACATTCGGCAATTTAGAATTTGCTGGCGAGGATAAAGTCGTTCAGCGAAGAATCAACGGACGGCTAACTGTCTTATCAAGAAGCTATAATCTCTATTCTGATGTTCAAAGAGCAGATGATATTGTGGTGGTGCTTCCTGCTGAAGCTGGCGAAAAACATTTCGGCTTTGAGGAACGTGTGAAGTTAGTCAATCCACGTATTACCGCAGAGGGCTACAAAATCGGCACTCGTGGTTTTACAAATTACCTTTTACATGCTGACGACATGATAAAAGAATAAAGAAAGAGAGGAAAAATGATGAGATTAGCAAATGGCATTGTATTAGATAAAGACACGACTTTTGGAGAATTGAAATTCTCTGCTCTACGTCGTGAAGTGAGAATCCAAAATGAAGACGGGTCGGTTTCAGATGAAATCAAGGAACGTACCTATGACTTAAAATCCAAAGGACAAGGACGCATGATTCAAGTAAGTATTCCTGCCAGCGTGCCTTTGAAAGAGTTTGATTATAACGCACGGGTGGAACTTATCAATCCCATTGCGGACACCGTTGCTACTGCCACCTATCAAGGAGCAGATGTTGACTGGTATATCAAGGCAGACGATATTGTGCTGACAAAGGATTCTAGTTCATTCAAAGCTCAACCACAAGCAAAGAAAGAACCGACACAAGACAAATAGTCGCTAGGTAGAAAGGAGACTTTTTCGCATGAAACAGCGTGGTAAAAGGATTCGCCCATCTGGTAAAGATTTAGTCTTTCATTTTACGATAGCGTCACTCCTGCCTGTTTTCCTGCTGGTTGTCGGACTGTTTCATGTGAAGACAATCCAGCAGATCAACTGGCAGGATTTTAACCTATCACAAGCAGATAAGATTGACATTCCCTATTTAATTATCAGTTTCAGTGTCGCAATTCTTATCTGCTTGCTGGTAGCGTTTGTATTCAAACGGGTTCGCTATGATACGGTTAAACAACTTTACCACCGTCAAAAACTGGCAAAGATGATACTTGAAAACAAGTGGTATGAATCTGAACAGGTCAAAACAGAGGGTTTCTTTAAAGATAGTGCTGGTCGTACAAAGGAAAAGATAACCTACTTCCCTAAAATGTATTATCGACTTAAAAATGGCTTGATACAGATACGGGTGGAAATCACGCTGGGAAAATATCAAGACCAACTCTTACACTTGGAAAAGAAATTAGAGAGTGGCTTGTACTGTGAGCTGACGGATAAAGAGTTAAAGGATTCCTATGTGGAATATACTTTGCTCTATGACACCATAGCCAGTCGTATTTCTATTGATGAAGTAGAAGCTAAAGATGGTAAACTTCGCTTAATGAAAAACGTATGGTGGGAATATGATAAGCTCCCTCATATGTTGATTGCTGGTGGTACAGGTGGCGGTAAAACTTACTTTATACTGACACTGATTGAAGCCTTGCTTCATACAGATTCAAAACTGTATATTCTTGACCCGAAAAATGCTGACCTTGCGGACTTAGGTTCTGTGATGGCAAATGTCTACTATAGAAAAGAAGACTTGCTTTCTTGCATTGAAACATTCTATGAAGAAATGATGAAACGTAGTGAGGAAATGAAGCAGATGAAGAACTATAAGACTGGCAAAAATTATGCTTACTTAGGTCTCCCGGCACACTTCTTAATCTTTGATGAATACGTCGCTTTCATGGAAATGCTGGGAACAAAAGAAAACACCGCAGTTATGAATAAGCTGAAACAGATTGTCATGTTAGGTCGTCAAGCTGGCTTCTTTCTAATACTGGCTTGTCAACGTCCAGACGCAAAATATTTAGGCGACGGAATCCGTGATCAGTTTAATTTCAGAGTGGCTTTAGGTCGTATGTCTGAAATGGGCTATGGCATGATGTTTGGCAGTGACGTACAAAAGGATTTCTTCTTAAAGCGAATCAAAGGTCGTGGCTATGTTGATGTAGGAACAAGTGTCATATCAGAGTTTTATACTCCCCTTGTACCAAAAGGATATGATTTCTTGGAGGAAATTAAAAAGTTATCCAACAGCAGACAGTCCACGCAGGCGACGTGCGAAGCGGAAGTCGCAGGTGTGGACTGATCTTGCTGGCTGGTGTGGCAATAGCCACGCCAGCACTTAACCCCCCGTATCTAACAGGGGGGTACAAATCGACAGGAAACAGTCAAAAAAACATTAGAAAATCCTTTGGTTACAAGGGATTTACAAAATTTCAGCGTATGTCAAATGGGCTTTAAAAGTTGACATACGCCTTTTTGATTGGAGGGATTTTTACTGAATGAACAAACTTGGTTACAGCATTTAAAAGAAAAACGCTTGGCTTATGGACTATCTCAAAACCGTTTAGCTGTTGCGACTGGTATTACAAGGCAGTATCTAAGCGATATTGAAACAGGAAAAGTCAAGCCATCAGAGGATTTACAGCAGTCCCTTTGGGAAGCTCTGGAACGCTTCAATCCCGACGCTCCCCTTGAAATGCTGTTTGATTATGTAAGGATTCGCTTTCCGACAACAGACGTACAGCAGGTGGTCGAAAACATCTTACAACTGAAACTGTCCTATTTTCTTCATGAGGACTATGGTTTCTATTCTTATTCAGAGCATTATGCTTTAGGCGACATATTCGTCCTTTGCTCCCATGAACTGGACAAAGGAGTTCTGGTGGAATTGAAAGGTCGTGGGTGCAGACAATTTGAAAGCTATCTTCTGGCACAACAAAGAAGCTGGTATGAGTTCTTTATGGACGTTTTGGTGGCTGGCGGTGTGATGAAACGCCTTGACCTTGCCATTAACGATAAGACAGGGATTTTGAATATCCCTGTACTCACTGAAAAGTGCCAACAGGAAGAATGTATCTCCGTCTTCCGCAGTTTTAAAAGCTATCGCAGTGGCGAACTGGTACGCAAAGAGGAAAAGGAATGTATGGGAAACACCCTCTATATCGGTTCATTACAAAGTGAAGTTTATTTCTGTATCTATGAAAAGGACTACGAGCAGTACAAGAAAAATGATATTCCCATTGAAGACGCAGAAGTAAAAAACCGTTTTGAGATTCGATTGAAAAATGAGCGTGCCTATTATGCAGTCCGTGATTTACTCGTCTATGACAATCCAGAGCATACCGCCTTTAAAATTATCAATCGGTATATCCGTTTTGTAGATAAAGACGATTCCAAACCTCGTTCTGATTGGAAACTGAATGAAGAATGGGCTTGGTTTATTGGGAACAATCGTGAACGATTAAAACTAACCACAAAACCAGAGCCTTACTCCTTCCAAAGGACGCTGAACTGGCTATCTCATCAAGTTGCCCCGACCTTAAAGGTTGCGATTAAACTTGATGAAATCAACCAGACGCAGGTTGTAAAAGACATTCTCGACCATGCGAAACTGACAGACCGACACAAGCAGATTTTGAAGCAACAGTCAGTAAAAGAACAGGACGTGATAACAACAAAAAAATAACTCAAATACAAATTCATTGAATATAGAGAGGAGAACATTTTTATGAATTTTGGACAAAACCTTTATAACTGGTTTCTATCAAACGCTCAATCACTGGTGCTTTTAGCAATCGTTGTGATTGGCTTGTATCTTGGCTTCAAGCGTGAGTTTAGCAAACTGATTGGCTTTTTAATTATTGCGATTATTGCGGTTGGCTTAGTCTTCAACGCTGCTGGAGTAAAAGACATTTTACTAGAGCTATTCAATCGCATTATTGGTGCTTAAATAAAACCGTTCTTTTGTGGAATATAAGTGGTTTTCTTATGTTCCGCAAAGGAATGGTACACCAAACGAAGTGCGGTAGGGATTTTTGAATCTCTACAAAGAAAGGACGTGAATATATGGACGATATGCAAGTCTATATTGCGAATTTAGGCAAATACAATGAGGGCGAATTGGTCGGTGCGTGGTTTACCTTTCCCATTGACTTTGAGGAAGTCAAAGAGAAAATCGGCTTGAATGATGAATATGAGGAATACGCCATTCATGACTACGAGTTACCCTTTACGGTTGACGAATACACTTCCATTGGCGAACTCAATCGACTATGGGAAATGGTATCGGAATTACCCGAAGAATTACAATCGGAGCTATCTGCTCTGCTCACTCATTTTTCAAGCATTGAAGAACTAAGCGAACATCAAGAGGATATTATCATTCATTCCGATTGTGATGATATGTATGACGTGGCACGCTACTACATTGAAGAAACGGGTGCTTTAGGCGAAGTACCAGCTAGTCTTCAAAACTATATTGATTATCAAGCCTATGGTCGGGATTTAGACCTTTCAGGAACGTTTATCTCAACCAATCATGGGATTTTTGAAATCGTCTATTAAATCTGTCGGTACATTACTACTGGCAGATTTTCTATTTTACGGGGTGGCTCAATCAGCTACCCCTATTTTTTATGAAAGGATTGATTACATGAAGAAAATACGAAGCTATACCAGTATCTGGTCTGTGGAAAAGGTACTGTATTCTATCAATGATTTTAGACTTCCGTTTCCCATAACCTTTACGCAAATGACATGGTTTGTCGTGTCACTCTTTGCAGTGATGATACTTGGCAACTTGCCCCCTCTTTCCATGATAGAGGGAGCATTTCTCAAATACTTTGGGATTCCTGTGGCTTTCACATGGTTTATGTCTACAAAAACTTTTGATGGTAAAAAGCCTTATGGATTTTTGAAGTCTGTCATTGCTTATGCACTGCGACCAAAGCTGACCTATGCAGGAAAAAAAGTAACGCTTGGCAGAAACCAGCCACAAGAAGCCATTACAGCAGTTAGGAGTGAATTTTATGGCATATCCAATTAAATACATTGAAAACAATCTCGTCTGGAATAAAGACGGGGAATGTTATGCTTACTATGAGCTTGTTCCTTACAATTACTCATTTCTAAGTCCAGAACAGAAAATACAAGTGCATGATTCTTTCAGACAGCTTATCGCACAAAATCGTGATGGCAAAATTCATGCTTTACAAATCAGTACAGAATCCAGCATACGTTCTGCACAAGAGCGTTCCAAAAATGAAGTCACTGGCAAGCTCAAAGCGGTTGCCTATGACAAAATCGACCAACAGACAGACGCTTTAATATCCATGATTGGCGAAAATCAAGTGAACTACCGTTTCTTTATCGGCTTTAAGTTGCTTCTCAACGATCAGGAGTTTTCTATGAAAAGTCTTACCGTTGAAGCAAAAAATGCTTTGTCTGATTTTGTCTATGATGTGAACCATAAGCTGATGGGCGATTTTGTTAGTATGAGTAATGATGAAATCCTGCGTTTTCAGAAGATGGAAAAGCTCTTAGAAAATAAAATCTCTCGTCGTTTCAAAATCCGCAGGTTAGATAAGGACGACTTCGGCTATCTGATTGAACACCTTTACGGACAGACAGGCACTGCCTATGAAGAGTATGAGTACCATCTATCAAAGAAAAAGCTGGATAATGAAACGCTGATTAAATACTATGACTTGATTAAGCCTACTCGCTGTTTGGTGGAAGAAAAACAGCGATATTTGAAAATCCAGCAGGAAGATGAAACCGTCTATGTAGCTTACTTTACCATTAACAGCATTGTCGGAGAACTGGACTTCCCGTCCTCTGAAATCTTCTACTACCAGCAACAGCAATTTACATTCCCGATTGATACGTCAATGAATGTGGAAATTGTAGCGAATCGTAAAGCCCTATCTACTGTCCGCAATAAAAAGAAAGAACTGAAAGACTTGGATAACCACGCTTGGCAAAGTGATAATGAAACCAGCTCCAATGTGGCGGAAGCTCTGGAAAGTGTGAATGAGCTGGAAACCAATTTAGACCAAAGCAAGGAATCTATGTACAAGCTGTCTTATGTGGTAAGGGTATCAGCAAATGATCTTGACGAACTCAAACGTCGTTGTAATGAAGTGAAAGATTTTTATGACGATTTAAGCGTAAAACTGGTACGACCATTTGGGGATATGCTCGGCTTACATGAAGAATTTTTACCTGCCAGCAAGCGTTATATGAATGATTATATTCAATACGTGACCTCTGATTTCCTCGCTGGTTTAGGTTTTGGTGCTACTCAAATGCTGGGGGAAAATGAGGGGATTTATGTTGGCTACAGCTTAGATACTGGACGCAATGTCTATCTGAAACCTGCTCTTGCCAGTCAAGGGGTTAAGGGTTCAGTAACCAATGCGTTAGCGTCGGCTTTTGTTGGTTCGCTGGGTGGTGGTAAATCCTTTGCGAATAACCTTATCGTCTATTATGCGGTGCTTTATGGGGCACAAGCAGTGATTGTAGACCCAAAAGCAGAACGTGGCAGATGGAAAGAAACCTTGCCAGAGATTTCCCATGAAATCAATATCGTCACTCTGACTTCTGATGAGAAAAACAAAGGCTTACTTGACCCTTATGTGATTATGAAAAATCCCAAAGATTCTGAATCACTGGCTATTGATATTCTGACATTCCTTACGGGGATTTCCTCTCGTGATGGGGAACGCTTCCCAATCCTTAGAAAAGCCATTCGTGCAGTAACCAATAGTGAAGTACGAGGGTTGATGAAAGTGATTGAGGAATTACGGGTTGAGAATACGCCACTAAGTACCAGTATAGCCGACCATATCGAAAGTTTTACAGACTATGACTTTGCACATTTATTATTCAGTAATGGTTATGTGGAGCAGTCTATCAGCTTAGAAAAACAACTGAACATTATACAGGTTGCGGACTTGGTACTTCCCGACAAGGAAACTTCCTTTGAGGAATATACCACTATGGAGCTTTTATCCGTTGCTATGCTGATTGTCATTAGTACCTTTGCTTTAGACTTTATCCATACAGACCGAAGCATTTTCAAGATTGTAGATTTAGACGAAGCATGGAGCTTTTTACAGGTAGCACAAGGAAAAACACTATCTATGAAGCTGGTTCGGGCTGGTCGTGCTATGAACGCTGGGGTATATTTCGTGACCCAAAATACAGACGACCTCTTAGATGAAAAACTGAAAAATAACCTCGGCTTAAAATTTGCATTTCGTTCCACTGACCTTAACGAGATTAAAAAGACCTTAGCCTTTTTTGGTGTAGACCCAGAGGACGAAAACAATCAGAAGCGATTGCGTGATTTGGAAAACGGGCAATGCCTTATCAGTGATTTATATGGTCGTGTCGGTGTGATACAGTTCCACCCTGTATTTGAAGAACTGCTCCATGCCTTTGATACCAGACCACCTGTGCGAAAAGAGGTGTAAATGTGAAACCATCAATAGTAAACAGAATAAAATCAAACTGGACGCTGAAACGTCTAGGTAAAGTGGCAATGACAGTGGCTTTCACACTTGTGATTGCCATTTTTCTTTTAGCCATGCTGGGAACGGTGGTTCAAGCTGCGGGCTTGGTAGATGATACGGTCAATGTGGCAAATGAATACAGCCGATACCCACTTGAAAACTATCAACTGGATTTTTATGTGGATAATAGCTGGGGCTGGCTTCCGTGGAACTGGTCGGACGGGATTGGAAAACAGGTCATGTATGGACTATATGCCATTACCAATTTTATTTGGACAATCAGTTTGTATGTTTCCAATGCGACAGGTTACTTAGTACAGGAAGCCTATTCCTTAGACTTCATTTCCGCTACAGCAGATTCCATTGGTAAGAATATGCAGACCTTAGCTGGTGTGAGTGCAAACGGATTTTCAACAGAGGGTTTCTATGTTGGATTCCTCTTACTCTTGATTTTGGTTCTTGGGGTTTATGTTGCCTATACGGGACTGATAAAGAGAGAAACCACAAAGGCAATTCATGCCATTATGAATTTTGTGCTGGTGTTTATCCTATCGGCTTCCTTTATTGCCTACGCTCCCGACTACATTAAAAAAATCAATGACTTTTCATCAGACATCAGTAATGCCAGTTTATCACTTGGCACGAAGATTGTCATGCCCCATTCCGATAGTCAAGGCAAGGACAGCGTGGACTTAATCAGAGATAGCCTGTTTTCCATACAGGTTCAGCAACCGTGGCTACTGCTTCAATACAACAGTTCAGACATTGAAAGTATCGGTATTGACCGTGTGGAAAGCCTGCTCTCCACCAGCCCAGATTCCAACAATGGCGAAGACAGAGAAAAAATTGTTGCGGAAGAAATTGAAGACAGAAGCAATACCAATCTAACCATTACAAAGACCATTAACCGTTTAGGTACAGTCTTCTTCCTATTTGTCTTCAATATTGGGATTTCCATATTTGTATTCCTATTAACAGGAATCATGATTTTCTCGCAGGTACTTTTTATCATCTATGCTATGTTTCTGCCTGTGAGCTTTATTTTAAGCATGATTCCATCATTTGATGGTATGTCAAAACGAGCCATAACAAAGCTCTTTAATACCATTTTGACACGAGCTGGAATCACATTGATTATTACGACAGCATTTAGTATTTCAACCATGCTCTATACCTTATCGGCTGGTTATCCGTTCTTTTTGATTGCTTTTCTACAGATTGTGACCTTTGCAGGAATCTACTTCAAGCTGGGCGATTTAATGAGTATGTTTTCTCTACAGAGTAACGATTCTCAAAGTGTGGGAAGTCGTGTGATGAGAAAACCTCGTATGCTTATGCACGCTCACATGCACCGTCTACAGCGGAAACTTGGACGTTCCATGACTACTCTAGGGGCTGGGTCTGCCATTGTTACAGGTAAAAAAGGACAGTCGGGTTCGGGGAGTTCTGCAAGGACACAAGCAGATCACTCCCGACCAGACGGAAAGGAAAAATCAACACTTGGAAAACGTATCGGTCAAACCATCGGTACAGTAGCTGATACCAAAGACAGAATGGTAGACACTGCTAGTGGTTTGAAAGAACAGGTTAAAGATTTGCCGACCAATGCAAGATATGCAGTATATCAAGGAAAATCCAAAGTAAAAGAGAATGTCCGTGATTTAACCAGTAGTATTTCTCAAACCAAAGCGGACAGAGCCAGTGGACGCAAGGAACAGCAGGAACAAAGGCGAAAAACCATTGCGAAGCGTCGCTCTGAAATGGAACAGGTCAAACAGAAAAAACAGCCTGCTTCTTCTGTTCATGAAAGACCGACTACAAGACAAGAACAATATCATGATGAACAGACCTCAAAACAGTCTAATATTCAGACTTCATATAAGGAATCTCAACAAGCCAAACAAGAGCGTCCAGCAGTTAAGTCCGATTTTTCAAGTCCAAAAGTGGAACGCCAAGGCAATACCGTTCAAGAAAAAACCGTTCAAAAGCCAGCAACTTCAACCACTACAGCAGATAGAACTTCACAACGTCCAATCACAAAAGAACGTCCGTCTACTGTTCAAAGAGTACCACTACAAAATACAAGAAGTAGACCACCAATCAAAACCGCCACCATTAAGAAAGTCGGTAAGAAACCATGAAGTTGAAAACTTTAGTGATTGGTGGTTCTGGATTATTCTTGATGGTCTTCTCACTGCTTCTGTTTGTTGCCATTTTATTTTCAGATGAACAGGACAGCGGAATTTCCAATATTCATTATGGAGGTGTGAATGTTTCCGCAGAAGTGCTGGCTCATAAGCCTATGGTAGAAAAATATGCCAAAGAATATGGCGTTGAAGAATATGTCAACATACTTCTTGCGATTATACAGGTGGAATCGGGCGGTACTGCGGAAGATGTTATGCAGTCCTCGGAATCCCTCGGTCTTCCACCTAATTCATTGAGTACAGAAGAATCCATTAAGCAAGGTGTGAAGTATTTCAGTGAATTATTAGCCAGTAGCGAAAGGCTCAGTGTAGATTTAGAATCGGTTATCCAGTCCTACAATTATGGTGGTGGTTTCTTAGGGTATGTGGCTAATCGTGGAAATAAATATACCTTTGAACTGGCTCAAAGTTTCTCAAAAGAGTATTCAGGTGGCGAAAAAGTGTCTTACCCCAATCCCATAGCCATACCTATCAATGGGGGCTGGCGATACAACTATGGCAATATGTTTTATGTGCAACTGGTAACGCAGTATCTTGTCACAACAGAGTTTGATGATGATACGGTACAAGCCATCATGGACGAAGCACTGAAATATGAGGGCTGGCGATACGTTTACGGTGGAGCTTCCCCGACTACTTCTTTTGATTGTAGCGGACTGACACAATGGACGTATGGAAAAGCTGGAATTAACTTACCACGAACCGCACAACAGCAATATGATGTGACCCAGCATATCCCACTATCGGAAGCACAAGCTGGCGATTTGGTTTTCTTTCATTCTACCTATAACGCTGGCTCTTATATTACTCATGTTGGGATATACCTTGGCAATAACCGTATGTTTCATGCAGGCGACCCAATCGGTTATGCCGACTTAACAAGCCCCTACTGGCAACAGCATTTAGTGGGAGCAGGACGAATCAAACAATGAGAAAGGAAGATTTAATGATGAAATTTAGAAAAAATCAGAATAAAGAAAAACAGATACCAAAGGAAAAGAAACCTCGTGTCTACTATAAGGTCAATCCTCATAAAAAGGTTGTGATTGCCTTGTGGGTACTTTTAGGGCTTAGTTTCAGCTTTGCGATATTCAAGCACTTTACAGCTATAGATACTCATACTATTCACGAAACAACTATCATAGAAAAGGAATACGTTGATACTCATCATGTAGAAAATTTTGTAGAGAACTTTGCGAAAGTCTACTATTCATGGGAGCAATCCGATAAGTCCATTGATAATCGAATGGAAAGTCTAAAAGGCTATCTGACAGATGAACTTCAAGCTCTCAATGTTGATACAGTACGCAAAGATATTCCTGTATCGTCTTCTGTAAGAGGATTTCAGATATGGACGGTAGAGCCAACTGGCGACAATGAGTTTAATGTAACCTACAGTGTAGACCAGCTCATTACAGAGGGAGAAAATACAAAGACCGTCCACTCTGCTTATATAGTGAGTGTCTATGTAGATGGTTCTGGAAATATGGTACTGGTTAAGAATCCGACCATTACCAACATACCTAAGAAATCAAGTTATAAACCAAAAGCCATTGAAAGTGAGGGGACGGTTGATTCCATTACAACCAATGAAATCAATGAGTTTTTAACGACGTTCTTCAAGCTCTATCCTACAGCGACAGCCAGTGAACTTTCCTACTATGTGAATGACGGGATATTAAAACCAATCGGAAAAGAGTACATCTTTCAAGAACTGGTAAATCCTATTCACAATCGTAAGGATAATCAAGTCACGGTATCGCTGACAGTGGAGTATATCGACCAGCAGACCAAAGCAACGCAGGTATCTCAATTTGATTTGGTACTTGAAAAGAACGGGAGTAATTGGAAGATTATAGAATAACAAATATTGGTACATTATTACAGCTATTTTGTAATCACGTACTCTCTTTGATAAAAAATTGGAGATTCCTTTACAAATATGCTCTTACGTGCTATTATTTAAGTATCTATTTAAAAGGAGTTAATAAATATGCGGCAAGGTATTCTTAAATAAACTGTCAATTTGATAGTGGGAACAAATAATTGGATGTCCTTTTTTAGGAGGGCTTAGTTTTTTGTACCCAGTTTAAGAATACCTTTATCATGTGATTCTAAAGTATCCAGAGAATATCTGTATGCTTTGTATACCTATGGTTATGCATAAAAATCCCAGTGATAAAAGTATTTATCACTGGGATTTTTATGCCCTTTTGGGTTTTTGAATGGAGGAAAATCACATGAAAATTATTAATATTGGAGTTTTAGCTCATGTTGATGCAGGAAAAACTACCTTAACAGAAAGCTTATTATATAACAGTGGAGCGATTACAGAATTAGGAAGCGTGGACAAAGGTACAACGAGGACGGATAATACGCTTTTAGAACGTCAGAGAGGAATTACAATTCAGACAGGAATAACCTCTTTTCAGTGGGAAAATACGAAGGTGAACATCATAGACACGCCAGGACATATGGATTTCTTAGCAGAAGTATATCGTTCATTATCAGTTTTAGATGGGGCAATTCTACTGATTTCTGCAAAAGATGGCGTACAAGCACAAACTCGTATATTATTTCATGCACTTAGGAAAATGGGGATTCCCACAATCTTTTTTATCAATAAGATTGACCAAAATGGAATTGATTTATCAACGGTTTATCAGGATATTAAAGAGAAACTTTCTGCCGAAATTGTAATCAAACAGAAGGTAGAACTGTATCCTAATATGTGTGTGACGAACTTTACCGAATCTGAACAATGGGATACGGTAATAGAGGGAAACGATGACCTTTTAGAGAAATATATGTCCGGTAAATCATTAGAAGCATTGGAACTCGAACAAGAGGAAAGCATAAGATTTCAGAATTGTTCTCTGTTCCCTCTTTATCATGGAAGTGCAAAAAGTAATATAGGGATTGATAACCTTATAGAAGTTATTACTAATAAATTTTATTCATCAACACATCGAGGTCCGTCTGAACTTTGCGGAAATGTTTTCAAAATTGAATATACAAAAAAAAGACAACGTCTTGCATATATACGCCTTTATAGTGGAGTACTACATTTACGAGATTCGGTTAGAGTATCAGAAAAAGAAAAAATAAAAGTTACAGAAATGTATACTTCAATAAATGGTGAATTATGTAAGATTGATAGAGCTTATTCTGGAGAAATTGTTATTTTGCAAAATGAGTTTTTGAAGTTAAATAGTGTTCTTGGAGATACAAAACTATTGCCACAGAGAAAAAAGATTGAAAATCCGCACCCTCTACTACAAACAACTGTTGAACCGAGTAAACCTGAACAGAGAGAAATGTTGCTTGATGCCCTTTTGGAAATCTCAGATAGTGATCCGCTTCTACGATATTACGTGGATTCTACGACACATGAAATTATACTTTCTTTCTTAGGGAAAGTACAAATGGAAGTGATTAGTGCACTGTTGCAAGAAAAGTATCATGTGGAGATAGAACTAAAAGAGCCTACAGTCATTTATATGGAGAGACCGTTAAAAAATGCAGAATATACCATTCACATCGAAGTGCCGCCAAATCCTTTCTGGGCTTCCATTGGTTTATCTGTATCACCGCTTCCGTTGGGAAGTGGAATGCAGTATGAGAGCTCGGTTTCTCTTGGATACTTAAATCAATCATTTCAAAATGCAGTTATGGAAGGGATACGCTATGGTTGCGAACAAGGATTATATGGTTGGAATGTGACGGACTGTAAAATCTGTTTTAAGTATGGCTTATACTATAGCCCTGTTAGTACCCCAGCAGATTTTCGGATGCTTGCTCCTATTGTATTGGAACAAGTCTTAAAAAAAGCTGGAACAGAATTGTTAGAGCCATATCTTAGTTTTAAAATTTATGCGCCACAGGAATATCTTTCACGAGCATACAACGATGCTCCTAAATATTGTGCGAACATCGTAGACACTCAATTGAAAAATAATGAGGTCATTCTTAGTGGAGAAATCCCTGCTCGGTGTATTCAAGAATATCGTAGTGATTTAACTTTCTTTACAAATGGACGTAGTGTTTGTTTAACAGAGTTAAAAGGGTACCATGTTACTACCGGTGAACCTGTTTGCCAGCCCCGTCGTCCAAATAGTCGGATAGATAAAGTACGATATATGTTCAATAAAATAACTTAGTGTATTTTATGTTGTTATATAAATATGGTTTCTTGTTAAATAAGATGAAATATTTTTTAATAAAGATTTGAATTAAAGTGTAAAGGAGGAGATAGTTATTATAAACTACAAGTGGATATTGTGTCCTGTATGTGGAAATAAAACACGATTAAAGATAAGGGAAGATACTGAATTAAAAAAATTCCCCCTCTATTGTCCGAAATGCAGACAAGAAAATTTAATTGAAATAAAGCAGTTCAAAGTAACTGTGATTACAGAGCCAGACGCAAAGACGCAGAGCCGATAAAATGAGATTAATACAATCTCATTTTATCGGCTCTTTCCGTTATGTATGGATTCTTTTAATTAGTCTTCGATGTTTCTTGCTTCGTTGATACCGCTGGCTAAAGATTCCATTAAGGATAGTTCTTTGTCTGTAAAGCTATCCATGTATTTCTCTATCTGTAATCGTCGGGTGCTTTTTACCAAGTTATTAGCAGGTAAGAAAAATTCATCAACGGAAACATGAAGTAACGATACAAGGTCATAAAGAACTTGTATGCTGGGGTGTTGCCCTTTATTTTCAATATTAGTTAAGTACCGTGGGTCAATTTCAATCAATGCTCCCACTTGTTCACGAGTTAAACCTCGTTTCAATCGAGCTTCTTTAATGGCTAAACCAAAGGCTCTAAAATCATATTTATCTTCTTTTTTACGCATAGTAGACCACCTCTATACATTTTATTGTTCCTACTGAATTAAAAACAGGTATAGAAAAACGTGTTATATGGTTTATAGGTTTATATTTAATAAAAAGCACTACTAAACGCCAATAAAAAAAACCGTTATATGGTAGTGCTATTTACGCTGTTAAAATATTGTATATTACTTCCAAATGGCGGTTTGTTGGAGGTCAACGTCGCCATGAAGTACATCATATACAATAAATTTCCTTACATTGGGTTCTTGTCAAAAAAAGTCGTCTATCTGCAATAGATAAGTACGTCCACCAATGTGGTTTTATAAATCATATAGATAGAATAACAGAAGCATGTAAACAGAGAAATAAATCTGTTTATATGCTTTTTTGGCTATTCAGAACTTTTTTACAAAGTTTATTTATCAGTAATGCAACAAATCCCCCTTTCACATTGGGACTAAGAGTGAAAGGAGATAAACGAGCAAGGCTCACTTCCTTTCCTAGATAGAAAGGGGGTGAGAAACATGAAACCATCTTCTTTTCAGACCACAATAGAAAATCAGTTTGACTATATCTGTAAACGTGCTATGGAAGACGAGCGAAAGAATTATATGCTTTATCTTTCAAGGATTGCAAAGCGTGAGGTGTCCTTTTCGGATGTTGGCGATTATCTTGTTAGCCAGTTTGCGACAACAGATAACTATTCAACTGACTTTCAGATTTTTACACTCAATGGGTTATCAGTAGGCGTTGAAAATGATTTGTTGAGTGAAGCATTACGTGAGTTGCCAGACAAGAAACGTGAAATTCTACTGCTGTTTTACTTTATGGACATGAGCGATTCAGAAATTGCAGACCTGTTGAAATTGAACCGTTCTACTGTCTATCGGCATAGAACCAGTGGACTAGCCTTAATCAAGAAGTTTATGGAGGAGGAAAACGAAGAATGAGAAAAGAATATTCCAGAATTCCATTCCCATTGATTGTAAAGGCTTGTGATGGCGATACAGAAGCGATTAACCAGATTCTACATTATTACAGAGGGTACATTGCTAAACGCTCTCTACGGTTGATGAAAGATGAATATGGCAATCAAAGTATGGTCGTTGATGAGGTCTTACGTGGACGAATGGAAACCAGGTTGATTACAAAAATCCTGTCATTTGAGATTGAGTAGCACCGATTTATCTCTCTTTTCGTGGAAGTGCGGACGAGCTTTCCATACTTCCCGATTGGGGAGGTTTGTTATTCCATCAAAGCATATTGTCTTTCAGTATGTTTTGATAGGCTGACAAGCCATCTGTTCTTTGAAAACTGAATAACAGCAGTCGAATACATTTCGATAAGAAAAGAGCCAACGGAGCTGACCGCCATGACCTGCCCTGTAAAGATAGCGAGCGATTCATGTCAGTGATCCGAGAAGTAATCTTTAGCAGGATTGCCAGCGAAGACATTCTTATCGTAATAATGATACTCCTGTATCGTCATAGTCCGAGCGTTAAAAGCGTCGCAGGCAATGAGTACAGTTGGACGAGAACCGTGCAAGGGTGGAACTCCCGTGAGCTTTGCTAAAGCTGTTCGATTGCTTGTAAAACTACTTTTATGAAATCTAACGTGTGATTGGGAAAGGAGGATTTTATGAAGCAGACAGATATTCCTATCTGGGAGCGTTATACCCTGACCATTGAAGAAGCGTCTAAGTATTTCCGTATTGGCGAAAATAAGCTCCGTCGTTTGGCAGATGAAAATAAAAATGCTGATTGGCTGATTATGAATGGCAATCGTATTCAGATAAAGCGAAAACAGTTTGAAAAAATTATTGATAAATTGGACGCAATCTAGCGTCGCCAAAGGGTCTTGGATATGATAAAATAGCATTAAGTCGTATCAAGGCTCTTTCCATTTTGGAAAGGAGCGAAAGCCATGTCAGAGAAAAGACGTGACAATAAAGGTCGCATTTTAAAGACTGGGGAGAGCCAACGAAAAGACGGAAGATACTTATATAAATATGTAGATTCATTTGGAGAACCGCAATTTATCTACTCATGGAAACTGGTGGCTACAGACAGAGTACCAGCAGGAAAGCGTGATTGTGTTCCTCTTCGGGAAAAAGTTGCGGAGCTACTGAAAGACATTCATGATGGCATTGATGTTGTAGGAAAGAAAATGACACTTTGTCAGCTTTACGCAAAGCAGAATGCTCAAAGACCCAATGTGAAGAAAGGCACGCAAACTGGACGGAAATATCTGATGGATATTTTGACAAAGGACAAGTTAGGTGCAAGGAGCATAGACAGCATTAAACCGTCTGACGCTAAAGAATGGGCGATTAGAATGAGTGAAGATGGATATGCTTATCAAACCATCAATAACTATAAGCGTTCTTTAAGGGCTTCATTCTATATTGCGATTGAAGACGATTGTGTTCGGAAGAATCCCTTTGACTTCCAGCTAAATACCGTCATTGATGATGATACTGTTCCTAAAGTCGCATTGACAACGGAGCAGGAAGAAAAGCTGTTATCCTTTGCGAAAGCTGATAAGACCTACAGCAAGAATTATGATGAAATCCTGATACTCTTAAAAACGGGTCTTCGTATTTCAGAGTTTGGCGGTCTGACACTTCCAGATTTGGATTTTGAAAATCGTCTTGTCAAGGTAGACCATCAGTTACTACGAGATACTGAAAATGGATACTACATTGAAACTCCCAAGACTAAAAGTGGCGAACGACAAGTTCCTATGGTTGAAGAAGCCTATCAAGCGTTTCAGCGAGTGCTGGCGAATCGGAAGAACCGTAAATGTGTTGTGATTGATGGTTATAGTAATTTCCTTTTTCTCAATGGGAAAGACTATCCTAAAGTGGCAAGTGATTACAATGGTATGTTGAAAAACCTTGTCAAGAAATACAATAAATATCATGAGGATAAGCTACCCCATATCACTCCACACATTTTGCGTCATACGTTCTGCACTAACTATGCAAATGCAGGAATGAACCCAAAAGCATTGCAGTACATTATGGGGCATGCGAATATAAACATGACGCTGAACTATTACGCACATGCTACATTCGATTCTGCTATGGCAGAGATGAACCGCTTGGAAAAAAAGAAACAGCAGGAACGTCTTGTTGCTTAGTAGTACAGATGAATTTACTACTAATTTACCACTTCTGACAGCTAAGACATGAGGAAATATGCAAAGAAACGTGAAGTATCTTCCTACAGTAAAAATACTCGAAAGCACATAGAATAAGGCTTTACGAGCATTTAAGAAAATATAAAAAGATAATTAGAAATTTATACTTTGTTTCAAAGAAAAAAGAGATAACATTGATTAACAGTTTCATTTCTCCACCTCTTCTTCTCTCGCATTGGGATTCTCGGATTGAAAGACGTTTATTAACTCCTCTATGTCTTCCTTTGTTGCATAAGATTTAGCAAAAAGAAAGGCAGTCGATCGATAGGATAAAAAACGGTTTCTTTCTTTATTTTTTTGCTTCCATTTTTTCGTTGCACGCATTTGGCTTTTAGATGTTTTCTTTTCCATCCTAAACTCCCTTGCCGTGCAATTTTTCTATTACGTCTGATAGGATTCTACGATCAATAGGATTCAAATTTTCTTTATTTAAGTTCATTGTTAGATCATAGATAGATTGAACTTTCGGATTTGCTTCCTCACCTGCTCGCTCGTTATATCTTTCGTTGTAGTCGTGTATATTTATTGCAATATTTCTAATCTTGAATATTTGACTTTGATTTGTATTTAAATCAGTTAGCCTTATTTTTTTCTTCGATTGTGGCTCAATTTTATAACCGTTTAAAGTCGATTCATTGTGTACCATATCGAAAATAACGGTTTCTATTTCGTCTATACTTTTCCCGGAAAAACGATTGTTTTTTTTAGGATTATTTTCATCATTAATAAATAACTCGCTTACTGCGTCAGGTATAAACTCTTTGTAATTATCTATTATACTAAGAGCTTCTTTAACATTAATTTTTCCTGATAAAAAAGACTTCATATCGTCTTCTCTTAAATTGTTTTTTATTTTTGTATAGTCAGCTACTTGACGTTCTTTTAATCCTATATTTTCAGCAATAAGCTTTCTAGTAAGTCCCTTTACCGATGGGTCTAGCTTTTTTAATTCCTTAATATACTTTTCTAGAAAAACTATTTCACGGTATTTATCTTGTACAGATCGATTATTTTCATCATGGTTTGATTGCACAACGGCTATTTTAGCTTTTATGAGATCTAGGGAATTTTCAATCGGGAACAGAATACAAGGTACCATTGCGTCACCATGTATTGCTATTTTTGCTCTGCGATGTCCATCAATAATTGTATATTTGCCACTAGGATTCTCATATACTAATAAAGGTTTTTGGATTCCATATTGATCTATACTTTCTCTAAGTTTTTCATCATCCTCCGGATCCCTTTCATAAATTAGATTCTCTGGATCGATTAGAAGATCCTCGGGATCTAAAAGAATAATATTATTTGTTTCATTCATGTTAAGTTCCTTCTCCGTTTATTATTACTGTAATTATATCAGATAAATGTGCAATGACACCTATCTATGAGAGAGAACTTATAGTTATATGAGCCTCGCTTAACGCAAGGCTCTTGTTTTATTGTTCACTACTATCAGTCGGTGCTGCTTCTTCAGGAGACGCGACGATTTCGTTTGTGTTTCCGTCTTTGTTTATTTCTTCTTCGATCTTTGTTTTAACTTCTGCAACTAAAGCCTTCTCTTCCTTAGTGAAGGAAGTTTCCTTGGCTTCAGATTGTACTACGGATTCAGATTCTCCATTGATTTCATCGGTGATTTGACCTTTTACATCGTCAATCAGTTTCTTTTCTTCTTCATCCTTTCGTTCCTCAGCTATTTTTTGTTTTTCTGTTTCGTCAAAAGTATATTTTTCCTTACCTTTTAAATCTTTTCCGTATAGTTGTACAACAACGACTCGAGATACACCGCTATCTTCGTAGTTGCCTACTCCTACGCCTACGTTCCTGTCATACTCATTATGCTTCATAACCTCATTGTGTACAGGAGAATTAATAAAGTTATCCAAAGCACGTTTCATTTCTGATTCAGATAAAGTCCCACGTATATTCTGAATATTTTCACCGGCAAAGTCGTTCATTTTCTTAATTGCATCGCCATTCGTTCGAGTATGGCTAATGGTTCCGGTCGTCATTTTTTCATATACAATTTCAGCAACACGTTCTTTTGCAATTTTGACTAGTTCTTTATTGTCTTTGACTTTAGGAAGCCCGTTTTCTTTTCTGTAGTTATTCAAAAGATCGAGATGTTTTTGAGCCATAGCCTCATCATATCGAACTTTAACAGTAGCGGTTTTTCCATCTTTTAATTTGACGGTTATCTCTTCATATACGATTTCAGGCGTTTGTTCTGGGCTTTCATCTTGTTCTTTTTTATCAGAGTTCTCACCTTTTGAATTGAAGAGCTTATCAAAAGCTTCGTTGTCTTTGCTTAGATCGTCATAGATCTTTTTGTTAGATTCTTCATCTTTCAGAATGTCCAGGAGATCTAAAGTGCCTTCTTCTTTTTCCTTGGGTTCTTCAGGTCTTGTTCCAGGTTCTTCTGTTCCAGGGGTTTCTACACTGAAATCAAACAGTTTATCAAATACTTCGTTATCTTTGCTTAGATCATCATAAATCTTCTTATTCGATTCTTCATCTTTCAGAATGTCCAGGAGATCTAAAGTGCCTTCTTCTTTTTTCTTGGGTTCTTCAGGTCTTGTTCCAGGTTCTTCTACAGCTTTCGAATCTTTAACTGTGTCTTCGTCTTTCGTTAAGATATTACGAACATAATAGGTTCTGCCGGAGTCATATGCTTCTAATAGATTCTTTAGAGCTTGTTCATTTACTCCTTCGTTAGAGTAAATTACGTTAGATAAAGAAATTTCTAAGCCATTAACTAAAGCAGTCTTCTGATTTAACTTTAAGTGAATAATTTTTCCATCCTTTTCAAGAATTAGGACGCCATCTTTAACAATTACTTTAAATCCCATTTTTTCTAAGTCTGCAATTTTCAAATACTTAATTCCATTAATTTGAATCTTCTTGTCATTCGCATTCACAGGAGCATGGTTGGCATACGCTACCCCTGCTGAAGAGAGCATAGTTGTAGCTAATGTTACGGACAATACACTTTTGACTAACATTTTCTTTTTCATTTTAAACCTCCATACGAAATGTGATTGAGTTATATCTTGGTTAGATGATATCATGTGCGATTGCACATATCAACTAAGATTTTGTAAATTCTTCAGATTATGTTTTTAATCTTAGTGTAATAAAAACGATTCAAGCTTCGTTCGTAAAGCTATCTCTTCAAAAGTGAATGGATAAAAGAGTCATTAATCATTTTCTTTATTACACTAAAAGGGAGTAAATTACTAAATATTTAGGTTCTATCTTGAACCTACATGAATTGGTCTATAAATTAAAATCAAACAATTCTTTGATATCCGTTACTTATGGTTTGATAAACTTTTCGAAGTTTATTTTAAATTGAGTCTGACCAGAATTATAATAAAAAAATAGTGCCGGTGTTTCCACCAACACTATTAACACTATTTAATATAGAATTTCCTCTTACTTTCCTACTCGAACTGTCATCAGAATATCATCAATATAGTCGTAAGCTTTTTCGAAGTTTTCCCTTAGTGCCTTATCTTGAATTTCCGCTGGATCTCCTCGGAAATCTGCACCGTAGTAGATGCCATCTTTATGAGCAAGGATCACAGGACCATTACACCAATCAGTCCTCGGATTTTTGACTTTTGAAAGGCGAAAGAGAAAACCATCGCCACCTATTTGTTCATTCGACTTTTCATAGAAACAAAGCTCGTCGTTTTCGAGCTTGTAATCAATATTTGCATCTTTCGGTAAAATAAAGGACATATCTATTTCCTTGATGTAGATCCGTTTCGCTCCAGGAATATCCTTTTGAGGATAGCTTCCGACGGTGACGATGCGCTCGTTTGGCATCCATTGGACTGAAAGCCCCGTCGCCTCCCCTAAGTAACGCGCCGGAATAAATGTGCGATTTTTTTCTAGATATGGCGCGACATCCATCGCCACATCTTTTCCGTTTTGACGATAAGATTTTATTCCGATCGTCATCACGACTTTTTCTTTACCTTTCGTTAAAGTTGCTTCCTTTTTATCTTGATTCCACGACACGACATAGCCTAATTCTTCAGTGACCGCACGCAAAGGAAGAAACGTTCGATTGTGACGGATAACGGGCATCACATCTTCTTCTAAGGGTTCCCGCCCATTAACGTAAACTCCAACGTAACGTCCAACAGGAGAAGGTCCCTTCGCCAAGGCTACTGAAGGGAGAAGCAATAAACATGATAACAATACTGCCATCTTTTTCATTAAAGGCCTCCTACACTCATTCATCTATGCATTCATCTATCTATACGTTAAGCTATCTATGGATCATATGCCATTATACCGAATAGCTTTATACTGACTCTCTACTTTCGATTTTGAACGTATTGTATGAGATACTCGATCATATCCATTTAATTTCGTTGCTTCATACAATACATAGTCCCCGTTGCTGTCACGCTTTTCAAATAACATAACGTGTTCTTCCGGATAATTCAGGGCATCTCCTGGTTGCAGACTGCTATACGAAATCCGTCTTGCCACATTTTCAATTGTAGTTGTGCCTCTTTTGGATGTTAGGCCCCAACATCTACTTACATATCCTGAGCAATCTAAACCAAAGGTATTTCCAACTTTGCCAGACCTTGTATTAATATTTCCTGCTCTGCCACCATTCTTTAACCCTCGAATAAACGATTCCTTAGTGTCAAAGCCACCCCAACAGTATGGCATACAAGTATATGTTCCAGCGCCATTAATATAACTAGGTTTAGAGTAACCTCTCATTGCACTGATGTTTCTACTGGTACATTTCCACGAGAAAGATGTATGGTATGAACGAGCAATATTCATAATTTGACTCCTCGAAATTGAGGCCTGCACCGGAGAAGGCACTACTTCAGGGGAAATCTCAATTCCACTCTTCTTATCAATAGTTTCTGGTTGGCCTTCTACAGTAGTTGCTACTATCTTCAAAACTTCTTGATTTTCTTTTGCATTATAAATTTTTCCATTATCAAAAATAAAGGGCTCTAGCATATCTGCGTGTGTTATTGCTTCTTCTTCATTGATAATATTACTATTTGGATCTATTTCATCCAAAATACTCGTGCTTTTCCCATTTATATTTACGGTTTTACTAACCAAAAAATTTCCCTTTTCATTTACACCAAGTAATTTGGCTCCATATAGGGGATAGTTAGAGATAATCTTTAGATTAGCTAATAGCTCATTATTTAAGTTCGAAACTGTCATAGTTCCGTTGTACGCATTTTCGCTATTCTTTTCTAAAGCAAAAGTATAAATATATTCATTGGAAATTCGACCAATAAAATTATTCACAGCTACAAACCTTTTACCTTGATCCATATATTGAATTGTGTGCTCTGTATCATCAAAAAGCGTAATATAGATACAACCATTCACAACTTCAAATTCGGAGATAGCCTCATTTTTCCCTAGATCAATGTCCTTGATTTTGGAACTACCGTTTACTCCAATTATCTCAATCTGTCCATTTGCTATATCTAAAATATAGATATTGCCTTTATCTTCGCATATCATCGATGGAGACTCTAAGCGGACTGATGCATCCATTCTTCCTTCTGTAGAGGATACTTTACTTACTTTATTTTTCGCATTATCCAAGATAAATATATTTTCTTGTTCCACATCAAAATCCGTTGGACCATATTGATTACCTTCTTGGTCATAGTAAATACCAAAAGAGGAATCTTGTCTATTATTTTGGGCATTGTTCTTATTCAATATAGATATTGCATGGTTCATGTGTAATACAGGGATTTGCTGATGGATCGACTCTATTGGTTCTTCCAAAACAACTTCTTCTTGTGCATGTACAGGGATGCTAGACGCTACTAAACATAAAGCAACAATCGCAAACCTAATATTATTTTTAAAAGTCATCCTGACCACCTTTCTAATAGAAAAATTTTACAAAACAACAGAATTACACACTACTCCAACAATACAGATTAAAAATCACCCCCTATTAAAATTCCTAGTGCTAAAGTACTAAAAGGTTTTCCTCTTGTTTAATTATACAACCTTTTACCATGCCCCGCAATGTCTTTTTCCTGCCAATGCTATAGGAAATCTCTAGAAATAGACCCTTTCATCTACTTTCTGTCATATTAATGACTTACCAATTCACAAATCGTTCTTTATCTAGACAGCTCTTTTTATATCTTTTGATTTTCAATTTTCTTTAATGCTATTTTCTTTGCCTGCTCATAGCTAAGTTTTGTCTTGTCTACTTTACTTAGCTTTTCCAAAAACAAAGGCTGATAAACGTTAGCTTGCCCAATGAAGCTTTCCATCTCAATAATATTTTTAAAATCAGGCATTCTAGACTTTTTTCCTTGTAGGATCTCCTTATATAGCTTCTTCATATAGAGAATAACTTTATAGTCTCTATCGATATTTTCAAAATGGAAAATTTCTTCTAAATTAATTGATTTAGGAATTTTAAAGTACGTCAAACTATTAATCGTATCTAGATAAAAGTCTCTAAACTCTTTCTCCATCTTTTCTTTTTCTTCTTTCAGAGTATAGAACTCTCCGTCAAGATAATCTGAAAGAAGACCATATTTAATTTTCAAGTTTATTGACCTATCCCAATATAATGTGCCTATCTTTTGAGCTTGAAAATAAATTTGAATTATATTAGATCTACTTTCAGTTTCTCCAAGTAATTGCTGAATCTTTGTTTCATAGACCAACTCTAGGGGCGTTACTAGCTCTAATATCATTTTTTCGCTTATACCTAGAACTATTCCTTCTTCATTTTTAAAGACTATTATAATTCTCGTTAGTTTCCCCATGAGATTTATTTCATAGGCATCGATGATATCTTTTTGTTCTAATTCTGTCTCAAAAGCTTTTAGATCTATCTTTTGACCTATTACATCATTCACCCTAGAAATAAAGTCATTTATTGCTTCATATCTTATGGCATTAATTTCTTCTTCAAAATTGACAATCTCATCGCTAAAAAGTGAATAGCTTGACTCCATGAAGGCTGAATATAGATCGTTTAAAATCGTTTCATCTTCTATAAATAGAAAATATTGAAAAAAAGCCTTTAAATAGGACTCGGTATCTTCACCTATCTCTCTAGCGATCATCTCTATCTTCGAATCTGTCATGCTTGGTCACCTCTTTATTTGTTTTCTCAGAAAGTTCAAGCTTCCCTGTTTCTTTAAGTTTGTGGATGTGTTGAGAAAGATCTAGTGAAGTGATATTAAGTTTTATAAAGTCTTCTAATGACTGTTCTCTTCTTATATCTATGATCTCACCATTTAACTTTGTAATTAGCTCGGGTTGATCGAGTAAATTACAAGATATATCTATTTTCCGTTGACCATCAATCTTTTTGGTCATGAGATGTACATCTCCTAGGTCGGTAAAATCAATATCTGAATAACCCTGAGAGGCAATACAAAAATCTGATAATTTCTCTTTAGCTTCTTCCAGAGACTGATCGAATGAAATATCTCCATCATTGAATTTCAGATTAATTTCCGTAAGCCTATTCATTTTCTCTACATATTCCTCCTCATTTATAAATGGTTTTAACACTTCTTCTTTGGCAGTTTCTAAGTTTCTTTGTTGTTCTTTTAGTCGCTCTTCCGTACTATTTATTAGTTCCTTAAAATATTCCGGAGATGTCATGTTTTTTATTCTTGTGATATTCCAGTGCCCCGCCTTCGAAGCGAGTTCTTTATAGTTACGTTCCTCTCCTGCGATATTTAAAATATATTGCTTGTCGATAGAACTGTAATCTATGAAGATTTTAAATCCTTCATACTCTGCAAATGGTGTTGTTTTCTTAATACTTCCCTGATAAGACTCTATAAAGGCTTTTGCAGCCTCTTTTTCATCTTTATATACATTTCCATTAATTTTAATTTCAAAAGGCTTATTCTCGCTTCTACGAGCTCTTTCTAAATCCTTATTTATAACATTCATGTTATTTTCAAGTTTTTTCATGGTTTCAGGATATACATTTGCTATTTGATTTTTAAGTTGATTTATATTCTGCAAATAACCAGCTTTTTCAATGCTCAATCGATTAACATCATTTTCTAGTTCCATCTTTTCTTTAATCAAAGGATTGTTAGCACATAAAGCTTTTATCTCCGCATAGTTTAAGGTGATTTCATCTACGTCTTCAATGGATCGAAGAGCCGATTCTTCTGTCATTAATTGACTGATAAATCGTTGCTTGTTCTCTAGAATTTGATACATATAGGCATCGAATGTTCCTTCGGTAATATAAGTGTATTCGAATACTTCCTTATTTTCATTTCCTTGTCTTACCATGCGACCAAGCCGTTGTTCTCTATCTGCCGGTCTCCACGGGCAATCTAAATGGTGTAAGGCGATAGCCCTGTCTTGCATATTCGTACCGGTTCCCATTTTTTGAGTAGTACCGATGATGACTCTAACATCGCCTGAACGAACCTTCGCAAATAGCTTTTCTTTTTCTGCAGGAGTATTGGCATCATGTATAAAGGCAATTTCTTGGCTTTTGAGACCTTTTTTAATGAGTTTTTCCTTAAGATCATGATGAACATTAAATTCATCTTTATTCGGAACAGATAAATCAGAAAATACAATTTGTGTGGATTTACTATCCATAGTTTGATTATAGATTTCTACAATCTTATCGACGCAAGCATTCACTTTACTGTTGTCTTCATCTGGCAGCATCGGGTCAAATACCCTTTGATCAAGTGCCAGTTTACGCCCGTCGTTCGTGATCTTTAGCATATTGTCAATTCTAGGATCAATCCCGGATTTTACCTTGTCAGCTCTGGAAGAGAGATCTTCGATAATCTCTTTTTGTAATTCGCTAGGCTTTACCTTTACTACTTCAGACTTTAGATCAGGAACCGGCAAATCTAAGCTTTCAGGCATCTTTATATCTGCAAAATTTAAAAATTGTTTTTTTAGTTCTGGCATATTATTGAATCGATTAAATTTTGTTTTCATCTTATAGCTTGTACCATCGACCGATAGTTCAAGCACATTTTTAATCTCTCCAAAGGTGGAAGCCCAAGCGTCAAAATCCAATAATCCGGTTCGGACAAGATCTTCATTGTTCAAATACTTTTGCATAACAAAAAGTTCGCACATAGAATTTGAAACAGGTGTCCCGGTTAAAAAAAGAAGACCTTTACGACCGGTCTTCTCATCTAAATATTTAGTTTTCATATAGAGGTCATATGCCTTTTGAGACGCACTATTGCTAATTCCACTTACTCCTGTTAAACTCGTGGGAATTTGTAAATTCTTGAATTCGTGAGCTTCGTCCACAACTAGCTTGTCAATTCCCATTTCCTCAAAGTTGACAATATCATCACGGCGTTTTTCTTTCATTAACGCCTTTATTTTCGACTCTAGTTTTTTCTTCTTTTGCTGTAATTGCTTGACGGAAAACCCTTGTGTGTATTTATTGCAAGAATTTAGTTTTAGATCGAGTTCTTTCAATTGTTCTTGTAGGAATCTTTTTTCATATTCTTGCGACACGGGAATCATACCGAACTGACTGTGTCCTACAATAACGGCATCATAATTTCCACTGGCGATTTTCGCCATTAATTTATGCCTATTCTTTTTTTCAAAATCCTTTTTTGTCGCCACAAGGACCTTTGCGTCTGGATATAATTTTAAGAAGTCTCTACCCCACTGCTCCGTTAAGTGATTGGGTACGGCGATCATAGCCTTAGATGATAGACCTAAGCGTTTCGATTCCATTATGGCTGCAATTGCAGAAAAAGTCTTACCTGCTCCAACTGTATGAGCTGCCAACGTATTTCCGTGGAATATTGATTTGGCTACTACGTCTTTTTGATGTGGACGCAAGCTAATAAGCGGATTCATGCCGCTAAACGGAAGATTTTCTCCTGTATACTTTCGAATAACTATATTGTTAAATCGCTCATTATAGATCTTTTCTAATTCACTTGTCCTTTGAGGATCACTGAAAAGCCAATTCGCAAATTCTTGCTTCATGTATTCTTGCTTTTGTTGTACCAAAATCGTTTCTTTTTTGTTTAGTACTTTTTGTTCCTTGCCATCGACATAAATTGTATCTTCAATTTTTAATCGTTCATTCTGATTAAGTGTTTTCTCCAAAATATGCCACGAGTTCATACGACGGGTGCCAAATTTAGTCGTACTATAAACGCTCCAGTCATTCCCTTTATCAGGTACATACCACTTCGACGTGGCTTCCGAAAATTCAATCCGCTTACTTCCACCTAACACTTCTCTACAGAAATCAGAAATATACCTCTCAGGAATCCATGTAGAGCCTAGCCTAAAGCTTATATCTTTCGCTTTAATTGCTTCAGGTATTGCTGATTCGAGGGCTTCTATCATCGATTTTCTTTCCTCTACTGTAAAAGAGTCGATATTTGCTTGGAACGTTTCTATTTTTTTGCGAATATCACCGGATAAAAAATCTTCACGATATACTAATTCTCCTGTACCTCTCTCGCTTTTAAAAGCCAGCTTTTTCTCTAAAAGATCGTTTTTAATTTCTGCGGAATCTCTTCCCATAATTTCAGACATAAAATTCAGATCAATTCTACCTTTGTGATTGAGAGAAAGAATGACAGCATCTACCAGATCTTCTGTATGCTCAGGAACTTCTACTCCCTTAATAACACGTTCTCTGAAGACATCAGCCTTCTGTTCAAACTTACCGTCATTATCTAATTCTTCTAATGCTAGAAGAATGGCAATGGAGTCGTCTCCTCTGAAAGCTTTAATCTTCGAAGGTTCATTAATGCGACCGTGCTTTTCGACAAATTCATCATATACACTATTGAGCTTTTCCATTTCCTCATCGATCGCTTTACTATCGAAATTATTATATTCCAGGTAATAAAGTTCTTTAACTGTATCACGTAGCTCGATCATACCGCTAAGCAGCTCGACATCTTGTGAGATCTCTTCGACGACGTTTTCATTCTTGTAGTATATTTTATCTCCTACTTTACAGTAGGTGTAATCCTCTACATCAGACAAATCAGGCAGTTCCGCTGTAATTTGATTTTCTTCTTTTTTAGGTTCGATCGACCGTTCATTCGGCTCTTTGTATATACCTTTAGGTAGATTTTTAATGGCTTCTTCAAAGAGTACTGAAAAATCTTTATCGCCCAGCTGACAAGCAGCAACCTTCCCGAAAGGACCAGTTCGCTCTACCATAGTTCCAATGATCATTTCAGGGTGTTCTATAAAATACTGATTCAGGGATATTCCGTTTTCATCTCTCCCCAGCTCATTCCAGGTGCGATCACTGTTTTCTCCCTTTTGGAAAAATAAAATATCGGAAGTGACAGACGTTCCTGTCTGCTTAAAAGCTTCTTCTGGTAATCTTATAGCCCCTACCAGTTTTGCTCGATCTGCCATGTAGTTTAAGAACTCACTATTTGTCTTATCCATTGTTCCTTTTGATGTTATAAAAGCAACAATGCCACCATCGTGAACTTTATCCAGAGACTTCGCAAAAAAGTAATCATGAATTAAAAAATTCTGCTTACTATAAGCTTCATCATATAGCTTGTAATTTCCGAAGGGAACATTACCTATTGCTATATCATAGTAGTCATCTTGTAGTTTCACATCTTCAAATCCCGAAACTTCAATAGTAGCTTCCGGATAAAGCTGTTTTGCTATGCGACCGCTTAGCGTATCTTGCTCTACTGCATGAAACGATGACGGCTCCAAACTCTTTGGTAAATTGCCTATAAAGTTTCCTATTCCGGCACTCGGTTCTAAAACATTTCCGCCTTTAAATCCCATGTTCTCTAAAGCACTGTAGATTCCATCGATAATCCCATTCGACGTATAAAACGATGTTAACGTGGACTCTTTAGCGGATTCATATTCCTCTTCCGATAAATATTGTTTAATTATTTCTCTTGAACGCTCCCATTGTCCACCTTTTGTTTCATTAAAAACGTCTGCAAGACCGCCCCAACCGACATAGTTTCCTAAAATTTTTCGCTCGTCACTTGTAGCATATCGACTTTCGTTCTCACAACGTTTGAGGACTTCTAACGCTTTAATATTATTTTCCAGTCGGACAGAAGGCGGATCAAAATCCTTAACTAAATCGAAGCTTTGTTTCTCATCTTTTACAGAAACATTTTGTACTTCACGTACATTGAGTTCATATTTTTCAGCACTGGCTTCAGTAAACTCATCTAGGATATTTCCTGTATAGCTTCGATCGGTTAAATCTACGAGGGCAGCTTCAATATCAGCATAACTTTCATAATCAAAATCGTTATTATTAATCCAATAACCATTATACAAAAAAACCGATTTTAGTTTTTGTTCATTTAAGTCTAGGAGAAGATCTGCCTCATATCCCAAACGACCATTTACACTATCTTTAATAAGGCTCGGCTCTTTCAATACACCTTTCGGTATTTGTTTTCGATTGAGTAAATAGAAGTTCCCTTCAATTCCCTCAATTTTTTCAAAATTCTCTTTCTCTAGCGTGGAAACGACTTGCTGCTTAATCGGCTCTTCTTTAATTCTGAGTAATTGATCTTCGAGATATGCAAACTCTTGTGCATTAGCTTCTTCTCCATCTCCAATATCAATTCGACGATGCTCGATTCTTTCGCCATCGACATAATGGTCAAAATAAAACTTGAAATAGCCCATATAATCGTCTGTCATTTCATTATTTGCGTCGATTCCAACGTTTCTGTTGTGATTGAATACCAACTGATCTTTTTCTTTGATATCGTTGATTAGTTCCTGTGTTACTAATTGGCCCGAATAATCAGGAATTAGAGGATCATTTTCATTAAATTCAACAATCCAATAGTTATTGCTCTTGTCTTCTGAGTCTTTTTCTAGGTTCGTTTCTTGCTTATCGAGGTATAGACCTTGAAGAATTAAGTCATCAACATACTTAGCCGCATTTGACCAGGTAAGAAAAACTTCAGAACAGTTTTCCTTTTCTAATTTAACTCCTCTTGAATCATGTTCTTCTTGACTGCTACTGGAACCCGGAAAGACCGGCATACGACCACCCGTGCCGTACTCATCTCTTAAAAATTCTGCCTTTTCCGTTAAACCGTGATCTTCCGTGAAAAAACGATAAATTCGTTCTTTTCCTCCTGACATTCCACTTCCGCTATGAAAGAAGTCATATATTTCATCTTCTGTAATAAATGACTTCACTCCTTTGTTTTCTGTTAGGTTTGTCTTGTATGCACGACGTTTTAATTCGAGTTCACTTAATTTTTGATAAAGATCATCTACCTTATGAAAGTTAAATCGCAGAAGATCTTTGTCATCTTTATATGCTTCTAAGAAGTCGCTATATTCCTCTTTGATGCCTTGGAGAGAAACGGGATTTGATAGCAATGCCGCAATATCCTTGGTATCTTCTGAGAAGCCTCTTCGTTCGTTCTTTAGTGTTTTGAAATAGCTTCCTGTGCTTTCCGCATTTAGATCGTGTATTAAATACCATAGCGATTCTGCAATTTTCTCCCTCTCGAAAGTGAGTGCATTTTCTAATTCTTCCTTCGTAGCGAAATCGCCGGTTTGGAGGAGTTCGTCAGTTCTTTTCGCTACTTCTTCCCACGAAATCGTTGTATAGCTTTCCTTAGCAGATGTACCATGTGCTATTTGAAGACCTTCGTCTGTATAATATGCTGCGATTTGATTGTCATCGATATAAAAACCGTTGCCACCTTTAAATGACTGCTTTAAAAAATCGCCTAATTCTTCTATGCTTTTGTCTTTTGAAAACTCTGCAACAATAGCAAGTCTTCCTCCATCAACATTCCCACCATGAACTAATATAGTATCTATAACTTCCTGAGTGATAGGTGTGGGAGGAAAGTTAAATTTCAATTGTTGACTTAAAGCATTGGATTCGGGTAATGACTGTTCTACTTGATCTTTTGCCTTATTTTTGTTTACATCGAGTGCTAATTGACTAATCTCTCTAACTCTTTCCTCAGTTGATAAAACTTGAGGATTAAGTTTTTCCGCTTCGATGTAACTGTTAAAATCTATTTTTGTGAGTAGAGTCTTTAAGTTTTCTATCTCTCCATTAGATAACTCTTCTATTTTAAGTAATGGAGACAGCTCGTTTAAAACTTTTAGATTTTGAGTAAAAGAGATATTCCCATCTAAGATCATCGCTTGCAAGCAAACCTCGCCTATAATCTTATCCACTATTCCTGGAGAATAATGGCTGCTTAATGTCGCATTATAAAAATCGATCGTTCGATCAGCGTTTATATGAGCTAGGTACAAAAAATCATTTGTTTCTCTATCGTTTATATTTTGATCTGAAACTACATATCCATTCCCCAGACTGAAATAGCCTAGTTCATAGTCTTCGTTTTCATCTTCCCTGTTTCGTTCCTCTTCTCTTTCATCGAGTTGCCCAATACTCTGTACTGTGGAATCTCGATAATCGGCATCATATCGATCAATAACACCGTCGTTATCCATATCCATATCCAAGGCAGTTTTATTGTTTTGCTCATTTAAAAAAGAAGCCATATCTTGCTGAATGACTTCTTTTTGTGTTGCTTCCTCAGGTGGAAACATGACGAATCTATTGGATATTTCTTGTGTTATATCTTCTATGCGTAAATTAGAGTGTGCAGAATTATTTCTTCTAATTCCGTCTCGATTTGTAGAACCCCTTGTAGATAGGCTTGATAGTCGCTCTTCTGAAGATTGGAATCGATTTTCCGTTCCTCCATCATCTTCGAGCGGGATTCCTTGATTTTCTCCGCTTCCTCCTCTATATTCGCCAGATAGTTCATCAGTTGTCCGGTTACTTCGAGTTCGCTCAACAGTTCCATATCCGAAAGCTTCTCGCTCTCTCTGAGATACTTCCACCTCATGTGTCCGTATTTCCTGATCGGTCTTTGTTCGCTCTTGATTTTTGTCTCCGGAATCCAATATCCGTTGATCTTTTGATACTGTTTGTTGTTCATAACTTTGACTGTCATTTTGAGCCTCTCTTTCTATATAATCCTTAAATTCGTAGCGTAGTTGATTAATACTTTCTTTTGTTTGTTCATTTGCAAGTCTACCAACGACTAAAAACTCACTAAATGACAAGTTTTTTAAATTAGTAAAATCTATTTCTCTCAACTGTTCTTGAGATACGCCCATGCGATAGAGCGTTTGATACAGAACAGTATGAAATAATACGTCTTTTTGGTTATCTGACAATTCATCAATTATATTTCGTGATGTTATGGATTCTTTTATTTCATCGCTAAGAGCCTGATACCAATTGGTACCATATTTTTCATTAAACGCCTCTCTGTTTATTTGCCATACAAAAACCTGGTCATTGTAGTTTACTTTAGTTCCTGTATCAGAAATGTCGAAAAGATAATTCATTTTTTGCGTGGTTTCGTCTGGTACTGCTATCCCGGCACTCCCACGTTTAACATATCGTCCTACTCGTGTCCAAAAGTCATACGGAGCGCAAGCTTTTGCATCAGGTCTTTGGCTGTATATAGCAACCTGTCTCATAAAATCATATTTATAGTTATAGGCAGCAGATTGCATAAACCCTTTCCATTGTTCAGCTTCAAGCAACCCCCCAATCGTATTATAAATATTATCGTAAATTTCATCATGTTTATTAGCGTTCATCTTCTACCTCCACATTACTATTCCATGGAATATATGTCAATACTAAATAAAAAAAGAGGTAACAAAAAATTTTGCTACCCCTTTCTTTCTTAATCTTTTATAGATCTAGAGCTTAAAACGGTGTTTCCATTTTATCTATAATCATATAATTGTCATCTTCATCTACAATGTTGTATTTACTTTTTAAAATTTCGATCGAGCGAACATAAATAGACGGCTCAGTTATAGTGGTCAATCCAAAATTAATAGAACGAATATTGAGCTTGCCCATGAGAATAACGTCTTGACCGTCTTCGAGATTTCCTAGCGTCGTCATTAAATTATTGTCTGTATCAGCAGACGAAATATAGCGACAGGGTACTAACATTTTTTCTTTCTGATTTTCTACTTCTAATTGAAAATTCATCGAATCAAAGGTTCTGCCATCTTTGCCCGTAAATTGTTCAACAGCTTCCTTTGAAACTACTTTTCCTGAAAACATGCAATGATTCATAATATCCTCCTAGATTTCTCTTTCATCTTGATTTTTCATTTTCTTATCTTCCCGATCGACTTCCTTATTTTTTTGTCTATCTTCTTTAGCTTTTAGCATCTTAAAACTATAAAGATGAACGGACGTCCGATCTTTTCCTTCTTTATTTTTATAGTGCTTTTCCGCACCTTGAACATGGACAAAATCTCCTTGTTTCAAGTCGGCGACCTTTAACGCATTCTTTCCATAAGCACTGATCGATCGAGAGGCTTTTTCTCCATTTTCATCTTTATAAACAATAAAGAAGTTAGCTACTTGAATTTTTTCACCTTCACGAGTCGTTATATCGGTAAGGCTTACATCTTGTGTCAGATTACCTCTTAAAGAAACAATGTCTTGCCTCTTTACACCTTCAAGAAGATCACAATCATTTAAATTGATTGAGACAGCCTTCTCTCCGGACTTTTTAGAGTATTCTTGCTCTGTTCCATACACTCGTATTAGATCTCCTTTTTTGAGATCCATGACTTTATCTATATTATGTTTATAGGCACTTACAGGGCGGTATTCTCTTTCTCCACCCTCATTTTCAAATACGATTGAAAAATTGGCAACGGAAAAGGGCTTACCTTCTTTAGATATTGCAGCTTCAATCTTGATATCTTCTGCAATATATCCTTCTTGTACAATTCTTTTTTTGTCTTTATTTTGAGTCATTGTTCTCTCTCCTAAACTATTTCTTGTTTTCAAAATCAAAAATCACTTCATGATCTGAATTCAATTTTAATTTTGCATTAAACTTATTGCCTTTCTTGGAAACAAAGCCTTTTATAAGTTTTGTCTCTCCATTTTCCAGAAGTTCTGCAACTTCTGATTCATTAATGGATTTTCTACACATTTCCGTGAAAATATGAAAATTACATTCCTTATTCGTACAAAAATAAACCTTCTTCGTCTTAATTATTGCATTACCACAAATAGGACAAGATCCAATTTGATTGCTGCGAATTAAACTTGAATCAGGTTCAAAATCTGAACAATGGTCTGTAATTTCCTTAATAATCTTCTTTAAAAAATTCTCAGCTTGATAGTCGCCGGTGGAAATTAAAGATAGTAAATTTTCCCACTGAGCTGTTGTCTTAGGATCTTTAATTCGACTATCAACTACGGTGATGAGTCTTTGTGCCTTCTCTGTAGACCTGAGATTCTTTTTATCTCTCACTAGATATTCGGACTGGATCAACTTTTCAATAATAGAAGCCCTTGTAGCAGCAGTACCTAAGCCTTTTCGCTCTATCTCTAAACTCGTATCTAGATCTTCAGTTCCCGCCGTTTCCATAGCTCCTAAAAGTGTTGACTCATTATAGGGTTTTGGCGGACTTTTCGTTTTTTCAACGATAGAGATATTTTCAATTGACAGAAGCTCATTTTCTTCAATTCTGAAAATTGGACTGTTCTCAAGGCTGATTTCTCTGTATAACTTCTCGACCGACTTAAAGCCTTCTTCTTCAATAATTTTGCCAACTGCTTGAAGTTTAACTTCAGGACGCTCTTTAAAGATAGCCTCTGCTTTTTGTTGCCTGATGATGTGATCTCCCGAAACCGATTCTAATAGCCTATAGTAAATGAGTTCATAAATTTTAATTTCTGAACTTGGCACATTATGAAGATCTTCATCTAAAGATTCTAGTGTCGGCAACAGTGCATGGTGATCAGAAACTTTACTATCATCAAACAATCGATCGTGATTGCTCTTTTTGTCGTTCATTTCGTATAACGGACAATGATGAATTAGTTCTTCCGTTGTACTTTTCATACCTTCAGTGAGATAACGTGAATCCGTTCTTGGATAGGTTATAAGCTTCTTTTCGTATAGACTCTGTGCATAATCTAAAGTCTGCTGGGCTGTGAAACCATACACTTGATTGGCTGTTTTTTGTAAACTCGTTAAATCGTAAAGACGAGGAGCGGAAGTTTTCTTTTGATCTTCAACATAGCTAGTAATTATAATATGTCTTCCCAGATCACCGGGAACATCTTCTTTCTTTTCCCATTGATTAATAGATCTAAAGAGGATCTTTTGATTGTCCTTGATCGCCTGTACTTCTAGTTCATAGTATTTGGATTTCACAAAGTTTTTAATAGCATTATCTCGTTCAACTACCATGGCGACCGTAGGTGTTTGTACTCTACCAATTGTTAGTTTTTCAGAATAACCTACAGTGTATAGGCGTGTATAATTCATTCCTACCAACCAATCGGCTTTTGCTCTTGCCAGTGCCGATTGATAAAGCGAGTCGAACTCACTTCCATCTCTTAACTTATCTAAACCCTCTCTTATGGCTTTATCTTCAAGTGAAGATACCCATAGCCTTTTTATGGGCTTAGAGCAGTTTGTCTTAGCATAAACAAGTCTGAAAATAAGCTCGCCTTCTCGACCGGCATCTGCTGCACAGATGATTTCACTTACTTCTTTTTGATTCATGAGTGCTTTTACTACTTTAAACTGATTCTGTGTAGATTGCACTACATTGAATTTCCATTGAACCGGGATCATGGGCAAAACTTTCAAATCCCAGTTTGCCCATGAATCGGTATAATCTTCCGGTACTGCCAATGACACTAAATGCCCGACACACCAAGTAACAATATAGTTTCCACACTCAAAATAGCCATTACGGCTATGACTATTGCCAATCACTTTTGCAATTGTTTTTGCGACAGAGGGTTTTTCTGCAACAATTAATTTCACAAGCTCCCTCCTTATTCTTCGTCGTCATCGTCAAATTCGTCTTCTGCTTCTATAAACTCGTCTTCCATGTCCTCCGCAAGTATATCGCCTTCATCTTCTAAGCCTTCTTCATTTGCTTCTTTCTTTTTCTTTAAATACTTTAAGACTAAAGCTACTGCAACTCCGCCTAGAATAATGGGTAACATTAGCATTCGCTGAATTTGTTTTTTCTTCTCTTTTTCAAGCCTCTTTTCTTCCTGGAGCTTTTCTCTATTTTCTTCTCGAAGCTTCCTACTTTCTTGCTGGAACTCTTCTCTTTCTTTTTCTCTCTCACGAGTTTCTTCCGTCAAGTTCTTGGTCATACTTGCGAGTTCTTGTTCGTCTGTCGTACCCAGTAATACTACATCTTCACTGTATTCGTCGTAATTTACTAATAGCTTTAAAGTCGTACCATTCGCCGTCGTAAAGGGAATTAAATCAAACTTATTACCTCTGGAGTTAAAGTCGTTCCCTTTCTGATCGACATTCATGATGATTCGACCTCTCGACTCATGAATATCATTTTTCTTCGAAGGATCAAAAGGTACAATCTTTTTATTCTGTTCCTGACTATCTTGATACTGAGGCGTATCTGAGCTAACGATTGTTTCTTCTTTTACGTCAGTCCCATATTCATTTATATTTGATTTTCCTGTAGCAAAGGCTTGTGAAGAAATGCTTAAAAAACACAAAGCCATTGCCACTATTTTTAGCTTATTCTTCATCTTGATCCTCTCTTTCGTCTTCATCATCTTCATCAAAGAGGCTCTGATCGATTTCATATAACTCTGTATCATCATTTTCGTCATAATCTGCCTCGTAGTCCTCGTAAAATTCATCGTCATCATCATCGTCAAGTTCATCGTCGTCAAACTCTTCATGTGTTTTCTTTTGATCTTTAAATCGTTTTGCGACGATAACACCGACAACGACTAAAATCATCAAGAAGATTGTTCCACCATTTCCTTTTTTCTCAGGTACTTCTTCTTTGTTTTGTTTTTGATCTTCAAGACGTTGTCGTTCAAGTTCTTCTTGCCGACGTTTTTCTTCTTCTTCACGTTCTTTTTCCTGTTGATCTAAATCTTCACCACTCATTACCTTCAAGCGGTCTTCGGAAAGTTCACTGAATAGTTCCGAGTCAATAATCTCTCCTGTGTCAGGATTTCTAGTTGTCACGAGATAGTATAGCTTCCCATTTTCAGCTCGGAATTTTATAAATTGCTGTACATCAGGCTTCTTTTCTTCCGGCTTTGCCATTGTCGGCGTAGTAGCTTTTTCAGGCACTGTTTCCGATTCCGTTTTTTGTTTAGGCTCAACTACAGCTTTTGGAGCAGACGGAGCAGTTTGTACCGTTGACTTTTGTGCCGGTGACGTTGGTGTAACTGCTTTTTTAGGAATTGGATTTCGTCTTGCTGCCGGTTTTGCTGCCTGTGTTTTTTTCGGCTGAGACGGCTGTTTTTTAGACTCCGGCTTTAACTTACTTTCTATATATCGATTCTGTGACGGATTGTTGTATAACTTTAATTTGTTGGCTATCTCCTGATTGCTCGCATAAATAGGCTGTGCAATTAGTAACATACCTAAACAAAGGATAAGCCCTTTTTTAATGTGCGATTTCATCTTCTCCTCCTTCTTCTTTGTCAGGAACTTCCTCGGAAGATTCCATCATATTTAATAAAGGAACTAAATCTTTAAGATCTAGTTCCTTTTCAACAAATATTTCTTCTACTTCTTTACCAAGATCAGCATAGTAATCTTCGTTTAGAACATCTAACTCTTTCTGCATATCTGCGATTTTCGATTCGAGTTTTTGAATCTTTGTTTTCTTTTTTATAACTTTTTCTATCGTCATTTTTTCTCCTTTACGGTAAATAACTTCCGAATCCAACAAGTTTACTTCTCCAGTAACTCGTATTAATGTTCGCTATAATGACACCTCTACTGGAACTGGCGTGTATCATTTTTCCATTTCCAATGTAGACTCCGACGTGTGATATCGGTTTACTCGTATTATAGGTTTTGTGGAAGAACACTATATCGCCAGGCTTTGCCTGATCTGCAGAAACCTTTCTTGCACCGTTGTACAAAGATACGGTTTCTCTCGGAATATTAATACCTTTTTGCTTATAGACGTAATGTACAAAGCCACTACAGTCAAAGCCTCGTGGACTTGTACCGCCCCAAACATAAGGAACGCCACTATAGCGTTGTGCTTCTTTTAATAGTGATGTTCGCCGTTCACTAACATTTCCTCCCGGCTTATAACCTTTTGGAAGTATCGCTACACGCACTTTGCGTCGTCCCCAATTGTAGGCTTCTTTTTTAGTTTCAAACAGCAAGTCAAGGCGTTTACCTTTAATGGCTCCACCTGTATCTTCTGCACGACAAACACCGTAGCCTTCTACCCATAAAACGGTTCCTAGCGGAATCACTTTCGGGTCAACAGCTACCACGCCTCGTACAAGTTTTGTCCCCATGGCAGTTCCATTGTAACCGCCATTTTCTCTAGGGTCAGGTGTGTAGGCAGTTGCAATAAAATAATCGCCTAAAGGTTTGGCTTCGCTTGGCATTGCGCCACCTTGACCCCAACCTCCGGAAGAGAAATCTATACTGCCTATGCTTGGACGTGGATTGTACATCTTGTACTGGACTCGTCCGCCTTCTGACCATAAATGAAAATACGGATTTAGTATTTGATTTTGGTCATTAATAATTTGAATAGATAGCTTACCTGACGCAGTACCGATTTGATCTCCGATTTTAACCTTACCGGTTTTGGTCGGACTAACTCCTCGATACTTAATCTTCCAACCTGTGTCATCAGTTAAAGTTAGACCACCGCTGCTCGAAGATACTGCACCGTCATTTACAGCTACTACCTTTTCACCGCCGGCATTAATATCCAACCAGTTATAAAGAGTAACCTTATTGTTTATAACGTTCCAACCGAACATTCTTGATATCTTGCCCTTCCAATCACTTTCTATTGGAGATTCGAAGAGCATGAAGTTACCTTTAGATTCCATATAAATATCGAATTTTTCAAGGTCTGTTACTTTGTCTGAGTCTCCTGAACTTCCAGAAATCTCCGGAGTAGAAGGTGGTGGTGTCGGCGGATTAGGCTTGGGTTTTGGCTTGCGCCTTCCATTGCCTTGAATAAAAGGTAGCGGATTGACAGGTTTGCCATTGACATGTACTTCGTAATGTAAATGAGGACCTGAACCGATACCGCTCCTACCTGTACGAGCAATAACTTCTCCACGTTGAACACTTGAGCCTACCGCCTTGGGCGCTCGACCGTTTAAATGTTGATATAACGTTCTCAGACCACCTCCATGGTCAACAACAATATACCAACCACGGAAGCGATTGAATTTATTCGTTATAACCCTTCCTGATTCTGAAGCGTAGACAGGCGTACCAACAGACGCACTAAAATCCACTCCTCTGTGAAATGTACTAGCTCCAGGTACAGGCGCTTTACGTGGACCAAAAGGCGAGGTAACTCTTATATGCTTTAAAGGCTGTGCAAATTGACCATTGCCATAATCTCCCATTTCGCCAGTTGCCCCTGAATAATCTCCTCCACCTAATCGAGAGCGAAGCACCGTTTCTAAGTCATTAGTATAAAGTGTCGCTTCTAAAATCTTATATAGGTAAGGGCTTCCATTCCGTCGGTAGCGTACTTCCGTGCGTTTAACAACTTTGTATTGATACTGTTCCTTGAATATACTCTCTAATTCTCCGGTAACATCTTTCAACTTGAAATCTTCAAATTTTACCGTTAAATATGCAATAAGCAAATGTGGATCGTGACCTATAGCGTCATCTACAACGTGATACTCATCAAAGCCAGGATAAACTTTCTCGATGTTTTGAAGCTCCCATTGTAGCTTTGCTTCTTTTTTCATGTAGTATTTGTCTGCTTCCGTAACATCGATAAAATCTGCAAGATAAGACGTGTTACCTAAATAGGTAATACCTACTAAAGATGATGATACACAAGAAAAAAGCACAAAAATAAGCAGCACGATGATGAGTGCCAGTGCTAAATATTTAGCACCTTCTTTTTCCCCGACCCTTTTAATCGCTTGACCGGGATTTTTCATCGCATTGCTTATTCTTTCTCTTAATGATTGAGCATTTGACGAAGCCCCTTTTGATTCTAAGTAGGATTCTCTTGCTTTTTTCTTATTCCTAGCTTTTTGATATGCCTTGTTAATCTTTTGGGTAGCTTTTCTCGTTTTAACGGCAGTCTTAGCTGCCTTGTTGCCAGTTTCAACTGCAAGATTCTGATCTGCATTTAGCTGATCTACCCGTCTAGTTGCTTCATCTTCAATGTTAAACTTGTGTTCTTTAACTTTATGAATCATTGATGATTCATCATTTTTTAATCGTGACGCATACTGCTTTCTTTTTTTAGCAGCTTTTAATGCCATTGCAGACATACCGACGCTTCGTGCTACGGTGTCAGCACCGGCGTTTTTATCTTTGTTTAATCTTGCAATTCGATCGGAAACACTTTCGAGTTTTTGATCGAGTTTTAAATGTTCAGCATTGACCTTTTCTTCGTCATCAAAGAACATTTTGTCCGAGAATCGTTTTTCTTTTTTTAAATCAGACTCTTTTTCTTGTTCATTACGATATTTTGAAGAATAGGCTTTTTTAATTAGCTTCTTCTTTTTCGCAGCACTATTTGAGTTTTCGGGTTCAGAGTTAAAGAGAAGGGATTCTTTAATATCCTTGTTTGTATATTCTTTTTCCGAATCCGCTCTTGCGTCTTCTCGCTCGTCTAAATCGCCATAATGTTGAACATTCGAATCCCTGAAGTCGGCATCATATCGATCAATAATACCGTCACCGTCGAGATCCATTTCATCTGTCATCTTAAACTTTTGAGCTTGAGCAGAAGAATTTTGTCTTTCCGCCTCTACTTTATTGTCAGCCACATCTGTCTGATATCTTTGATAAACAGTGTTCGCCTGTTTTTTCCTAAGCTTTTCTTTTTTTGGATCTTTAACACTATCACGATGTTGCCGTGTAGAAGATCGATCAGCATCATAAAAGTTTTGATCGGCGTAAGACTTAGGCTGACTACCGGTAGAAGGCTCTTTCTCTTTTGATGAAAAATTCTCGTTAGAGGTTTTTCTTTTATTCAGCTTCTCATATTTCTCTTTTCTTTCCGTTAAATCGACTACACGATTAGCGGGCTTGTCTACGAGTTCACGCTGAATAGCAGCAGAAAGAGGCGATTGAGTCGGAATAAACTTTTGATTTTCCAGTTCTTGAAGATAATCTTGACGACGTCTTTCTTCTTCAATTCGGCGCTCGTCAATTTTTCTGTTTTCTTCTAATCGCCGTTCTTCGTCTCGCCTTCTTTGTTCTAGCTCTTTAGCATATTCCTCTCTTTCACGCTCCCTACGCTCTTTTCTCATGAGGTTTTTTCTATAATTTAACCTCTTTTGCTGTTCATAGGAAGCCGTGAGTTGAGCATTTATAGCTTTATCAGTCTTTCTAAAGTCTTGCTTAACGCTTTCTTGTTTCTTTATATTTTCTTGCTGATTGGTAAAGGCTCGATAGTCTTTGAAAGATGAAGCATGAAAAGATTCGTGCTTGGCATTGTAATCGTCTCTAGTTCTGTTCAGAGATTGGCTATAATTCTCCTTACTCTTTTGTACCTTGGAAGAATCGATAGGCTGTTGGCTAGGCTTATTTTTATAATTGTTTCTTTTCAAAACTTCACCTTCCTATCTAATACATTTTCTCTCCCGGTTTCGTTGTCATGAGTTTGTAGAGTTTCGTTTCCTTCGGGAACTTATCTATAAATGGCACAATAACATTGCCAAAGTATAATAAGCCCTCTCCTTCACCTGAATTGGTGATATAAGACAGTTGATCTTGTGAAATACCGAGACGATGAGCTAAGATTTCACGGTCGCCAGAAGCTTGGTTTAACATTAAAACAAAGTCTGAGTTTTCGATGATGTTTTCAATCTCTTGACTTAGTAGTAAGTCCTTAACGTTTTGTGTGATACCAGTTGGGATTCCTCCCCACTTTCTAAACCGCTTCCAGATTTCCACCGAATATTCCGCAGTTTGCTTTTCTTTTAGCAGCAAGTGGAACTCGTCAATGTAAAAACAGGTCTTTTTAAAGTTGTCTCTGTTAATGGACACTCGATTCCAAACTTGGTCTTGAATAATCAGCATACCTAGCTTCTTCAGTGCATTACCCAAGTTTTTAATGTCGTAGCAAATGACTCGATTGTTAGCGTCTACATTTGTACGATTGTTGAAAACTCGAAGGGAACCTGTTACATAAATTTCAAGAGAGGTCGCTAATCGCTCAGCTTCTATATCCTTTTGTCTCTTTAATTCATTGTATAGGTCTTCCAGGATCGGAATATTTTCAGGAATAGGATTTTCTAAATATTTCCGATAGATCGCTCTTGTACATCGGTCGATAATGGTAATTTCTGTCGGCTGTAAACCTTGCGTACCACCTGTGATCAGTTCGAATAGGGATAGAATAAACGACGCTTTAAACATGATTGGGTCGTCGCCGTCGGCGTAGTTAATATTAATATCCAAAGGATTAATATGATGTTTGGAGTTTGGTGATATTTCAACAACTTCACCACCTAGCGCCTTTACCAATGGCGAATATTCCGCTTCAGGGTCACAAATAATAATGTCATTATCTGTGATGAAGAAAGCATTCGTCATTTCCCGCTTGGCCGAGAAAGATTTACCGGCACCAGGAGTACCTAGAATCAGTCCATTAGGGTTTTTTAGTGTACCCCTATCTACCATAATCATATTGTTGGATATGGCGTTTAAACCGTAATAGAGGGCTTTCCCGCCCATAAATAACTCTTGGGTTGTAAAGGGTACAAAAATAGCTGCACAAGACGTTGTGAGCTTTCTTTCAAAGTCTATTTGATTTACCCCAATCGGTAACGCAGACATAAGTCCTTGTTCCTGTTGATAGTCCATACGTTTTAAACTACAGTTGTATTTTTGAACGATACCATTTAATTGGAAAATGATATTTTCAAGCTTCTTTCTATTTTTAGCAAAGGTCGTAATCTGGAAGCTTACAATAAAATGACGCTCGTTTCGCCCTTGGAGTTCTTCCAACAAATTCTTCGCTTCTTCAGAAAAGCTCGCAAGGTCTGAGGGGATAATATCCATATCGTAACCTGAGCGAACGGCTTTCTTTTGTTCCTCAATCTTCGTTCTATCCAGGTCGGTAATTGTCCGCTTAACTTCTTTAATTGCTTCTTGTTGATCCATTGATCGAATATGAATATTCACCAATAGATCGTCTTCGATGTCTAAAATTTCAGCAAGCATTTTATCCGACAGTTCAGGAGCGTCAATTCTTAAAAAGCTACTTGCACCATACATCTGCCCCATTTTAAATATTCGTGGATTTTGAAAATTAAACGATGAGGGAGATATATAGTCCTTCGTCGTCATGCTTCCGGTTCTTACATTATGCCAATCAAACGTCGTCCGTTCTCTGTCGCTTCCCTGATTTAAAATATCATGAAGTTGTTCGACACGTTGTTTCCCGGTTAAACATTCAGCCTGTACGCCTAGTGTTTTAAAATTATTGCGAATATCTGTTTCTATTCGTTCAAGTCTTGGAATAGCTTCTTTTAAATTTTTAGCTTTAATGGTAAAAGTAATAAACTTTCGTTTAATCAAACCATTGTTGCCTTTTGCCAATTGATTACGAAGCATTCTACTATATTCCATTCGAATATCATTGAACGGGTCATTCTGCTTTTGTATGCGAATATTGTGCATGAGCCTGTCAGCAAAACCTGTTAAATTTAAAAAAGTCAGTTGGAAATCAATCGTCGAGTCGAAGTAGTTTAAAAACTTACAATAGTCGTCGAAAATCTTTCTTTGATCTTCAGGCTTTGCTAATCGGTAGTTAATGTCAGTAAACTCAATACATTTGTTATAGCGTCCTTCGTCAAGCTTCATAATACCGTCTTGAAAGATCTTGTCGTAAGGTAAGCTATCTTGCGTCGTGTAGACTTCGTTGTCCTCTTTCTTAACGAGTAATTGCAATAAGTTTTGTAAAACTTGAGGAGTCTTTGATTCCGACTTTTTGGCTTTTGTGTTGCCAAAGTCTTCTTTATTTTTCTTCGCTGCGTCGATGTTTGATTTTAGACGCTGTTCTTGCTTTTTTTGGAAATTTTGATTCAAGATGATCTCACCTCTTTTTCTTCTTTTTTGTTTTTCCTTTTATTTTTGTCGTAACTTCTCGCTTACTTTGAGTCAGCGTCTTATAGCGTCGTATGCCAGGTCTAAAATATTTCTGTCGGCACACAATGTAGAGATATTTCTCTAGAGTCATGCCGTCTTTTTTAAAAATACCGGCAACAAAAAAAGGACTTGCAATAATAAACATTAAAATTGAACGCACGTCACTTGGTAAAAAATGACGTGTAAACCAGTAAGCGGGAATTGCAAAAGCCGCTCCTATCGAAAAACAAATCAATTGTCTTTTTGTTAGGTTAAATGCGACTTTAGATTCATACTTTGACAGGTCTCTCGGTACATTTACATAAGCCATTGCTTCCTCCTTTCTTTACGCTGCAGAGACAATCGAACTTGCTGCCGATTTTGTTCTAAAGAGTACAATCACGGCAAGTAAGCTTGCTGCTAGGAACGAGAACATAAATGTCCATGGATTGCCATTTTTTGCTACTGTTAGAGACTGCACGAATACCGACCATGCTCCTAGAGTGATGATAATAAATAAACCTTGCAAGCCTAATGCGACCGCTGATTTGATATAAGAGTCTCCAATATGTCCATATCGGCTCGATGTTAGAGTCGCAAAGGGTAATGCACCTACAGAAATAATAAAGTACATCTCAATAATACGTCCTACACAAATGACCCAAATAACAATGCCTAATGCCCAGACAATCATCTGCATCGCATTAAGTTGCGTGGTAAAAAACATTAGGTCTACTATGCTCATCTTTTCTATACTTGCTTTCATAGCTTCTTGCCCTACCTGGAATTGTTGAATACTAATTCCTGAGGCTGAGCGTATGACAGACTGCATAACATCAAATATTGCCATTGAAAATTCAAAAGCATGACTAACTAAATAAATGGATATCGATGTTTTAAAAATCCATTTAAAAAATATAAAGGTTTCAAAATCATTAAAATTGTTCCTGTCGATAACTAGATGAATTATTTCGTAAATCGCAATAAAGGTAATAATTAAGACGGCGATTGGTATAACCGCCGTCTCATTAATGTTTTTTGCTAAATTATACAAGTCTGAATTATATGCTTGTGGAGTTTGTGATACGACATCGCCTGCTTTCGTCATTTGGTCGTTCATCATTTTCTGCATATTTTCAAAGACTTTCATACAGTTATCGATCATAGGTTGCTTCAAACCGTTAAGGAACTTCTCCGCTAACTGCATAAGCACCTCCTCGATAAAAGGCTATTATTAGCTTGTTTTGTCTTAAAATAAACCCGACAATAGGGGAATTAGTTTCGTTCCAACTAAAACAACGCCACCGGCCATTAACTGCTTAATACCTTGCGATTTTGCGCCGGGATTATCGTTCCCATAGCCTTCCAAAAGATTGATTACTCCCCATGCGCCGAGACCGGCACCTAAAGCTACTACTAATTGTTGTAAGGTTGTAACTGCACTACTAAAAAATCCCATAATATTCTCCTTTATTTAATCTTTATAATTAAAGCAAACTTCGTACTCTTCGCATTCTTCATCTTCATCTTCCAGTTCGTCCAATAAATCTTCCCATGCCCTTTCATAGAGCTTAATTTCAACAGTGGTATCTGCCGTTCTTTGAACAAACTTTTTTAGCTTTTCAAGAGCTAAAACGCCCATAGCGCCGACTGTTGCTATAGAGGAGAATGCTACTATCCCTACTGCAACGCCATAAGAAAATTTCTCACGCTGTTTTCTTTTCATCATTACCTTCTTCCTTCTTTATTCTGTCAATATACGTACTCATTACTTGTTTAGGAATCGTTGTTTTCTTTTTTAGATAGCTCATGCTTCTTCTGTATAGATATTTTTCAACATCAAAAGCATATTTGTCGTTATAATCGGATAACTGTTTATAACGTTTATGACTTAGTAGATCGTATTTATCGCTAAAAAAAGGTCTGGAACCACGAATCTGCAAAATGCACTTACCGCCGTCCATGACGGCTACTTCATCTTGCGTCATTAATGAGCGACCTGTCTTTTGATACGACATACCATAACTCTTTTCTCTTCCTCTATTTTCAGAGTCATTAAATAAGTCTATTGTCTCCTTACCTAACAGTTCTTCCATTTCTTTGGAAGTTGTTTTTTCCTTTCCGCCGAGAAAAAGAGTAGTATCGCAGTTCCCAATAATGGTATCTGCTTTTTCTTTATAGAGGTCTTTTAATTGCGATTGGGTCTGAAGAATAACACTAGCAGAAATTCTTCTCGAACGAATCGTAGCAATTAATTTTTCGAAATTAGGTATTTGTCCAATGTTAGCAAATTCATCGAGTAAGCAACGGACGTGGACAGGAAGTTTCCCACCAAACTTATCGTCTGCTCGCTCACACAGTAAGTTAAAGAGCTGAGAATAAAGCATTGCTATAACAAAGTTAAAGGTCGTATCTGTGTCGGAAACAATAATAAATAGAGCAGTTTTACGGTCGCCGATTTTATCTAGTTCAAGGTCATCGTAAGACATAATTTCTTTTAATTCGTCTATATCAAAAGGAGCTAATCGCGCACCGCAAGAAATTAAAATGGACTTAGCAGTTTTTCCTGTAACAACTTGTCAAGGACTTTCTAATCATTTTTATCGACTTTTTGATGTTTTTCTCTCTCCATTTCTCTAATCATTATGCGTTTTAATTTGTCTTGC
>NZ_JAOQJD010000008.1:0-107742 GCF_025566985.1 Aedoeadaptatus acetigenes
GGAACGCACAACAAGATCAAGACCGTGAAGCGCGTCGCTTTTGGGATGCGTAACTTTCATCATTTCCGAACCAAACTGCTTTTCGTCTGTTCAAAAGACCGGTGATGAATGGCTTTTAGGAAAACAAAAAGGAGCCTAGTTTTCACTAGACTCCCCAATGGTTGACATAGAACCTTTTTTATTTGTACACAAATTGGATTCACGAAAATAGAAAAAGACCCTTCGGCTCGATCTTTCAAGAGCCTTAGGGTCTTTCTGTATTCCCGTCGTCTTTCGAAGCGGGATTCCATTCTATTGCTTCAGTTTTTTCTCGATCCAACCGAGCACCAGATCCGACACGATGGCCATGAGGGCCGTGGGAATGGCGCCGGCCAAGATAATGGCGGAGCCGTTTGCCACCACGGTGCCTCTGGTAATAATATCGCCCAGGCCCCCGGCGCCGATAAAGGTGCCGATGGCGGCGACGCCGATGCCCACGACCAATGCGTTTCGAATGCCGCCCATGATCACGGAAACGCTTAGGGGAAATTCAACCTTCATCACCTGTTGCACTTGGGTCATGCCCATGCCCTGTGCCGCGTCGATAATTCCCGGATCGATGGCGTCGATTCCGGTGATCGTATTTTTTATGATTGGCAAAAGGGCGTAGAGGAATACGGAAAGGACCACGGTATTTGCGCCGATGCCGATCACCATCATTAAAATAGCCAGCATGGCGAGGCCCGGTATGGTTTGAATGACATTGACGATGCCGATGACGATGTTTCGGCTTTTTTCCTTACCTGAAACATAAAATCCCAAGGGAATGCCCACGATGCAGGCGAAGAGCACGCCGTAAATCGCGATGAGAAAGTGGCGGGAAAATTGTTCCGCAATGTAGCTGAAGTTTGCAGCGTAATAATTTGTGAGCTCACTTAGCATTTACTTCACCTCTGATTCGTTCCAGTTCTTTTTGATCCACTTTTACATCGTCGAAATAATGATTCGCTTCCAAAAATTCTTTGGCCACGACATTGGGCTCGATTCGATCTTCCGACGCCAGTTTGTTTAATTCCTGCATCTTTTCGGAAGAGATGGTGCCCTTTAATTTCAACAGGATCTCGATAAGCTCCGGATGTTTCTTTAATATCTCCACCGACGCTGCGGGAGAGCAGTCGTAAGAGGGAAAAAGCTGTAAGTCGTCTTCCAAAAGGACGAGATTATAAGAATTAATTCGCCCGTCGGTGGAATAACCGAGGACCACGTCCATATTGCCGCTCGATAGGGCAGAATAAACCAGGCCGATGTCCATGGAATAGAAGTTCGGGAATTCAAAGCCGTAAGTGGCCTTGAAGGCTTCGTAGCCGTCGCCGGGCCGATCAACCCATGAGGAATCCACGCCGACTTTAATGTCTCCGGCGATGTCTTTCAGCTGTGACACTTTCGTTAAATTGTGGGCCTCGGCAAATTCTTTCGTCGCCATAAAGGCGTAGGTGTTGTCGAAACCGTAGGAGGGGAACCAGATCCGGTCAAACTTCTTTAAATAGATGTCCCGAACCAGTTCCATGGCTTTTTCAGGATCTCTCTCCGGTTCCATGCCGCATTCCCCGGTAAGTGAGGTGCCGGTATACATGCCGCCCACTACATTGAGGGATTTTTTCTCCATGGCGATGTGCGTCATCGTGGTGGATCCCAGGTTTTTAATCTGGGTCACCTTTAAATCCGTGTTGTGCTCCACCATTTGCGTCACGATCTCCGCCAACACCTGCCTTTCCGTGTAGGTGCCCGAAGCGACGATAACGTCATTTTCCACGGAGGAGGAAATCCCCGGCAGAGAACATGCCGTTAAGAGGACAGTGAAAAAAACGAGAAGAATTTTTTTGATTTTCTTCATTTTACTCACCTCCCTTGTAGGGGGACAGACGTTTTTCCAATCGGCCGAACAGGTGGTCGGTTAAAAGAGCCAAGGCCGTAATTGGAATCGTGCCCCATAAAATCATGGGCGGCACGTAATTGTTCAGTCCGTTGAAAATAAAGTCTCCCAGTCCCCCGGCGCCCACGTAAGCGGCGAGGGTGGTCCACGCCAGCACATAGACGGCGGACAGGCGAATGCCCGACATAATCACAGGCAGCGCCAAGGGAATCTTTACTTTCGTCAAAATCTGTCGCTCTTCCATGCCCATGCCTTTGGCCGCGTCGACGGCCGACGGAGTGACGGAGGTAAGGCCCAGAAACGTGTTCCGCAGAATCGGCAGCAGAGAGTAGATGAAAAGAGCGGCGATGGCCGTCTTTTTTCCGACGCCGAATACGGGAATCATCAGGGCCAGAAGAGCGAAAGAGGGAATGGTTTGAAGCACCGATGCCACGCCCATGACGCCGTTTGAAATCTTTTCATATTTGGACAGCAAAATGCCTAAGGGCACGGCGACGACGATTCCCATGGCCAAAGAGACCACGGAAATGTAGAGATGCTCCAGTAGTTTTTCTCCGATGAGAAGGTAATTTTCTGCGAAGAAATTAATCATCCCCATCACCGCCGATAATGTTGTTGTAAATCGTATCCACGACGGAGGCCCGCGTGACGATGCCGACTAATTTCCCCTTCTCGTCTACCACCGGGAGGTTGCGATAACCCAGTTCCACGATCAGGTGAATGGCTTCGATGATTTTCGTCGAGTTTGTAATGGAGACCGCATCGTTCATAATTTCCGAAACGTACGTGTCGACGCGGCCCAATTTCCCCAGTTCGAAAATGCCCACGACGCCTTTAAGTACATTTTTCGCATCGGTCACAAAGAGCGTGTCCACTCGTTTCTTTCGCATTAACTTCAGCGCTTCTCGAGTGGTTTTTCCCTCGTTAATAGCAACAGGATTTCGAATCATGATGGTTTCTACGGAATTATAGGATGTCTTCGCCTTATTTAAGTTGTCCTCGCCCAACAACCCGCGGACGTAGTCGTTGGCCGGATTTTTCAAAATATTTTCCGGCGTATCGAACTGCGCCATGTGCCCCATGTCCATGATCAAAATGCGATCGGCGAGATTTAAGGCCTCGTTCATGTCGTGGGTTACGAAGACCACCGTCTTGTTCATTTCTTTTTGAATGTTCTTAATTAAATTTTGAAGGGCTTCCCGGGTGATCGGATCCAGGGCGCCGAAAGGCTCGTCCATCAAAATAATGTTTTGATCCGCCGCAAGAGCCCGGACAACGCCGATCCGCTGTTGCTGGCCCCCGCTCAACTGACTCGGGTACTTGTCCAAATACTCCACGGGAAGGTCCACTTTTTTGATCAGTTCCTCGGCGATGCTCCGCTTTTTCTCCTCGTCCCACTTTAAGAGGGACGGAACCAAGGTGATGTTTTCATAGATGGTCATATGAGGCAAAAGGCCGATTTGCTGGATCACGTATCCGATCTCCCGCCTCAGCTTCACCGGATTTTTCTCCATGATGTCTTCGCCGTCGATAAGGATTTTTCCCTTGGACGGCTCGGTCATGCGATTGATCATCCGCATAATCGTCGTCTTCCCCGATCCCGAGGTGCCGATGACACAGATAAATTCACCATCGTTTATTTTAAAGCTTATATTTTCAACTGCCGTTTGGGTTTTATAGATTTTCGCCACGTCGATAAATTCAATCATACGCTCCCCCTTCTGTTCATTTGAACCCTGTCATTTAATGCTATCACAAAAACAGATTCATTTGTATATTGCATTTTTTCATTCTATTATAAATATTTACTTTTATGCCCTCTTAATGCCCCTTCCGCGACGCAAAAAACCCTCAGCCTTCGGTTGAATCCAAGGGTTGAGGGTTTTTAAGAGAGCTTCTTTTTGTCATCCGAACAGTTTTTAAGCCAACGCGTAATTTCGCATATTTTCCATGCCTATGGCCACAGTGGACGAATTGTGCAAAAACGACGACGTGGTGTTGGAGATCACGCCGAAATAGCCCAGGGCGATGAGCAAGGTATTAAAACCGATGATTTGGTTGTAATCCTTTTTAATTCGCTTGTCCAATTCCTTGGCGATTTTCACCACATTTACAATGGAGGCCAAGTCGTCGCTGCCGATGGCGATGTCTGCGATTTCACGGGCGATGTCCGCGCCCTTGTGCATGGCGATGCCCACATCGGCGCCGGAGAGGGCCACGGAGTCGTTGATTCCGTCGCCGATCATAACGACTTTTCTGCCCATGGCTTTTTGAGCGTGAATGTATTCCGCCTTGTCCTCGGGAAGGACTTGGGATCGGTAGTAGTCCAGGCCCAATTCATTTGCCACGAAGCGGGCGGAATTTTCCGCGTCGCCTGTGAGCATGGCGATGTTGGTAAAACCTAATGCCCGAAGGGCGTCGACGGTTTCTTTCGCATCCTCGCGAATGGGATCGGAAATACACAAGACAGCGATTAATTCGCCGTCGTAGGCCAGATAAAGCAGGGAATAATTTTCCTTCAGCTCTTCGATCAGGGCTTCCTTCGCCAAAGGCAAATGCACGTTTTCGTCGTCGAAAATAAAGTGTGCCGAACCGATCAGGGCGGTTTTTCCGTCGATTTTTGAAGAAATTCCGTGGGCCACGATGTATTCCGTTTCCGAATGCATTTCTTCGTGACGCAAATCTCTTCTGACGGCCGCATCCACCACGGCATTGGCGATGGAGTGGGGGAAGTGTTCTTCCAGGCATGCGGCGATGCGCAAACACTCGTCTTCCGAATGGCCGTCAAAGGCGATGACCTTTTCCACCGTCGGCGTGGACTTCGTTAACGTCCCCGTCTTGTCAAAGACGATGGTGTCCGCCTGAGCCAGATTTTCCAAATACTTGCCGCCTTTGACCAAAACGTCCATTTGGCCGGACTGGCTCATGGCTTTCATGACGGCGATGGGGATCGTGAGCTTCAGGGCGCAGGAATAGTCGACCATTAAAAAGGCCTTGGCCTTTTGTACGGAGCCCGTCAAGGCGTAGGATAAGCCGGCGCCGAGGAAGGAATACTTCACCAGAGAGTCCGCCATACTTTCCGCCTTTTTCTGCGCCATGGATTTGTTCTTTTCACTTTCGCCGATCATCTTGATGATGTTGTTGATGCGGCTTTCGTTGTAGAGCTTTTCGGTCTTGATGTGAAGCATGCCTTCTTCCAAGACCGTGCCATCGATTTGGCGGAGAAGATTCGCGCCGTGGCTGCCGCGGAAGATACGACCTACGACCAACTAGACGAGGATTTTTCGGAAGCCGTGGAGGATTTCATCGACGAGGCGGCAAACTACCTCGCCCGGCTGAAGGCGGAGCCCGAGGAGGATTTTCTCGAGCTGTACTTTCACCTCTTGGACTGGCAGAATTTAAATCTCTACTACGACGAGGACCGCTTTACTTTCTTCGTGCCCCGGAAAAACACCCTGCGCCTCATATGCTTGGATCCGTCTCGCGTCCTTTCCGCTCGGCGAGAGCTGTTTCAATCGGCGGTGTATTTTTCCGCTACCCTCTCTCCCATGGACTACCACAGCTACTGCTTGGGCGCCGGGGAGGAGCGAAAAACCATGGTCTTAGCGAGCCCCTTCGATCCCGCCCATCCATTGATTCTGCACCCGCCCCACCTGTCCACCAAGTACAAAGACCGGGCCCGCACCCTTCCCGAGATCAGCCGCTACTTACAGGCCTTTTCCACCACGCGAGAAGGCAATTTCATCCACTTCTTTCCCTCCTACGCCTACAAGGATCAGGTTTATGCCGCCTGCATGGAGTGGGAGGAATGCGGCCACGATCAGGCCCGCTCCATGACGGAAAAAGAACGGGCCGATTACATCGACCGGTTCAGAAACGAGCGCCCGGTCCACGGCTACGGCGTCATGGGCGGCGCCTTTTCCGAAGGCGTGGATCTTTCCGGCGAAGCCCTTATGGGCGTAAGTATTTTAACTCTTTCACTGCCAGGCCTGTCCCGTGAGCGGGAGCTTATTAAAAATCGCTTTAATCGCTTGGGAAAAGACGGCTACGCCTATGCCTACACCTACCCGGGGCTCACGAAAGTGGTGCAGGCCGCCGGGCGCATCATTCGCTCCGACAGCGACCGTGGCCAACTGCTTCTCTTAGACGACCGCTACCTGCGCCCCGACATTCGCGCCCTGCTCCCCGCCCATTGGCGAGTGGAAACCGTGGCGTCGGTGGACGATATGATAGAAAAAATAAACGCATTTTGGAGGTAATTATGACACTGCACATCTGTTTAGTTGAACCCGAGATTCCCCACAACACCGGCGCCATCGCCCGGAGCTGCGGCCTGACGAAAAGCGTCCTGCACTTGGTGCGTCCCCTGGGCTTTTCCGTGGACGACAAGCATTTGAAGCGCTGCGGCCTGGACTACTGGGATCTCGTGGACATCCGCTACCACGACAGCATCGAAGAGGTCATGGAAGAATACAAAGACCACCGCTTCTTTTTCGCTTCCACCAAGGCCCACAAGCGCTACTGCGACATCGAATTTCAAGACGGCGACTTTCTGGTCTTCGGCAAAGAAACCAAGGGTCTGCCCGAGCCCTTGTTAAAGGCCCACGACGAGACGGCCATTCGCATTCCCATGCTGAAAGATTTCGGCCGCAGCTTAAATTTATCCGTCTCCGTCAACATCATTCTCTTCGAAGCTCTGCGCCAATTGGACTATCCGGGGATGGCCTGATGAAAAGCAAAGACTACATCCTAAAAGCACTGAAAGAGGCCGACGACTACCTTTCCGGAGAAGACCTGGCCCGGGCGATGAACATCTCCCGCGCCGCCGTGTGGCAGGCCATAAAAGCCCTTAGGCAAGACGGCTACCACATCGACGCCGTCACCAATCGGGGCTACCGCTTAAACGAAAATTACGAAGCCCTGGATGCCGAGCGCATTCGAAGCCGCCTCACAGATGATTTAAAAGACGTGACCGTGTCGGTCCTTGACCGCGTGGATTCCACCAACGACGCCATCTTCAGAGAAGACGCCGCCTCGCCCCTCCCTTCCTTTTCCTTTATGACGGCGGAGGAACAGACGGCGGGAAAAGGGCGCGTGGGGAAATCCTTCCTCTCCCCCTACGGCACGGGACTTTATCTCTCGACGATTATTCACGCAGACGACGCGCCCGATCCGTCCCTCATCACCATGGCCGCCGCCGTGGCATTAAAAGAAGCCTTAACGGAGCAGAGCGACGAGGATGTAAAGATTAAATGGGTCAACGACCTGTACTTCAATCACAAAAAAATTGCCGGCATTTTGACGGAAGCGGATTTCTCCCAAGGCAAGGCCCGCTACGTCATCGGCCTGGGCATCAACACCAACACGCCTCAGAAGCTTTTTGAAAAACAGGCCCTACCTACCGCCGGCTCCCTCACAGGGGATATTTCCAGAAATCAATTGGCGGCGGATCTAATGAATGCGCTCTATCGTTGGATTCAAAGGCCCGCCGATGAAATCTTAAATGCCTATCGAAAATACAATCTCACCATCGGAAAAACCATTCGCTTCGCCAAAGGCGACATCGAATACACCGGCGTGGCCGAGGCCATCGACGACGACGGTGCCCTTCTCGTCGCCGTGGAAGGGCGCATCCTTCGCCTGTCCGCCGGCGCCATTTCCGTCGAAGGCAGCTGGTAATTTTACAAATTAAAAACTTCCCCTTGACAAAAAACCGATTCGCCCGTATAATCATATACTGTAATCCAATGGAGAGATGGTTGAGTTGGTTTAAGGCGCTCGCCTGGAAAGCGGGTATACGTTAATAGCGTATCGGGGGTTCGAATCCCCCTCTCTCCGCCAGGAAAAGTTTGCCATGCTAGATGGGGAATTAGCGGCACCCTGTAACTTGTAATCCGCTACAACAAGATTGAATTCCCGATCCAGCGCATTTCTTTTGCGGCCTGCCCGAGAAAAGTGATGTTGAGGAGTGGGTCCTACGCAATAAGCCCTTGCGAACCGTGTCAGGTCTTGACGGAAGCAGCACTAAGTAAGTCCGCTTATGTGACGTAGATTCGCCTGCTCTGAGTTAACTCTCTCGGTAACGCGTGGAAGACTTGTGCAAAGTCGGGTGCATGGCTACATATAAAATCGCGGTTCTTCGGAACCGCTTTTTCTTTGCAAAAAATTCCACACATACAAAAGCCCCTTCCGCTTTTATGCGCAAGGGGCCATTTTTGTTGGCTCTATAATATCAGTTGGGGAGTAACCTCCTTAATGGATATTTTTGTGCAAAAAGATAGCACTTGTTTTCCCAATTACCTAAAATTAAATCACCACAAATTAATAAAGGGGGTTAAACAAGCGCAAAACAATATTACAACAATACTTTTAGGAATCCAAGATGTCGAGGTAGCCGGTGCTACAAAAAAACGTTTTATAATAATAATGTGTGCCATTCACGAGCGGCTATGTCCCCATTGTAGTTCCTTCCACGTTCAAGGGGTGCAATTGCTTCAAGATGCCCGATGCGATAAAAACACGTGCTCCTGCTCACGGAAAAGTTACATTATTGTTCTAAAACTTTACAACCCTATCGCAGACTGACTCAAAAAACTCAACATCATGGGATATTATTAAAATCAGCTTGTCTTTTTCCTTAACTTTCTTTATGTTTTTAGCTACTATTTTCATATTTCTGTAGTCCAATCCACTGGTTGGCTCATCGAAAAATAGGATTTTCTTGTCGGATAGTAAAGCGGATAAAATAATCACTCTCTGTTTTTGTCCTCCTGACAAGGTGTGAGGATTTCTATCACCAATGTTTTTTAACTCCATGTCTTTTAGCCAAGTATCTAAAACATAATCATCTTTAATATTTGATGTTAATACTATTTCATCTTTAACGCTGTCTGTGAATAACTGATAGTTCACTTCCTGCATAATAAGCAGGCTCTCATTTAGCCTACTTTTTATATTTAAATTCTCACCATCTCTTAAAATTTTCCCTTTATTTTCTTTGTATAAGCCACATATGATTTTTGCTAATGTAGACTTCCCAATTCCATTTTCTCCAACAATCCCAATAATATTCCCATAGCTAAATTTAAGATCCTTAATGGACAAAATTGTTCTGGTACTTCTTTTGAACATCAGATTTTTTAACTCTAATAAAGTCCCTTTATTTGAAGTTTCAAAATCATCAAATCTTTCAATGGCTTTATAATCAGAATGCCTAAGTCCCGTTCTCATTCGTTCATCTTCACTTAGATTTTCAATTTCGTCCATACTATATTCTCTGATGATTTTTCCATCCTCTAAGTATATTGCTCTATCAACATTGTCTTTTAAATACCACAACCTGTGTTCTGCAATAATAATAGTTTTTCCTAAAGATTTAAGCTTTTTTATTGTAAGCGATAGTTCTTTCATTGACTTTATGTCTAAGCTTGAAGATGGTTCATCAAGAATAAATATCTCAGGGTTTAATGCGCAAATGCTTGCTATAGCAATCTTCTGCTTTTCTCCTCCAGAAAGATTGAATATATTTTTATTCATCAAGTTTTCAAGATGAAGCTCTTTTTCAACTTCTTCAATCCTTTTGTTAATTACTTCTCTTTCTATGCCGTAATTTTCTAAACCAAATGCAATTTCGTCAGTTGTATTGGTTGTATAGAATTGTGTTTTGGGATTTTGAAAAACCGAGCCTACATTCTTAGATAATTTATAAATTGGTGTAGTAAATGTATTCATACCATTGACCATAACACTGCCGGAAATGTCCCCATCATAAAACTCAGGTATTATGCCGTTCATAAGCTTTAATAGAGTCGACTTTCCGCAACCGCTCCTGCCACATAGAAGAATGCATTCCCCTTTTTTGATTTTCAAGTTTATATCTTTTAATGAGTAATCAGATCCTCCCTTGTACTTAAAACTTAATTCTCTAATTTCAATCATAAATCCCACCCTGACACTTTCATAAATATTACTATTGATAAAATTAAAATCATAAGAGTTAAAACGCCAATGTCATTTTTTCTAATCTTAATTAGGTATCTACTTGTTTTTTGAACAGGAGCATCAAGCCCCCTTATAATAGCTGATTGGGATAGCTCATCCCCAATTTCTATTACACTTACGAATAAGGGTACAAAAAAGTATTCCATTGTCGCAGCAGGTCTATGAAATAAATTATAAATACTAATGCTAATCCCTCTTGTTTTCATCGCCATATTTATATGACTCCATTCGTCTTTAATAGTAGGCAAACATCTAAATATTACAGAAATCATTATGAGCGAATCTTTTGAAAGTTTTAATTTTTGTAAAGTTGCCACTGCACCGGAAACAGATGTTGAATTTAAAATCCATTTACCCATGATAATACATGGCAGAAATTTTCTTCCAATTGCTAAGATAAATAAAATTAAATTCAAAAGAAAATTCATACTAAAATAGGCTAAAGATTTTTCCAATACTACACTTATTACAAAAAATAAAACATACCTTATAGCGGATTTTTTATAACCATCGCTAATAATAATGACAAGGAAAAATAATGTAATAAGGCTTTGATAGATCCAATCAAACCCTAAAAAAATTAAAATATTCGCACCTATAAGCAAGATAAGTTTTGTTCTGAGGTCATATTTTGACCCCAGAACAAACTTTGAATTTTCCATTATAAAACTCCTGCGGATTCCAACTTTTTATTTAGTATTTTTTTTGTAAAATAAGAACCAATCAAAGAGAATATAAATGTTCCTATAATCATAACCGGTAACATCCATATTGGTGTCCATGCTCTTACTGTGTTACAAAAGCTTTGATCTAAGCCACCTTTTATTACACTTTCAAAAAATGCTTCTCTCATAACCCAGATTGGTAAGAATCCTCCAAATAAGTTTAGAGAAAAAAACATATGACTAATTGTATTTTTCTTAAAGTCTGTATAATTTCCACCTTTTGCTATGAACATAGCAATTATTCCGGCAGGCACTGCCACTAATGGCGCAATTGGAATATGTCCAGTTGCAACTAATAAAATACTTGGTAAGATAGCTGCGATAACAATAGCAGTAGCTGACTTTGTCTTTGCAAGAAGCATATGATAGGTTGGTGCAGCAAGTAGTGCTACAAGCATAGGCATTAGTAAAAATAAAACAGGGACAGGCATAGATATTGCCCCAATTACTAAATATGTTACAAAGTAAAGTGCAATTAAAACACCGGCTGTAACTGCGTTTTTTGATGATTTCTTTTGTGTTTTCATAAGTTTCCTCCTTTAAAATTAATTGTTACTGTACAATCTTCCATTCTTTAGACTTTTCTTGATAATTCCATAAGTCTTTATATAGTCCTTCATTTTTTATAAGTTCTTCATGCTTCCCAACTTCCTCTACCTTTCCTTTGTTTAAAACAACAATTTTATCAGCTCCCATTACGCTCCTTAATTTATGAGCTACAACCACAACTGTTTTATTTTTAATTAAATTTGATATTGCTTCCTGTATAATAAGTTCATTTTCAGGATCAAGTGAAGATGTTGCTTCATCAAGTAGTATTATTGGTGCATTTTTTAGTATTGCTCTCGCTATTGATATTCTTTGTTTCTCACCTCCAGACAGAGTCGCTCCTCCTTGTCCAATCATAGTGTTAAATCCATCATCTTTTTTGACTATAAAGTCATAAGCTCCTGCCATTTTTGCAGCATTCATGATTTCATCTTTACTTGCATCTTCATTTCCAAATTTTATATTGTTATAAATTGTGTCTTTAAAAAGATACACATCTTGAAAAACAACAGAAAATTTCTCCATTAATTTATCAGGGTCGGCTGTTAGCAAATCTACTCCACCAATTTTAATTGTCCCTTCATTAGGATCATAAAATCTGGAAATTAATTTAATTAGTGTAGATTTTCCAGAGCCAGAGTAACCAACAAAAGCAGTTAATTCATCTTCATTAATGTCTAATGAAACATTATCGATAACCTTAGATTCCTTGTAAGAAAATGAAACATCGTGGATTTCAATTTTGTTGCTTTCGATTACATCGCAATTTCCTGACATGGGTTCAGCGTTAAGCAGGTTAATGATTCTCTCTCCTGAAACTGATGCCATTTGTAGACCTGTATAATTTACAAGTGCAAGCTCCAAGGGATCAAAAATTCTTGTGCCTACAAATAAGAACATTAAAAATGTGTCAATTTCCAAAGATCCATTTATAAATAAATAGGAACCGGCTAAACTCATCAAAGGAAGTCCTATTCTTAAAATCATACTTGCTATAGTAGTTAATGAACCAACACCTTTCTCACTCTTAATATTTGCATTTCTTGAGTTATCTATATCTTCTTCAAGCTTTGTTAATGTATCATCTAAGCTGTTATAAGCTTTTAGAGTCTTAATAGCATCCAAATATTCGTTTGTATCTTCTTCCTCTTTTATCCTCATTTTCTTTGTTTTCAAATAAATTTTTTTCTGAAAGTTTTGCATGAGTGTGAGAAGTAGAACAGAAATCGGCAATCCAATAAGTGTTGCTATCCCTATTTTTACATTAATTATCAAAAATAATATTGAGCAAAGAACCGCTACACATATGCCACTGAAAAATTGAGGTAATTGATGCGTTACTGCCGTTTCAACTTTGAAAAAATCATTCATTAATGTATCTACGATCTCTGCTGAGCTTTTCCCTGAAATATAACCTATCGGCAGTTTTCTTATGTGGTCTGCAAGCTCTATTCTTCCATCTGCACTTGACTTGTATCCAAGTTCATAGGTATATTTTGTGGCTAAATTTTCCAATAAGAATGTTACAAAGAAAAATATTGCCATTATCCCAAAATACTTCCATAAAAGGCTCGTATCTATACTATCTGCACCTCTATTTAAAAATAGTGTTTCTACAATTTTCGCCAAAGCAATAAATGGTATAAGGTTGGAAATAGAAGCCAAAACATTTAAGGCAATGGATTTTCTTATATTATTCATCTTTCCTAATGTAATATTTCTTATCATTCATTCTCACTCCCTTCTATATCCATTTGCCAAATATTCGTCTTCTTATAAATATCAAAGAGTCGCTTATATATTCCATCTGCAAGGATTAAATCTTCATGCTTCCCTCTTTCTGCAATTTTTCCATCAGATATTACTAAAATTTGATTTGCATTCTCTATGGTATTTAACCTATGAGCAATCATGATAACTGTCTTATCTTTAACCAATTCAGACAAAGCTTCCTGCATAAGATATTCATTTTCAGAATCAGCAAAACTTGTTGCCTCGTCTAATACTAATATTGGTGCGTCCTTTAAAATCGCTCTTGCTATAGCAATACGTTGTTTCTCTCCTCCGGATAAATAAGTCCCTTTACCCAAAACAGTGTCATACCCATCAGGAAGTTTTACAATAAAATCATGACATCTTGCTTTTTTACATGCTTTTATGACATCCTCTTTTGTAGAACCTGTCTTTGCCATAGCAACATTATTGAAGACTGTATCTGTGATAAGATCACTGTCTTGAAAAACGAATGCTATCCTCTCCATTAAGGCGTTCATCGGAATATTTTTTATATTAACTCCACCAATTTTAATAGAGCCTTCTGAAGGATCGTAAAATCTGGGTATTAGCGTTCCAATGGTAGATTTGCCTGCTCCCGAATAGCCAACTAATGCTGTAACTTCTCCTTGTTTAGCACAGAAGCTTATATTCTTTAAAACCTCTTCATCTCCATAAGAAAAGCTTACATTCTCGAATTCAAGATCATGACCTTTTATCTCTTCCTCGATATTTTCAATTGCCAATTCTTTTTGATCTATAATTTCGTAGATTCTCAAAACAACTTCATTTAGTAAATTCATTCCTTCTGCAAAATCTCTAAGTTTTAATGCAGGTACGCTAATGGCAGGTGCAAGAATCAAATAGAAAATAAAAACTGTAGCAAAATCCAAGTTATTATTTCGTGACATTAAAAGTATTCCTACTGGAACTATGAATGTAGCAACAGATAAAATAAACATTCTAAATGAAACAAATCCCGGTCTTATCATTGATGTCATCGAACTTGTAAAGTCTCTATATTCTCCTACTGACTTTGAAAAAGTTTTAAATGATTTTGCTCCTGTTCCAAATATTTTCACTTCCGGCATACCATTAACGTATTCAGTAGTTGCTGAATTAATTTGATCCAAAATCGCAAAGTTCTTCTCAAGTCCACCCGACTTTATAATCTTTGCCATGATTGCAATCTGAATTCCTAAACCAACAAATATAATTAACAAAGTCGTAAGACCTAATATTAAATTTATCTTCAACATAACAATTATCATTGCTAAAATTAGTGCTAAAGTTGAAATTAAATTTGGTAATTGATGAGAAAAATATCCCTCAATTTGATTCATGTCCGATCCTAATACTTGCCTTATTTTTGACTTGTTGTCTCCGGTAAAAAAACCTAAAGGAAGATTCCCAATATGAAATAATATCTTCTTTTTTAAGTTAGCTATTAAAACATATGAAAACTTATGGCATAAAATACCTCCAATGTAAGTTAAGCAATATGACAATACCACTGCTGCAAGTCCATAGGTGCAGAACTGTATTGTACTTTGTTCTAATTTTCCATATAAAAATAAAGATTTTATGACTTTGTATATCACCAAAATTGGACAAATACTTAATAGCATACCAAGACTAACAAATAATATCCCTCCTACAAGTTGTCCTTTTTTTATTTCACTGTAGGAAATAATATCTTTGATTGATTTCTTCTTTTTCATCTAAAACATACCTCCTTGCCGAACGAGTTCGTTCATTTGCCTTAAAACTAATACAAGGAAAACACCATTGATGTTTCCCTTGTAAAATACTTATATTTTATTTTCTCTAATGAGGTCTTTGAAATAGTTCGCTTATTATTCCAAAGGCTTCACTTGAATTTGTTTTGTTTTCTCCCTTAATAATATAGTCATTATATATTGTTCCAACAGCTCCGTATAAAATAAAAGCTGCAAAACTTCTCACATTTTCCCTGTTTATTCCCATATTATTTTCTATTTTTTTATTTTCAATTCCTTCAATTATAAACTCTGAATAGACATCTATAAATTTTCCAATGTAATGAATCAATTCCCATAGCCTGTACGAGTTATCTGTAATTGAATTCTCTTTTGAAAAATTATATCTTGTTGTAAATTGACTGATATCTTTTACTATGAGATCTCTTAGAATTTTTATTCTTTCTTCGTAATCTATTTCCTTGTTTTGAAGGATACCTAACTTATTTTTTAATTTTTCATCAAAGTATGTTTCCATACACGCCAAGAAAATATCTTCTTTTGATTTGAAATAATAATAAAACATCCCCGGCGCTCCATTAACTTCTGCGAGAATATCTCTAACAGAAACTTTCTCATACCCATATTTTTCAAAAAGTCTGGATGCTATATTTATAAGCTCCTGTTTTCTTTCTTCCGGATCTTTTACATTTCTCTTTGCCAAAACCTCACCGCCTATTGACCGACACTCGTTCTTTTAATATAGGCTATCATTCTCATTTGAGTTTGTCAAGAGCGAAGCCTAGACAAACTACATATAGAGTACTCCTGTTAATTTGGTCATAATTTTCAACGCTTCGCTTACAGCATTTTGTTTATATTGCATTTGATCTAGGTTGTATTCATTCGTTCACGATTTACTTCGGAATCTCGCCTTTTTACTTTTCTTTGAATCGATCGTTAGAGTTGACGCATTTAAGTATTTGATTGTCCCGCGCATCCTTGCCGGCTTCGATAGACGTAACTTCTCTTTTCAGTGAACTGAAGAATTTTTAATGGGCGTGTTGTCGCGGCAATTATCTTTTCTCTATCTGCTTTAAATGATTTTAATCTTCTCTTTCTTCTATTCGTCATTGTTTTTTCCATGAAAAGACCCCCAAGAGTGGATGTCTCGGTCCAACTTTTGGGGGTCAGTGCATCATGCAGAGAGGGCCATTTCGTATTATCTTTTTTTCGACGCCTCGCCTCGGAGCCAGGGGTGTGAATAGTATTTTCTGAAACGAACCTCCTCGCCTAAAAGCTCGCCCATGAGTCGCTCCATGGAAAAGTCCCGCACCGTCCAATAAAAGCGGCAGTCTCCCTTCTCTCCCGTCTCGGGAATGGCATCGAGCCAAAGATCCAGCGGATCGACGACGGCGATTCCCTTGGGTCGAAAGGCGCGGGCGAAATCGTCGCGCCGATAGCTGTAGCCCAAAAGAGCGAGCACCGCCTCTCGCCCGTCATCTTCAAAGCGCGCCCCGTAGGCTTCCAGAATTTCCAGAACGTAGCTGTGGTGAAAGAGGCCGTCTTCTACTGTGTGGGCTGCAATTTCCGTGTTTAAATCGTGATGGCGATAGCCCAGGGTGCGGCCCTTTGCCGAAGCTTTCTCCACGAGGGCGGAAAAATCGCCGCACGGATCTTGGGAGAGGCACAGGGAAGGGCCCAGCTTCATGGCTCGGAAGCGGGATTTATTTTTTTCATAAAAATCCCCCTCTTCCGCGGGATCGTAGAGGACCGTAAAGGAGAGATCCGTGCGGCGCCGAATCACTGCAGCCGCCGCATAGATGCCCGCTTTATCCTTGATGGCTATTCCCAGTCGTTCCATGTTCCTCTCCCGCCGTTTCCGTTTTAATCGCGATACGATACTTCTTTCTTAGTATAGCATAGGCGGCGTCCCGTTCCTCGATTTTTTTAAATAATCCGTACACCGTGGGCCCGGAGCCGGACATGTGGGAAAAAGCGGCCCCCGCCTCGTAGAGATCGGCGATCATTTCGTCGATTTCAGAATGCATGAGGCGCACGCCGTCATAGAGATCGTTGGCCACGGTCTCCTTCAATCTTTCGAGCCGCCCTTTTTGAAGAAGATCCACCGTATCCTCTAAAGAGCCTTTCGATTTGCCGAGTGTCGCCATGGCGTAGGCCTCTTTCGTGGACACGGCGAAGCCGGGATTCAGTAAGAGCACCGGATAGGACGGGACACACACGGGATGAAGCACATCGCCGATCCCCTCGCCCACGGCAGCCTTGCCGTAGAGGCAATAGGGGAAATCCGCCCCGAGGATAGCAGAGTCATGGATCAGTTCCTCATCGGTCATAGGCAGGCTGTAAATGTCTCTCACGGCCTTTAACACCAGGGCGCCGTCGGCCGTGCCCCCGGCGAGACCCGCCCCGGCAGGAATGTTTTTCTCGATCCGGAGCTTCACGGGCAAGGGGCCGAAGCGGCTTTCCAAATAGCGGTGGGCCGCGACCATCAGGTCCTTCTCCCCGTAATTGGGCCCTTCCATGGAAAAGGCGGCCGCCCTTTCAATTTCAATTTCGTCGTAAAGCCCGATGGGCAGAAAAAGTGTTTTTATTTCGTGGTAGCCGTCGGCCCGCTTCCCCTTTATCCAGAGACCGACATTGATTTTTCCGTAGGCGCGCAAAGTATCCTCCCATAAAAAAAGCTCCGCCGAGGGAGCCTTTTACTACGATATTTTTAGTTTAGCCGTATCTACATCTTCTTCAAGAATCATAATCTTTACCGTGGACGTGAGTACGTCGGCGTAGGTAAAGGAGATGTTTCGATCCGTGCGATCGTCGGAAGAGATGCTGATGACAAATAGGGAGGGATAGACCGCCGTGAGCACGCCTCTGCGTGTGACGATGCGTTTCCGTCCTCGATTTGCCTTCACGATGACCTCTTTGCCGATATGCTCGGACAATTCGTTTTTAATCATATCCATTTGTGTCATTGGAACCGCCCTTCTATCCACACAATTATATGTGTAACCAGTATACAAGATTCCTGTCCCTTTGTCAAGTCAAATAACGCTATATAATATCGCAAAAAGAAGGTCGGGTCAAGGGGAATATTTAATAATTAACAACAAATTTTTATTCGCACTTTACCTTGGTTTTACATCGTCCTTATCTTCCCATGAAAAAAGAGCCGACGACGGCTCTTTTTTCCGGTTTGTTAAGCTGCCTTCTTTTCAGTTTCGACGGCTTTTTTGTCTTCAGCCGGTTTCTTGTCAGCTTTTTTGTCTTCAGCTGCTTTTTTGTCAGCTTCGGCCTTTTTGTCTTCAGCTGCTTTCTTTTCGGCTTCAGCCTTTTTGTCTTCGGCTGCTTTCTTTTCAGCTTCGGACTTTTCATCGACCTTCTTCGCGCTCTTCACGATTTCATTCAATGCGTCCATGACTTTTGCCAGTTCAGCACGGGTAGCCGATGCCTTCGGTGCGAAAAGATTGTTTTCGCGGCCTTGCATTAAGTTGGTGTGGCGAACGATGTCGATGGGTTCGAGGGCCCATTTGGAGATCATCTTTTGATCGGCGAAGGGTTCCTTCAAGTCGAGCGTGTAGGGAACTTTCTTACCTTCGATGTAGCGACCCAAGATCGTCGCCATTTCTTCGCGGGTGACCACTTGATTGGGCTTAAAGGTATTGTCTTCGTAACCTTTGACGATTTTATTGTTCGATGCCCAAATAACGGCATTTTCATACCATTCTCCGGCTTTTACGTCAGTGAAGGGATTTGCTGCGGTTTGCTTAACATCTTGTCCTTCGATGCGGGCCAAGACGGAAACGAGCATGCCTCTGGTAATGGGGCTGTTCGGAGCAAATCGGGTGTCGCTTACGCCTTTAAAGAGGCCTTTTTCCGTTGCGGAAAGAATGAATTTTTCTGCCCAGTGACCCTTAATGTCCGTAAAGGCATTGGGTGCCGGTGTGGGTTCGACGGGTTTTTCTTCGCCCTTGGCTTCGACCACGATGCGGCCTTCAACCTTCGGGTTCACGTTCTTGTGTTCGGCCAGGTATTTTTCCAATACTTCCGTGTACATGCCGTAGTCGCCGAGCTTTTTGCCCTTGGCGAACATGGTGTAACCGTCGCCGCCGCCTGCCATAAAGTCGTTGGTGGCTAAGGTGTAGGTTTTTTCGAGATCCAGGGCCTTATCTCCGACTTTCACGTCGAATACGCGCTTGCCGGCTTCTTGTTTCGGATCGTACTTAAAGCTGACGCCGGAAACTTGGGGGAATTTCCCTTGAGGTGCCGGTGCATCGGCCACGCCGTATTCCAAGGCTGCCAGTAAGTCGGCACCGGTGATTTCGATCTTCATAATGGTGTTTCCGAAGGGGAAGGCGGTCCAGATTTGGGTCATGTCGATCTTCCCTGCGGGAATGGATTCGCGGATGCCGCCGCCGTTGGTAATGGCGATGTCGGATTTTGCCGCTTCGCGCATGGCGTCTGCCACCATGTTACCGAAATTGGTTTCTTGTGCGCGGACGTGTTCTCTTACGCCGTCTAATTCAACAGCCGTGGTGCCGACTTCTCGTTCCAACTTGGTCTTGTTTGCTTCGTACATGTCGTCAAGTTTCTTTGCGATGTCTTTGTTTTCTTCGATCTTTTCGAAGAAAGCGGCGTCGCGAAGGACGGCGGTCTTGGAAATAACATCTTTGCCCCGTAAGGTGATGTTGATTTCGCCTAAGTTTTTCAGATAGTTGCCCGTTTGAGCAATTAAGGTATTGTTAACCACTTTGCCGTTGTCAAGCTTCGTGTGGGAGTGACCGTCGATAATAACGTCGATGCCGTCCACTTTTTCAGCGATATCCGTGGTCTTTACAACGGTGGCGTCGTCAATGCCGACGTGTGCCAACATGACGATGACATCGACCTTTTGATCCTTCAGGGATTTTACTTGGGCGCGAGCCACTTCCACGGGATCCAGGAAAGTAATGCCTTCGGTGTTCTTCGGATTGGATTTAACTTTCGTTTCTTCCGTGGCAATGCCGAAAATACCGACTTTGACGCCGTCTACATCGAGGATGGTTTGGCCTTTAAAGTCGTTGGTGCCGGTGTTTTTAATGATGTTGGCAGCCAAAATATCGAAGCCTTCGGAAGAACCTTTGGCCGGAGCCGCTTGATTCTTAAAGTCAACCAGGGCTTGGTAGCCGTAGTTGAAATCGTGGTTGCCGGGCACCATGGCCTTGTAGCCCATGGCCTTCATCAGGTCGATGACGCCCTTGCCGTTTTCAATGCCGGCCAATGCCGTGCCGTGGGTGACGTCACCGGCATCTAAAAGCACCGAATTTTTAATGCTGTCCGCATAGGTTTTTACTCGGGCGTAGCCGATATTGGTGAGCTTCTTGTCCTTGCCGCGCTCCGCCACCATGTGTCCGTGGACATCGTTGGTGTGGAGCAAAGTAATGGTCTTGGTTTCTTCCGCCGGCGCGGCAAAGACGCTTACAGGACCGGCGATGACGCCGAGAACCATGGCCATAGCCAGTGCCAGGGATAAAAATTTCCGTTTCATAATACCTCCTTTAGTTCACTAACGTATATATCTATTATACCCTTCATTGGCCGCCTTAGTCTTATCAATTTAGAGACAATTCAACCAAGAACCGTACCCTCTTTTTTCCATGTCTTCTTTCGGAATAAATTCGATGCTGGCGCCGTTGATGCAGTAGCGAAGGCCCCCGGCCTCCTTCGGTCCGTCGTTAAAGACGTGGCCCAAGTGGGTGGTCTCCGTCTCCACCTCCGTGCGAATCATGCCGTAGCGGGTGTCCGATTGCTCTTTAATCGGCGCATCGGGCGCCGTTTTGGAAAAGGCGGGCCAGCCGCAGCCTGAATCGAATTTGTCCTTCGACAAAAACAAAACCTCTTTCGTAATGACATCCACGTAAATTCCTTCGTCGAATAAGTGATCGTAGGGATGGGAGAACGGCAACTCCGTGCCCTTTTCGCGGGTGACGTGATAGGCCACATCCCCCAGAGACTCCCGTAATTGCTCTTCGTCCAAATGTCTCTTGTCCATAAAAACCTCCTATGCCAAGGGCGTGCCGCAGCGCGGGCAGTACGTGGCCCCCGCTTCCGCCTGAAAATGGCAATTCTTGCATTCCACGAAATCCGGATCCTCGGCGATCAATTCCACGATCTCGATTTTTCTGCCGCAGTGAGGGCAAAAATTCGTGTCCTTGGCGATTTCCGTGTGGCAATCCGGGCACTCGTAGCGAAAGACCTCGCCCTCCAGCTCCTTGGAACTGATGCGATTTTCCAAACTCGCCTTTTCCTTTTGCAATTCATCGATGGCAAAGAGAAGCTCCGAGCTCGTCGTGTCCGCCAAATGGGATTGCTCCCGCATTTCCATATAGTAAACTTCCCCTAAGTGGGTGTATTCTTCCAGAATTTTCGCTTCTAATTCTCGTATCTGCAGGCGAAGCTTCGCCACATTGGAAGCTTCCTTCGCGCTGTAAAGGCCCTTGATACTTAGATCCTTTACCTGATTGGACAGATCTTCAAAACCTTTTCCGATGCTGTTAAAAATATCCATGGCTTCACCTCGAATTAAGCATACCACATGGCCGCCGCAATTTTTCCGACTTAGATAAGGATTAGACTTTTTTTGATTTCTTCGTCGCCTGTGTGAATAGGCACAACTTGGGTATAAAACAAACAGAATGAAAAAGGAGGATGACTATGGATTATAAATTGTACGCGGCCACCTACTGCCCCTATTGCAAAAAAGTCATCGACTTTATGGAAAAAGAAGGCATCGACAAGGTGGACGTTCTCTTCGTCGACAAAGACGACGACGCCAAAAAGGCCTTGTTGGAAGGCAGCGGCGGAAAACAAGTGCCCTGTCTCAATTTCGGCGACGAATGGATGCTCGAATCCGACGACATTATCGCCTATATGAAGGAAAACCTGAACTAACTTGCCAATGGTTTTATCTTAGGATAAAATGATTGGGAAATAATCTCAAAGGAGGCTAGGATGATTACTAAAGATACTTTAATTGGCGATTTGGTTCGCCAATACCCGGAAGCCATTCGAATCCTCATGCAATTCGGCATGGGCTGTGTGGGCTGCCCGTCCAGTCAAATGGAATCGTTAGAAGAAGCTGCTTACGTTCACGGATTTGACGCCGATGAACTCATGAAGGCTTTAAACAAAATCGTCGAAGCAAAATAACAAAAAGCCTCCCGCGCAGGGAGGCCTTTTTCATTGCAGGACCCGCCGGAGCGGGTTCATTTTTATTTGTTAAAAATGGAATTGAACAGATCGGCGAAAAAGGCTTTGATCTTTTGAATCAAGCTTTGGCCCTCTTCGCTGTTAATGTATTCCTTCGCCTGATCGGCGGCGCCCTTCGCTTTGTCGGCCAGGCCGTTCCAGTCGATTTCCGTCTTTCGCAGGCGATCGAAGAAATTGGTCAACTTATCCGTCTGCTCGGCGGTCAAATTGAGATTGTACTGATTGGAAATATTGATGACGATGTTTTGCACTTCTTCCCGCGTCTTCGGTGCTTCCGTGGCGATTTTTTCCTTAATGTCCTTCACCAGGCCCGTTGCCTTGTCGGCGCCCACATCTTGGGCCAAATCCGAGGTGACGACCATCTCTTCGTTGGCCGCCTTTTTCACCTTGTCGCTGATTTTTTTGCCGGTGGAGGTTTCATAAGCCTTCATAATCCCGGTAAGCGCCGCCGTGCCGCTGACATTCATCGGCGCATCCACAGTGATCTTCGCGTCCTTAATGCCTGCCGTTTCCAATGCTTGGCGATACATATCGTGGGTAATGTAGCGAATCCGCTTCGACGTTTCCACTTGGATGCCGCTTCCCTCGGCGGTGTATTCCACCTTCGCACTGGAAATGGCCTTGCGGCCGATCTTCGATTCCGGCACGAAATCGCCTAAGTACTTGTGCTCTTCCTGATTGGTGACCTCGATGATTTGATCCTCGTCGGATCCGTTAAAACGCTTCATGAGCGCGTCCCGCTGCTCGGGGGTAAGGTCCTGACCGAAACACAGAATCACGTCCCCTTCCACGGCATCGGCAAACACCGGTGCCTGCATCGTAAGGATCATGAGAAGGGCCAGGGCTGCCGCCATGTATTTTTTTAGATATTTCATAATCTCCTCCAGTTCTTTTTTCGTATGACATTATAACACAGGCCCCGAAGGCCGCCGCCGAAAAGGAAAAGTCTTCGCCTTTTTTTAGAAAACTTTTGCTTTTCGACACAAAAAAAAGAGGCCGAAGCCCCTTTTTCCGTGAACTTATTTTGCCAAGGCGGCATCGATGCGTGCGCGGTCGAAGCCGACGATTTCTTCTTCGCCGATCACCAAGACGGGTACGCCGGTGTAGCCCATGGAGATCAATTCATCTCTTGCGGCTGCGTCGGTTTGCACGTTTTTTTCATTAAATTCGATGCCTTTTTCTTTTAAATAGTCCTTTGCCATGGTGCAGTAAGGACAGGTGTTGCTTGTATAAACTTTTACTTCTGACATTGTCATTCCTCCCAAAATAATTCATCTATTCGATTAGTCGATTTATACCCGCGAGGTATGGGCTTAATCATCTTCTCCGATTTTATGCATGGCGTGGGTGTAGCCCATGGAAAAAAGGGTCTCCACGTGATCGTCGTCCAGGGAGTAGTAGACTTTGCGCCCTTCTTTTCTCGAACGGATCAGCCCTTCTTCTTTCAGAAGAATCAACTGATGAGAAATGGAGGATTGGCTCATGCCCAAAAGCTCCACGAGTTTCGACACATTGCAGGTGCCCAGCATGAGGGCGTAGAGAATCTTCAGCCGCGTGGGATCGGCCATGACTTTAAAGATGCCGCTCAAGCTTTCGATTAAGGGCTCGTTTTCTACAAAGGCGTGAAAGGTCTCGTCTCTGTATTCCGCCATCAGTCGCCCTCCTTTTCTACTTTCGGAAAGTTTTTCGCCAAGATTCGGTACTCTTCCACGGTAATGGCTTCGGCCCGGCGATTGGGCTCGATGCCCGTCTCGGCCAAGGCCTGAAGGATCTGATCTTTTTCGATGGCGAAGCCGTAGGTGGACAGGGCGTTTGCCACGGTTTTTCTCCGCTTGGAAAATGCCGCCCGCACCACGGCCTCGGCGCGCTTTAAGTTTTCCCCGTGATCGGTTTTAAAATTCGCGAGGGCCAAGACGGCGCTGTCCACATTGGGCTGGGGCATAAAGCAGGTGCGGGGCACGGCGAGAGCCACGGAAACCTCCGCCCGCATTTGCAGGAAGACGGAGATGGAGCCGTAGGCCTTCGTACCGGCCTTGGCCGCCATGCGATTGGCCATTTCTTTTTGCACCATGACGTGAACCGATTCCAAAGGCAGGTCCGAATCGAAGAGATGCACAAAAATCGGCGTGGTCACGTAATAGGGCAGATTGGCCACCACTTTGATCTTGTGATCACCGAAGCGGGAGGTGAGTTCTTTTTTCAGATCGGTTTTGAGTACGTCTTTGTAGAAAATCTCCACGTCTTCGTACGCGCCCAGGGTTTCGTCCAGAATGGGTTTTAAGTGCTCGTCGATTTCCACGCAAAACACTTTGGCGCCGCGTAAGGCCAATTCTTCCGTCAGGGTGCCGATGCCGGCGCCGATTTCCAAAATTACATCCCCTTCGCCCACCTCGGCGCTGTCGGCGATGGCGCGGACGATGTTTCCGTCGATGAGAAAGTTTTGTCCCAGGGATTTTTGAAAGCGAAAGCCCCACTTTTCCTGAATTTCGCGAATGCGTGCCGGGCTGTAAAGTCGTTTATTCACCGAACACCTCCCCGTAAATTCGCTCAAATTCTTCTACCGTAATGCCGAAGCTATTGAGCCTGCGCAAAAATTGCTTGCCGTTGCCGTGGCCGATGCCCAATGCCTCGGCCATTTTTTCCCGACGCTCGGCGGCATCCGATGCCCCCGTCATGCCGTAGCGAATCATGTCCGCCTTGGTAAATGTCTCCTCGTAGGATTTTTTCATGGGCTTGGCGCGAAAAATCGCTTCCCGAATGTCCTCGGGCCGGGCGTTTTCGATGCCGATGTCGTCTTTGTAAAGGGCCTTGTCCTGAGGTAAATAGGCCTGTTTCGGCGATGCCAAAGCCTCCGTGAGGCGATTTCGGATTTGCTTTCCCATGTAGTCGGGATCCGTGAGAATAATGACGCCGCGGCGCGCTTCCACTTTTTTCAGCTCGCGCAGAAATTTCTCGCCGAAAGCGTAGCCCCCGGTGGCCATAACGTCGCAATTCAGGGCGCTCTTCACTCGGGCGATGTCGTCTTTTCCCTCGACCACGATCACTTCTTGTATTATTTCTTCCATTTGTAAAACCGTTTCGTGTTCTCATCCGTGTGGGCCACAAGTTCCGCCACATCCATGGCCCGAAGGGCGGCAATGTTTTTCGCCACATAGGCCACGTACTTGGGTTCGTTGCGCTTGCCGCGATTGGGCTCCGGGGTCATGTAGGGGCAGTCCGTCTCCAGAAGGAGGCGATCCATGGGCACGGCCGCCGCCACTTTTTTCGGCACCTTGGCGTTTTTAAAAGTGGTCACGCCGCCCAGGGAAATGTAGCACCCGAGGGCCATGAAGCGCGCCATCATTTCCACGGAATAGCTGTAACAGTGAATGAGTACGTGGTGGCCGGGATGGGCCTCGAGAAAGTCGCGGACGATGTCGTAGGTTTCCTCCGCCGCATCCCTGGAGTGGATCACCAGAGGCAGATCCACTTCCGCCGCCAAGTCGCACATGGCGCGAAAAACCTCCCGCTGCACGTCGCGGGGTGAATTTTCGTAGTAGTAGTCCAGGCCGCATTCGCCGATGGCCAGGACCTTTTCGTCCTTTGCCAGGGCAATTAGCTCCTCGCGCACGGCGTCATTGTAATGCTTCGCCTCTTGGGGGTGAATCCCCACCACGGCGTAAAGGCGGTCGTGCTTTTTCGCCAATTCCGCCACGGCGCGGGATGTTTCCATATCGCTTCCCACATTCACCACGGCGTCGAGGCCGTCTTCTTCCATGCGAGCGATGATTTCTTCTCGATCCTTGTCAAATGCCTCATTTTCCAAATGGGAATGGGCGTCTATCATAGATCCTCCTAACTGATTTGTGCGCCGGATTTTAATTGTTCCATGGTGGTGGCCAGGGACAATTTTCCGTCTTCATCTTCCGCCGCAAGTAGCATGCCTTGGGACAGAACGCCGCGCAGTTTCGTGGGCTTTAAGTTGGCCAAAAGCAAGATTTGTTTGCCCGTGAGCTCTTCTTTCGTGTAATATTCCTTGATGCTGGAGCAGATGACCCGCTTTTCGCCGCCGACGCTGAGATTTAATACATAGAGGCGATCGGCATTGGGGTGATCTTCCACGGAATCCACGGTGGCGACGCGAATGTCCAATTTATCGAAGTCGTCGATGGTGATTTCAGGCTTCAGATCCAAGGCTTCCTCTTCTTCCACCGCTTCGCCTTTGGCGAGTTTTTCCGCCTTCCGCTTTTCAATGAGGGCGTGGTTGGCGTCCCAGAGGCGCTTCGTTTCTTCTTCGATGTCCAGGCGCGGGAAGATGATCTTCTTTTCGCCCACGTGTTTGCCCGGTTCCAGAAGGCCCCAGCGCGTGGCGTCTTCCGCTTCGAATTCTTTCGTCGCCGTAATTTGTTCGGCGATGGAGATGGCCGTGTTGTTCATAAAGAAGGACAGAAGGATGGAGACGATGCGCAAGGATTCCGCCAAATTGTAGAGAACCGTATCAAGCCGTTTCTTTTCGTCTTCGCCGCCCTTGGCCAAGACCCACGGTTCGTTTTCGTCCACATACTTGTTGCTGCGGCGAACCAATGTCCAAATGGCTTCCAGAGCTGTGGAGAATTGGTAGGTTCCCATTTCTTTTTCCAGCTCGCCCCAAATGCTCACGGCCAAGTCCTTTAATTCCTTGTCCACGGCCGTTTCGTCGTGAGGTGCGGGAACGATGCCGTCGTTGTATTTTTCGATCATGGAGACGGTGCGGGACACCAAATTCCCCAAGTCGTTGGCCAAGTCGGAATTAAGGCGCTTCATAAAGCTTTGTACATTGAAGCTGCCGTCGTGGCCGAAAGAGAATTCCCGTAAGAGGAAGTATTTCAGGGCGTCGACGCCGTAAAGGTCGATAATGGGTTCGGGGTAAATAATATTGCCTTTGGACTTGCTCATTTTGTCGTCGTCGAAGAGAATCCAACCGTGGCCGAAGATTTGCTTCGGCAGGGGCAGATCCAGTGCCATAAGCATGGCGGGCCAAATAATGGTGTGGAAACGCATAATTTCCTTGCCTACCAAGTGCACATCCGCCGGCCAGAAGTTTTTAAATTTCTCGTCGTCGGTGCCCAAGCCCGCGCCGGTGAGGTAGCAGGACAGGGCGTCGATCCAGACATAGATGACGTGTTTGTCGTCAAAGGGAACGGGAACGCCCCAGTCGAATGTGGAGCGGGTGACGGACAAATCGTCCAGGCCGTCTTTTAAGAAAGAGTTGATCATTTCGCTCTTTCGATAGGCCGGTTGAATAAATTCCGGATGATCTTCGTAGTATTGAAGGAGCTTGTCCCGGTATTCGGAGAGGCGGAAGAAATAGCTTTCTTCGTGTTGCAAATGGGTTTCGCGGCCGCAGTCCGGGCACAAATGGCCTTCCAGCAATTGGGATTCGGCCCAGAAGGATTCGCAGGGCGTGCAGTAGTAGCCTTCGTATTCGCCTTTATAGATTTCGCCCTTGTCGTAGAGCTTTTGGAACAACGCCTGCACGTTTTTTTCGTGTTGGGGATCCGTGGAGCGCACAAAGGAATCGTAATGGATGTCCATGGTCTTCCACAAAGCCTTGGTATCGTCGACAATGGCATCGATGTATTCCAAGGGTTCCTTGCCGGCTTCCTTGGCCTTTTCCTGAATCTTTTGGCCGTGTTCGTCGGTTCCCGTGGTAAACAAGACATTGTAGCCTTGCAGGGTTTTAAAACGCTTCACCGCATCGGCAGCCACGGTGCAGTAGGTGTGGCCGATGTGTAGATTGTCGCTGGGGTAATAAATGGGCGTTGTAACGTAAAAGTTCTTTGACATGTATGCCTCCTTGCATATAGATGATATGCTCGACCATAGAGGATGGCCGAAAAAAATTTCTTGTAACAATTATACTATCAAGACAAGTTCTGCGCAATAAACCCTCGTCATGCTATACTTTTTATCCCCCCGGCTAAATACCACTCGCCCAATGAGTCCCGCGCCTTTCTTCCATGCAAAAAGCGACGGATGCATTCCATCCGTCGCTTTTTTGTCTTATGCATTTTTCTCTATGCCGCCTTGGCTTACTTGCCAAGCCGGTGCCTTCATCTTCAGTTCGAACTGGCCGACTAAGTAAGACGAAACAATGGTCGTCATAAAGGAAAAGACCAGTCGACTCGGCGCGATGTAGCTTAAGGATAAAGCCAACACCACGGCGTCGGTAAAGAAGTAGGCGCGGGAAATGGGCCACTTTAATTTTTTCGAGATGACCATGGCCAGGGCGTCGTCGCCGCCGGCGCAGCCCCCGGCTGTCACGGCAATGCCGCAGCCGCAGCCGATAAAGATCCCGCCGGCAAGGGCGGCGAGAGCGGGCAAATGGTACAAATTGGGAAGGACCGGGCCCATAAAGTTAAAGATCCAATAGAATCCGGAAAAGCCCAAGGTGGCCACCGCCGACTTCTTTAAGAAGCGGGCACCCAACATGGAAAAGCCCAATGCGTAGCACAAGCCGTCCAGTATGGGCGAAACGTAAGCCAGGTTCATGCCCACGACTTTTTTCAAAAACAGGCCCAGGCCCAAGACGCCCCCCTCGGTTATTTGAGCGGGCTCGTGGACATTGACTACGCCGAAGGCCATAATGGCGCAGCCCAACATAATTTTAAGGAATTCTTTCTTCGTTAATCCCAGGTTTCTCAGCAAAGAACTGAGCATAAATGTCACTCCTAATTCGACGATTAGGGAACCAAAAAAAGACTGCCGCCTTAGGTTCTCCTAAATTCGCAATCTTCGGATGGTGTCGATGCTTTTTGTTTTGCTGATTTTTTCTTATAAAAACTCTGAGCCAACAGATGTGCTTAACGGCTCGAAAAATCCCACATCAGGCACTTTTCGAACACTCATCGCATACCCTGCATCAGATAAAAACTACCGATCGAATCGGTAACCACCGTAATCAAACAGCACTATCGCAAATAGTTTATCACATCAGCGATCTTTATTCAATCGTCTGTGTCGACGGAAAGAGAAAAGCGGGGATTTCTCCCCGCTTCAATTACTCCTTTATATCCAAGGAAATCCTTCCGCGCTCTTTGTCCACTTTTTCGATGACTACCTTCATGCGGTCGCCGACTTTTAAAAGATTATAGATGGCGGTATTTCTCTTGCCCTTCATTTTTGAAATGTGCAGCAGGCCTTCTTTCTTTACGCCGATGTCAATAAAGGCGCCGAAGTCCACGACATTTTTCACCACGCCTTCCAGCTCCAGGCCGGGCACCAATTCTTCCATGGTGAGGGCCGAACGGCGCAGGCCCACATCTTCCGTATCGCCTCGCGGATCGCGGCCGGGTTTTTCCAATTCTTTGCGAATGTCTTCCACGGTAAAGGCCCCTGCTCCGGCTAGTTTTTCCTTTTCCTCGTCGGTGAGGCTTTCTTCCCTCAGGATCAATTCCGCCAAATCGTAGGATTCCGGGTGGACGCCGGTGCGGTCCAAGATGTTTTCGCCGTTTTGTATGCGTAAAAAGCCCGCCGATTGCTCAAAGGCCTTTTCGCCCAGGCCCTTTACCTTTTTTATCTCCCGGCGATTTTTAAAGGCCCCTTCGCTTTCTCGATAGGCCACGATGTTTTTCGCGAGGTTCGGCCCGATCCCCGCCACAAAGCGCAGAAGGGAGGGCGATGCGGAATTAATGTCCACGCCCACTTCGTTGACGGCGCCTTCCACTACGCCCTGCAGGCGATCGTCCAGGGCTTTTTTATCCAGATCGTGTTGGTACTGGCCCACGCCGATGTGGCGCGGCTCGATTTTCACGAGCTCCGCCAAGGGATCCTGAAGGCGTCTCGCGATGGAAATGGCGCCCCGCACGGTGACGTCTAAATCGGGAAATTCTTCGATACCCAGCTCCGATGCGGAGTAAATGCTGGCGCCGTCTTCGCTTACCACGGCGTAAGCCACGTCCCAGTTTTTCTCCTCGATGAGATTCGAGACGAATTGCTCCGTTTCGTAGCTCGCCGTGCCGCTGCCGATGGAAATAAATTTCACGCCGTGCTTTAGGACAAGCCGCTCAATGATTTTTTTCGCCTCTTCCACTCTCGCCTTCGGCGGCGCGGGATAGATGACGGCGTTGTCTAAAAACTTTCCGTTTTCATCCACCACGGCCACTTTGCAACCCGTGCGGTAGCCCGGGTCCAGGCCCAAGACCACGTAATGGCCCAGTGGCGGCATAAGAAGAAGAGGCTTTAAATTTTGTGCAAAGACCTCGATGGCATCGGCCTCCGCCCGCTCTTTTAAATCCCGACGAATTTCACGCTCCAATGAGGGAAAGAGGAGTCGCTTAAAGGCATCTTCCGCCATGGGAAGAAAGGCGGCACGCTTTTCCTCGGAAGGACCGGCGACCTGCACGATCATGGAGATCAGCGCCTCTTCGCCGCACTGAATCTTCACCTTGACGGCGCCTTCCGCTTCCCCGCGATTTATGGCGAGAATGTTGTGATTTTTTACATCCTTTAAAGGTGCGGTGAAGTCCCCGTACATGGCATAGGCGGGATTCGCCTCCTTGCCTTCTTCCGTGATGAGGGCGCCTCGCCGCCACAGGTAGCTTTTCAACAAGCGGCGCACCTTGGCATCGTTTGCTACGGCCTCCGCCACGATGTCGCTGACGCCCGGGAGAATTTCTTCTCGCTCAAGGCCTTCAAAGGCGTCCACGGCGTCTTCAAAATCCTTTAAGGATGCGTCGGACAAAAAGTTTTCCGCCAAGGGCCCCAGACCCTTTTCCATGGCATCTGTGGCGCGGGTTCTCCGCTTGGGTTTGTAGGGGCGATACAAATCTTCCAAGGTCTGCATGTCCCAGGTAGTGTCGATGGCCGCCCTTAATTCCTCGGTGAGCTTGCCCTGGCTTTCGATGGTGTTTAACACCGTCTGCCTACGGTCTTCCACCTTTTCCAGTTCTTTTTTTCGACCTTCGATCTTACGAAGGGTCTCGTCTTCGATGCCGCCGGTCACTTCCTTTCGGTAGCGGGCGATAAAGGGCACGGTATTGCCCTCGTCCAAAAGTTTCAGCGTGGCGTCCATTTGCTCCGGGGCGATGTGAAATTCCCCGGCTAATATCCTTCCGATGGTCATGGTTCCTCCATTTAAAAAGAGAGGGCAAGCCTCTCTTCTTATTCTCTATTCGTGATTTATGCTTCCGCTTTGTCTTCCAGGTAGGCATTTATGAAGGGATCCAAATCCCCGTCCATGACGCGACTCACATCGCCCATTTCAAAGCCGGTGCGATGGTCTTTCACCATGGTGTAGGGTTGGAAGACGTAGGAGCGGATCTGAGAACCCCAGGCGATTTGGGAATAGTTCCCCGCCAAGTCCTCGATCTTTTCCTTTTGTTCCTCTTCTTTTAATGCCACGAGTTTGGCCTGAAGCATTTTCATGGCCTGCTCGCGGTTTTGAATTTGACTGCGCTCGTTTTGACATTGCACCACGATGCCCGTGGGGATGTGGGTAATGCGCACGGCGGAGTCGGTGGTGTTGACGTGTTGGCCGCCGGCCCCGGAGGAGCGGTAGGTGTCGATTTTTAAATCTTCCTGATTGATTTCCACATCCGTATTGTCGTCCAGTTCCGGATAGACGTCCACGGAAGTAAAAGAAGTGTGGCGTTTTTTCGCCGCGTCAAAGGGCGAAATGCGCACCAGGCGGTGCACGCCTTTTTCCGACTTCAAATAGCCGTAGGCGTGGGGACCGGAGATCAGAAGCGTGGCCGATTTAATTCCCGCTTCGTCCTCTTCCAGCATGTCCAGCACTTCCACGGAATAGCCCTTGCCTTCGGCGTAGCGCGTATACATTCTTAAAAGCATATTCGCCCAGTCTTGGGCCTCCGTGCCGCCGGCGCCGGCGTGAATGGCGAGAATGGCATTGTTCGTGTCGTACTCGCCGTTTAAAAGGGTTTGGATTTTAAAATCGTGGGCCTTTTTTTCAATGGCATCGAGGCTTTTCTTAAACTGATCGTAGAAACTGAAGTCGTCCTCTTCTTCCATAAGCTCCAACATCACTGCCGACTCTTCCATGGCCTCCATGAGCTCGTCGTAGACGTCGGTGCGGGATTTCAGGGCGTTTTGCTCGCGGATCACTTTTTGCGCCGCTTCGGAATCGTCCCAAAAGCCGGGCTCCATGGTTTTTTCCGTTAAAGCACGATTCTTTTCCTTCAAGCCGTCGATGTCGATGCTCTTCGCCAGTCGATCCACCAGCTCTTCAACCGCTTCCAGTCGACCCCGATCCAAAAATAAATTTTGCTCCATAGGGTTCCTTTCCGGACTTAGGCGTTTTTGCCGCAGCAGTGCTTGTACTTCTTTCCGCTGCCGCAGGGGCAAGGATCGTTGCGACCGATTTTCTTTTCCGTGCGGCGAATGGGTTCTTGTACGCCGCTGTCGGGATTCACGGTCTTCACTTCCTTGGCCACTTGTTTCCGTTCCATCTTTTCGGGGTTTTGAACGTGGAACATAATGCGCACGGTTTCTTCCCGAATGCTTTCGTTCATGGCTTCAAACATATCGAAGCCTTCTTCCGCATAGGCGCGGACCGGGTCGATTTGGCCTACGGCTCTTAAGCCGATCCCTTGACGCAATTGATCCATGGCGTCGATGTGATCCATCCAGCGTTGGTCGACAACTCTGAGCAGAACCACCCGTTCCACTTCGCGGAAGGCTTCTTCGCCGAATTCTTCCACCTTTTTGGCGTAAGCTTCCTTGGCTTCTTCCTTCATAAAGCGCTTGATTTCGTCGGCACTCGCCGTTTCGTGGCCGTCCATAAAGTCTTCGTCGAAATCGAAGGCGGCACGGCCGAAGCGGTAGATGCTTTCGTAGTCGATGTATTTTTCGTGTTTGTCGTTGACCTTGACGTTAAAGTCCACGGTATCGTTGATTAAATCTTCCGTCATGGCGGCGATGTCGCCGGAAAGGTCGTCGCCCTTCAATACTTTTTCACGTTCGGTATAGATGACTTCCCGTTGCTTGTTCATGACGTCGTCGTATTGCAAGACGTTTTTACGAATACTGAAGTTGTTGCCTTCAACCTTTCGTTGGGCCGATTCGATGAGGCGGGTGAGCATTTTCGCTTCGATGGGTTCGTCTTCCGGGGCGTCGATGCCGTCCATGACCTTTTTAAAGCGGTCGCCGGCAAAGAGGCGGATGACGTCGTCTTCGGCGGAAATGTAGAACTTCGTGCTACCCTTATCCCCTTGACGACCGGAACGGCCGCGCAATTGATTGTCGATACGACGGGATTCGTGGCGTTCGGTACCGATAATGTGCAGGCCGCCGGCGGCGATGACCTTTTCTTTTTCGGAGTCGGTTTCCACCTTGATTTCGTCGCGCAGATCGCTGAAGCGCTTTCTTGCCGCCAAGATTTCTTCGTCGTCGGTTTCGAAATAGCTGTCCGCCGCTTCGATCATTTCGTCTTCAAAGCCTTCTCTGGCCATTTTTTCCTTGGCCATGTACTCGGGATTGCCCCCGAGGACGATGTCGGTCCCACGACCGGCCATGTTGGTGGCGATGGTCACGGCGCCATAGCGACCGGCTTGGGCGACGATTTCGGACTCTTGTCTGTGGCGCTTCGCATTCAATACCTTGTGGGGAATGCCGCGCTTTTTAAGATAAGACGAAAGTTTTTCCGACTTTTCGATGGATACGGTACCCACGAGGATCGGTTGGCCCGTAGCGTGGCGAAGAGCGATTTCGTCGGCCACGGCGCGGAATTTCGCGTCTTCCGAGCGATAAATGGCGTCGTCTTGGTCCTCACGGATGACTTCTTTGTTGGTGGGAATTTCCACGACGTCGATGTTGTAGATTTCTCTGAATTCCGATTCTTCCGTCATAGCGGTCCCGGTCATGCCGGCGAGCTTTTTGTACATACGGAAGAAGTTTTGGAAGGTAACCGTGGCCAGGGTTTTCGATTCGGCCCGCACTTCGATGCCTTCCTTCGCTTCGATGGCTTGGTGCAAGCCTTCGGAGTAGCGGCGGCCGTACATGAGACGACCGGTGAATTCGTCGACAATGATGATTTCACCGTCGTCCACCACGTAGTCGATGTCTTTGTGCATGGTACCCTGCGCCTTTAGGGCTTGGTGAATGTGGTGGAGAAGCTCGGTGTTGTCGGGATCGGTTAAATTGTCGATTCCGAAGTATTTTTCAGCCTTGCCTTGGCCGATTTCGGTCAAAGTGGCGGTCTTTTGCTTTTCGTCGATGACGTAGTCCACGGTTTCGTCGCGGAATTCGCGGTTAAAGCGGTCTTCCGCTTCTTCCGCCTGATCCTTGATTCGATAGCTCAAGGTGTCCACGAAATTTTTCGCTTGGGTGTACAGTTCCGTGGATTCATCCCCTTGACCGGAGATGATTAAGGGGGTACGGGCTTCGTCGATTAAGATCGAGTCCACTTCGTCCACGATGCAGTAATACAGTTCCCGTTGAACTTGATTTTCCTGATAGACAACCATATTGTCGCGAAGGTAGTCGAAGCCGAACTCGTTGTTGGTCCCGTAGGTAATGTCGGCGCCGTAGGCCACTTGCCGTTCTTCCGGCGTCATGTCGTGGAGAATACAGCCGACGGTCATGCCTAAGAAGGTATATACCTTGCCCATCCATTGCTTGTCACGCTCGGCCAAGTAGTCGTTGACCGTGACCACGTGGGCGCCCTTGCCGGCCAAGGCGTTTAAGTAGGCGGGCAGGGTGGCGACCAAGGTCTTCCCTTCACCGGTTTTCATTTCGGCGATACGGCCTTGGTGCAGTACGATCCCCCCGAGAATTTGCACGGGGAAGTGCTTCATCCCTAGAACCCGGTCGGCGGCTTCGCGAACCACGGCAAAGGCTTCGGGGAGGATGTCGTCGAGGCTTTCGCCGCCGGCCACACGGCCTTTAAACTCGGCGGTCTTTGCCTTTAATTCTTCATCGGTTAATTTTTGCATGGCACTGTCCAAAGCGAGGACTTTTTCCATGGTCGGGCGGATTTTTTTAATCTCCCGACTGGAGTAGGTGCCGAATATTTTATCTAATAGAGACATTTATACACGTTCCTTTCACTAACTTTCTATTTTAGCAAATCCGCCCGAATCCCGCAACGAATGGCGAATATTTCATCATTTATTCACCTTCGTTTGAGGCGTCTTTCGGAAGATGGTGGACGATGGCCACCATTTTTTCTCCTTCTTTTATTTTCCTCACGCGCTTTTCAAAATCCATGCGCGCCATCCAAATGGTTCTGTCGCAGCCCATGCAGGCCAGTTTAATGTCCACGCCGGTGCGCAAAATCTTCCACAGATTTTCGCCGCAGGGATGGCCTTTTTTCAGTGTGACCACGTCGCCTTCTTCGTAATACAGTCGGTTCATTTCACCTCTCCTTTAAGGGGGCCCGCGTAACGGGCGATGGGTATGCTGATGTTTTGTGCGTTCATGGCCTTGGCGATGGCCTTTCTCAGATCGTATTCCAAATCAAATTGATAGCGCGCTTCGTCCCAGGCCACCACGGTAATTTCGTAGCCGTTGGCGATAAAATCCGTCACGCCCCATACTTCCGTCGTGGCGTTGGGGTAAATCTCTTTTAAGGATTTTGCCGCGCCGTCGATGGCGGCAATCGCCCGATCCGGATCTTCGCTGCGGTCGATGGGCACCACGACTTTGGCCCGCTTTCTGCCCCGCCCACGATTGGTGACAATGCGTATGGCGGAATTGGGGATGGTGTGCAAGGTGCCGTCGAAGTCGCGGATTACTGTGGCGCGAAAGCCCAGAGACGCCACGTAGCCTTTTTTATCGGCGCACTCCACGTACTCGCCCACGGCAAATTGGTCGTCAAAAATAATGAAAAAGCCGTTGAGAAAGTCTTTAATGATTTCCTGGGCGCCCATGGCAATGGCCAGAGAGCCGATCCCCGCCGTTGCGATTAAGGTGGATGTGTTTACCCGGCAGAGATTTAAAAAGATTAAAAGGGCCACGCCGTAGATGGCATATTTTGATGCGCTTCCCGCCAAATGGGTTAAGGTAATGACCCGCCGCTTGTTTCGCACCTCTTTTTGCTCCCGATTGGCGATGTACTTGCCCAGAGCCGTACCGATAAGGCTCACGGCAATCCGCGATACAAAAAAGAGAATGATCCCCGAGAGGATTATGCCGGGAATGCTTAATTTCCCGGGCGCCGTAAATAAAAAGGCTTTGACTTCAGCCATAACAACTCCCCTCTGTTATTCTGTGTGTTTTAATTCCTGAATCTTATCCTTGCTAAATGAAAAATGGGGCTTCAGGCGATAGAAAGCCACGTGCTTGTGTTCGTAAGCGGCCAGGTAGCCGTCTTTTAAAAGGAGCTTTTCCTGATTGTCGTCGAAGCGAATGTGAAAAGGCGCCTTGGACATGGGCCGGGACAAGATCTCCCGATTGCCGTAGGCGAAAAGCCCTTCCTTCATCACCGCCAGCCGATCCACATTGGCCTCCATAAGGTAGTGTTTTTTCTCCTTCAGGTGGCCGTCGTATACGCTCAACAAACCGCTGTGCAGAGAATGCAAGCGGCCGTTGTACAAGATGATGTCGGATAAAATCGGCGTCTTTTCCGTAATCAATTCCTTGTCCAGGCCGTACAAATGCTTTTCCGTCACGACGACGGGGTACTTCCCCATCACCATGCGCATGGCTACTTCCATGGGAAATTCCGTGGACGCCATGGCGCTGCGATCGCCCTTTCCCTCTTCTCGATACACCGTGGTTTTGTAGCCGTTGGCCGCGTTGGAAAGCTCCGTCACCACAAAGGACTTCGACGAATCGAAGCGGTAGTCCAAAATGTAATTCTTCGTCTGAAACACTTCCGTGAGGCTGCCGCCGTCGGAGGCGACAAAAAGTTTCTCTCCGTCGTCGTAGCGGCAGTGGAAAATCCGCGTGCCTTCCTGCACCCGGGCGTTAAATAGGGTGCCGTCGACGCGGTAAGTTTGTTTTTCTTTTCCGTCTTCGCCGAAGACCGCCACTTTGTCTACATCTTCGTCGTAGAGCATGGCGTCGGCCTCACCAAAAAAGGCCTTTTGCCCTTCGCCCAGGCGATCCACCGTCTTCTTTCGGCCCTGTCTGTCGTAAAACGCCAGGCGGTCGCCGTCGAATGTGGCCAGCACGCCGCCTTTCAGAATGCCCATGTTCATGATTTCCTGATCGGTCTTTACCTGAAACAGGGGCTCGGCCTTGTAGGGAAGAAGGGTCTTTCCTTTGATTCCCAGACTCGCCGCCATTATAATAATAAGAAAGAGGACGATCCTCTTTTTAAATTTGCTCATAAAATCCTCCAGCACCATTATAACCAATGGAAACAAAGATGGAAAGGCGGATCAAACCGTGTTACTCAGAGATTCTAAAGGGATACGCTTCGCCGTATCGAAAAAGCCCTACGATTTTCGCGCCGCATTGGGCGAAGACCATTTCCGAAAGGATACGAAGAATTTTCTCAACGAACTCGGCGTCAAAGCGAGAGACGTTTACTTTATGAACCAAACCCATTCCGATCACGTGGCTGTGATCGACGAAGACTGCGGCGAAGACTACTTCGGCTGGCGCATCATAATCGACACCGACGCCATGATTACGAACAAAAAGTGCGTGGCTCTCGCGACGCGCATTTCCGACTGCACGCCGGTGCTTCTTTACGATCCCGTGAAGGACGCCATGGCTTCCGTTCACGCGGGCTGGCGCTCCACGGTGCAGAAATTGCCGGCGAAGGCCCTCTCGGCCATGACAAAGCACTACGGCACGGATCCGAAAGACGTACTTGCCTTTATCGGGCCCTGCATCGGTCCCGCGAGTTTTCAGGTGGGAAAGGAAGTGAGCGCCCTCTGGCGGGAAGCATTTTCTTTTGCAGAAGACGTAATTTTGCCTGACGACGACGCACACGACTTTATCGACATGAAAAAAACCAACGCCCGCATGCTTTGTGAAGCCGGTATTTTGGCGGAAAACATCGAAGTTGATCCCTCCGATACCCTCACCGATCCCCGCTACCACTCCTACCGCCGGGACGCGCCGGATTTCGGAAGCAATGCTTTATTTTCCATTCTCCTTTAAAAAAGGCTTGACATTTATCTTACATCCTCGTATACTAATTAAGAACTCAATTGCGGGGGTGTAGCTCACATGGGAGAGCGCTTGAATGGCATTCAAGAGGTAAGGAGTTCGATTCTCCTCATCTCCACCAAGGTCGCCGATAGGGCGACTTTTTTTATGCCTTTTTACAACTATTTAAATTCATGAGAACAAAACGCCATATTTGATACATTTTAACGGCACAGCCGCTTAGGGTACGGAACTCATTCTCAGGGGTACGAAAACTAATGCGCTAACCCTAAAACAAAAGGGACTGACTGCAAATATGAGTATGCAGGAGTCCCCCTTTTCATAATAATTGGAGTTGCTAAATTAAAATAAACTTGTTCAACTGAGTTGCCAGTTACTTGTCTTATTGAGTATTTTTTGGAAATCTTTATATATTCCTTCTTCTTCTATTAACTGTTCATGCGTTCCCTGCTGTACCAGCTTTCCTTGGTCTATAACTAAAATATTGTCAGCGAACTGTATTGTGTTTAGCCTGTGAGCAATAACGATCAATGTTTTTCCTTTGACCAAGGCGGATATGGCTTGTTGAATTAAATGCTCGTTTTCAGGATCAACACTGGCAGTTGCTTCATCTAATATAACGATAGGTGCATCTTTTAGTATGGCACGAGCAATGGATAAGCGTTGTTTTTCTCCTCCTGAAAGTGTCGATCCGCCTTCGCCAAGCATTGTGTTATAGCCGTTTGGTAAATTCTCAATAAATTCATGACAAGCCGCCTTTTTGGCAGCTTCTTTAATCTCCTCCATGCTGGCTTCCGGTCTACCGAAACGAATGTTGTTCAATATCGTGTCATGAAACAGATAGACATGCTGAAAAACGATCGAAATATATCGCAGCAGAGTATCACAAGTCATTTCCCTGATATCATGTCCATCGATAGAAATAGACCCATGATTGACATCATAGAATCTGGCAAGCAAATTACAGAGCGTTGTTTTACCGGAACCGGAGCGTCCCACGATGGCTAAAGTTGAATTTTCGGGAAGCGAAAAGCTCACATTCTCGATAACATTTTTGTGATCGTAAGCGAAGGATACGTTCTGATAAGAAATGTCAAAATTGTTTAAAACAATGTCTTTTGAATTTTCGTCGATATAGTTTGCCGTCTTAATTGTTTGAAGTTTGTCCAGCGCTGCTCGCATCATTTCCAAGGTGTGAGCAGCAGAAGTTACCGTTTCCAAACGAGCAAACATAACAAATGAAAAGATCACTATCATGAGCATGATAGGCAGAGAAATTTCACCGTGAATGGTTTGAAGGCATACCATAAAAGCGATTGCTACGGAGGTCAATTTTAGGCTTAACTGATAAAGACCGTTCGTCCACATGTAAGCATTTTCTATTTTGATGTTGATGTCACGTTGATCGGAAAAAGATTTTTGTAGTTCCGCAACGGCGCTTCCTGTTCTCCCATACGATTTAATAACCGTTATTCCACGGATAAATTGGAGTGTTGCGTTAATCATGCTATCATTGGCTTTCTGGCGCACCGCTGTGTTTGCCCGGCTATCTTTCACCAGTCGGCGCTGGAAAAATGCAGAGCATAATACACCCACTAAAGCAACAGTTGCCACTTTCCATGAGAAAAAAAGGATGCATAGAATCATGGCAAGAGTCTGCAAATAAGCTCCGATAACCGTATCCGTCATCTTCATGGCATACAATTCCAGAGCAGATAAGTCGGTTGTAACTGTTCCCGCAATTTCACCGGTCTTGTGACGATCAAAAAAGCCAAGGGAAACTCGCTTTAATATATCGCCTATCTCGATGCGCTCCTCGGCTGTTTTTTCATAAGCAATGCTTTCTTGAAAAACAGCCCGCAGATAGGAGAAGAAGAAACGACCTAAAACACAGAAAACCATAAACAAAAGCGCCCATAAAGCTTCCTTTGTGTGCAGACTCCTGAGCCCTGCCGTATCCTGCAGCATAAGGTTCAGTACATAAGCCGCTCCCATCAAGGGAAAAGCAATAAAGAAATTCTCTAATAACGACCAGACGATGCCCCAGTAAAATCTTTTTTTATAAGAACCTGTCCAATTAACGATACGTTTGATCATGGTAAACATTTATTTATCCGCTCCTTTCTCTTGATTGGATGTCGCCCATGCTTTGGCACCAACATGTGCTTCCCACATGGAGCGGTAAAGGGAGCAAGCCTTCAGAAGTTCATTCTGCGTTCCTTCCGCCACTTTTGTGCCTTCCTGCAAAACAACGATTTTGTCGGCATTTTTTATCGTAGAAAGCCTATGGGCAATTACTAACAGCGTCTTGCCACGCGTTAGTTCATTAATCGATTTTTGGAGTTGAAGTTCATTTTCCGGATCAGTAAATGCGGTTGCTTCATCCAAAACAACGATAGGGGCATCTTTTAGTATTGCCCTGGCAATCGCTATACGCTGTTTTTCACCGCCCGACAGTTTATCCCCCGCTTCTCCAGCCGGCGTGTCCCAACCTTGTTCTAAACGTGAAATAAACTCTTCGCATTGTGCCATATGAGCAGCCTGAAACACCTCTTCTTTTGTTGCGGCCGGATTGCCTACGCGGATATTTTCAAAAAGGGACATGTTGAAAAGAAAATTATCCTGAGAAACATAGCTGATGAGTCCTGAGAGCTGTTCAAGTGGCAAAGAGCGTATATCCTTTCCTCCGATACAAATACATCCCTGATTCACATCCCAAAAACGCAAAAGCAATCGAGATAAGGTAGATTTTCCTCCGCCGGAAGGACCTACCAAAGCTACGAAAGATTCCTCGGGTATTTGTAAGGAAAAATCTTTAACGATAGGTGCTTGAGCCTCTTCATAAGAAAATGTGACATCCTTATATGAAATGTCATAACCGGACAGTTCTTTCGACTCTTTTTCTTCCGGAAGCTCTTGCAAGTCTAAGATTTTCTGAACATCCAGCAGCGCGTATTCAATGGATTTATAGCTGTTGACAGCTGTCGTAAAGTATGAAACGGGGCCTACCAGACTTAAGGAAAGGATGATGGTAAGCGTTAGTTCAGCAGGTGTTAGATCTCCTGTAGCATAAAGCAAGATACCTGCCGGAAGAATGCCTAACAGTGTGCTCGGCAGTATCGCGGCTGCAAAATTCATCAGCGGCCAAGTGGAGCGAAACCAATCTAATGTAAAATCTTTAAAAGACGTGATCGCATTCGTATATTTTTTATAGGATTTACCGGATTGATTAAAAGCCTTGACAACCTCAATGCCTTCCACATATTCCACAATCACACTGTCCACGTTTTTAGAAGCTTTCATATAGCTGTCATATTTGCTGTTAAATGTCTTCATGACGATCGCATAGGCGAGTACGCCAAAAGGAATGCAGGCAACAGATGCCAATGCGACTTTCCAATTCCATACCAGCATGAAAATAAATACGATAACAGGAAAAATCAGATTCGAAAAGCCTTCCGGTATCAAGTGTGCCAAAGGTAATTCAATCGTTTCTACACGGTCAACAATAATGCTCTTGAGTTCACCGGCGGTTTTTCCTGTTACAGTTCCAAGCGGCAATCGCATTAATTTATCAGTCAGTCGGCTTCGTATATTTTTAAGAATATGGTAGGCGGCATGATGAGACCGATTCGTTGAGATTGTGTGAAACAAGACTTTAAGGCCATATCCTGCGACGCACAAAAGGAACCAAGGGACAAGTGAATGCACAGAAATTTGACTGCTATCTTGTACTTTTGAAAAAAACACGAGAAGGACTTGATAGATCCCAAAATAAGGCAAAAAACCACAGAAAACGCTTAGCACGGCAAATAGAATAGATAGTATAAACTGTGGTTTCGCACTATCTGCAAAAGACAGAACAATCGGAAATATTCTTTTTTTGCTTTTCAAAATAAAAACACCTCATTTCAAAACTGTTTTGGTCGAAGAGAATTCAACGTATTCTCTAAAACAGTTTATGAAATAAGGTGTCATCCGTTCCACCCTCTAATGGGAAAACAGCCCCGTTCAGACAAGAGTTTTTCTATAGTCTCGTGGCGTTAATCCACGAAGGGACTTGAAGGCAGCTGAAAACTTGGATGGGTTTTGGTAGCCTAAATCATTCGCAATTTCAAGTATGCTCTTCGATGAATCTTGTAAGAGCAAAGCCGCTGCATTAACGCGATACTCTTTCATATAGGCATAAATCGATTTTCCATAAATAATTTTGAACGCTTTTTTCATAGATGTGAGTGGCATATCAATGAAACTCGAGCATTCAGTTAACGTATAAAATCGGTCAAGATGTGAAGTCAACTTTTTTTCCAACGATTTGATCTTAGTTACTTGGGCGAAATTTAAAAAGTCGTTTTGTTGTTTTGCCAAAGAAATATCCATACCATCCAAATTAAGAAGAAGTTCTAATACCTTAATTTTCAGATAAGGAACTCTATCTTTTTCAGGAATTTGATAGATCTCGGCTAAGATATGGTTCGTTTGTGGATTGGAACGCATAATAAAGGTTTCATAGCCTTTTGATGTTCTACAAAATTTGTTTTTCAAATTTTCCACATCAACCGGAAATCCGTTTAATAATGTCCTTATCGTTTCAGAACCCTGCGGAAAGAGAATGCTGATTGTGATTCCGTGATAGTGTTTAAGTGGAAAGTAAAACTCTCCGCGATGATGGGTGCGTACTTCCATCTGCAAATCACCAGCACTAATATAAGTGTACTTTTCCGGATGAATGCTATTTTCTATTCTTCCTTCTTTGCAGTAATCAATGGTGAACATCGATTGATGTGGCTTGAAAGCTGAGTAACAAGTTTTGAGATGAAAGTCATTAAAAAGTACAAAGACGCCTTCGAAAAGGGAGTAGCAAGTCATCGTCCCCGAGCCGGTTTCATCATGCAAAAAAAAGATAGAACTGCCATCTTCTCGTTTCTGCATTTTGATATTATCTCCCATATTGCCTAAGGCGTTCATTGCCATGAAACCTCCTCTCTAAAAAAATTCTGCAATTTCTGTACTGTCGTCTGGTTCAAATCATATTGCTCCTTAATCTGCCCATCTTTCATTTCAACAATATGCTGACAGGCAAGAGCGATAAACTCAGGATCATGAGTAATAATTAAGCATGTTTTTCCTAAAAGAATTATCCTCTTTATAATTTGTGCAAAACGCTGCATGTTTTCTAAATCAAGACCACTGGTCGGCTCATCAAAGATTAAAACATTTCGATTGCTCATTAGAGCGGAGGCTACTGCAACACGCTGCTTTTGCCCTCCTGAAAGAGACATGGGATGTTCATCTTTAAAGCCATCCAGATGGAGTTCTTGGAGCATTGCCTCGGCTGCAGAATGATTTTCTTCTTCCTGAGAAATCAAAAGCTCTTCCATAACCGTTTCTGTAAACAACTGATGATTCACTTCCTGTTGCACAAGATAGGTCAGATCACGTCTTTTTTTAGGTGGAAAAGTCTTGTTTTTATAGATCAGTTTGCTTTTATCTTTTTTCACCAGTCCGCAAAGAAGTTTGGCAAAAGTGGACTTACCGGCACCGTTTGAACCTATGAGAGCTGTTGCCCTTCCCAGAGGAAGTTGAAACTTCGGAATATTCAATACGCTTTGCGTATTTTGGTAGGAAAAATTCACATCGTAAAGCTCTAAAAAATCTTTCGTTGGCGAAAATGTATCGGAAGCTCCAAATGAAAGCTGTTTTATGTCCGGAATACGTATCCCATGCGTTTCATAAAACGAACTCGGTAACTCGAAAAAGTTAACGCCTTGATAGTCTCCGATCATCTCGCCGGCATCAAGCAATATCACACGATCCACCAATTTTTTTAAATAATGGATGCGATGCTCGGCAATAACGATTGTTTTTCCCTCATCTTTCCAAAATTGTATCATCCTTTGCAAATTTGCGATAGCGGAAAAATCAAGATTAGCGCTTGGCTCATCCATAAGAACAAGATCGGGAGAAAGCACAGCCACAGAGGCACAAGCAATTTTTTGTTTTTCTCCGGAAGAAAGATGAAACAAACTCTTTCCCATCAATCTCTCAATATGCAAAGAGGATACGATTTTGTTAAAGCGCAATCGAATCTCTTCTTTTGACATACCTAAATTTTCACAGGCAAAAACCAGTTCACTATCCGTATCTACATTAAAAAACTGGCTGCGGGGATTTTGAAATACGCAGCCAACAATCGGCGCGAGTTCATACAGAGCAAGCGTTTGTGGATTTTTACCAAAAACAGAAACACTTCCCAAACTTTTCCCTTCATAGTAATGAGGAATAAGCCCATTTAAAGCTCGTATTATGGTCGTCTTACCACATCCGGACATTCCCGTTAAAAGAATGCATTGACCGTCAGGGATTCTCAGATTGATATTTTTAAGTGTACTTTGGTCAGAGGATGTATAGGAAAAAGAAAAATTTCTTATTTCTATCATGACGAACCTCCGATCTTATAAAAGATAAGTACACACAAGCTAACCAGGCAAAGCATCAGAAAGAGTATATCCTGCAAATGGAATCCAATTTTACAGACATTGGTGCGCCTAATCGGCGCGCCTAAGCCACGTGTTAAAGCAGATGCGGAAAGTTCGTCACCGATTTTTACGCAGGACACCATCAGCGGAACCAGACGATATTCCACTGTTTTCCACGGTTTTGAACCACCTAAAGAGATGCCTCTCATTTTCATTGCATCGGTTATAGCGTGATACTCTTCCAAGATGGTAGGAAAAAAGCGAAAAACAACGGAAAGTGGAATCGTAATCTGGGTAGGAACACGCATGCGTTCCATTGCTGCCATAAACTCGCTGATTTTCGTTGAGCTGAGCAAATAGGTACCCATGGCAAGTCCCGGCATCATGCGAACAAAAATACCGCAAAAAGCCACCAACAGAAAACCTAAAAATCCGGTAACGAGCGGCAAAAGATATATCTGCCCTACATAGGCCGCTATGAATAAAATGGCATATATGGAGGCATATTTCCACTTGCTTTCAGTAAGAAACAGTATAAAGGGAACAGATATAAGGAGTATTCGAATCGGAGCCAGCCAATATCCATGTCCTCCTCCCACAACGACTGCAGCGATGGTAAAGACAAGAAGTATTTTTGTTCGAGGATCAAGAAATTCTTTTTTTGATCGCGTTTGAATAGGTTGCATGATGAATTAGACAATCCCGGCGCGTTCGAACTGCTTTTTTAGAAGGGAACGTCCAATCAAAGCACCAAGGATGCCCGCAATAAACATGCCTACAAGTAATGGGATCAAACTCCAGTCCGGAATAAGCTTCATAAGTGCATCCGCATAGGCCTTTCCGTAACCGCCTTGTGCTAAATTTTGATAATAAGCATCACGGCTAATAACAATAGGAATATAGTTGCCGATCAGCCATATTGAAAAAATACCTTTGCTGAGAATTACTTTTTTTGCACTGGAATAATCCGAGGATTTTAATAACAAATCCGCTAAAAGGCCCGCGATAAGTCCGGTGAAGGGTGCATATACACCCATTCCCATGACCCCGATTAGTAGTCCAAGCAAAAATCCCATAATGGTTATAAGCCCAAACTTTTTCGTTTTGCTCACAAACAACACATACGGAATACCGTCAATAAGCGGCACGATGATGCCTAAAAGCGGAATAAATATTGGCATGTAACCCAGCATTGCTACTGCCATGCAAAGAGCAAACATAATGGCAGTAAAAACACCTGTGGTGATCAAATCTTTTGCTTTAATTCCAGATGATTTTTTCATACAATTAACCTCCATTGAGTTAAAATAAGCTAACTTAGTACATTTGATTAAACCTCTTTAAAAGCATTTCATTCAACCCCGGTTAAAATAAAAAGCTCCATTCGGACATTTTATAGAGCCTTGATTTCTGAGCCATTTCTTAAGGTTATGCGGATATCTTCTTTGCTGAATACCGTGATATGATTTACGAGGGCACATAAGCTTTGTGCATTGAATGCTTGCAGAAGCCTGTCTTGTTTTTGCAGCTGTTTCAGGCAGAACTTGATATCGGCTTTGGTCGCCTGCATCTTTTTGAGCTTTCCTTCGACCTTCGCTAAGGCCGCCTTTTTTCATTTTAACGATTCCCGACACTTTTTAACGATTGCTCCCGAAGGGTACGAAAATCGGAAACAGGTATGATGGAAAGAGATATATAAAAGCAAAAAATCATACAAAAACTGCCACGAAAAGCAGCAGAGGAAGTTCTGCGGAAAGGAGAAAATCCCTGTAAATCAAGGGATTTCGAGGATAAACACATGACTTACGCACCAGCGTTAAATTGTATCAAATACAGTGTCAGAATAGATGCGCCTTAGGAAGCGGCGCCTTTCTTCTGTTATAATAGATTGAGAAAGGTTGTGACCTATGTCAGATTCAATTGTTATTTTCGACTCCGGCCTCGGCGGCGTCACGGCACTCATGGAAGCAGTTCGCGCCATGCCGGCGGAGCATTTTATTTATTACGGGGACACGGCCCACGTGCCCTACGGCCCGAAAGGTGCCGAGAAAATTCAGGGCTATTTGGATCAAATGATGGCGGCTACCCGCCCCTATTCACCGAAGGCCGTGCTCCTCGCCTGCAACACGGCCACGGTCACATCCGCCGATTACCTGAGGAAGAAATACACCATTCCAATTGTGGGCATGGAACCCGCCGTGAAGCCCGCCATCGAACACGATGTGGACCTCAAGCGGATCTTGGTGCTTTCCACGGAGGGCACGGGAAAAAGCGCCCGCCTGCGCCGCCTCGTCGAAAAATTCGACGACGACCGCCTGGTGGACATTTTGCCTCTGCCGAATTTGGTGGATTTCGCCGAGCGTTTGGAATTCGACACCGACGCCGTTCGCTACGATCTGGAGACCATTCTCGCCTCCTATCCTCTCGAGGAATACGGCGCCTTGGTCTTGGGCTGCACCCACTTTATTTGGTACCGGGATCTGTTTCGCGAGCTTCTTCCCGAGCACATGGAAATATTAGACGGCAACGCCGCTACGGTGCGCCAGCTCATGCGAAAACTTGAGGGAAACATTAAAAAGGAGGGAGAGGGAAAATTGAAAATGGCTTTTACCGGCGAGCTGAGCGAAGACACGGCGGCATTTTTACGTAGCCGCCTGCCGCAAAAAGTGGAATTTATTTCCCTCGGCGCGGACAATGACTGATCGCGGCCTTCAACTGAATAGGGATTTGGTTCTAATCCCCGCCTACGAGCCCGACGAAAGCCTGCTTTCCTTCGCTAAGGCTCTCTTGGCCGAGGATCTTCAGGTGATGGTGGTGGACGACGGAAGCGGCGAGGCCTTTCGACCGGTGTTCGACCGCCTTCCCGAAGGGGTCACGCTCCTCTCCTATGAAATCAATCGAGGCAAGGGCTATGCCATGAAGTATGCCATGGAAAAGATTTTATCCATGCCCCAAGTGGAATTTATCGTCACCGCCGATGCCGACGGCCAGCACAGCCCGAAGGATACCTTGCGCATTCTCAAGGCGGCCCACGAAAATCCCGATGCCCTCGTCTTAGGCGTGCGGGATTTTCCCGAGAACACGCCCCTGCGCTCCCGCATCGGCAATCGCCTCACGGCAAAAGTCTTCGGCCGGTTGACGGGCATTAAGGATTTGGAGGATACCCAAACGGGGCTTCGGGCTTTCAGCACCAAGCATTTGGATCAGCTTCTTTCCATGGAAGGGGAACGCTACGAATATGAAATGCGCCAGCTCATGGATTGGGCGAAGAGCCCCTATCCCCTGGTGCAGGTGCCCATCGAGACCATCTACCGGGACAAGGAAAATTCCACTTCCCACTACAACGCCCTGAAGGATTCCTCCAGGATCTTTCGCAGCCTCTTGGATAACGGCGAGGCGGTACTCTTTACATTGAGCGGCATCATCAGCTTTACTCTGGACTTTTTGCTCTTTAATGTATTTTATTACCTCGCCCGCCCCCTGCACATGGCTTACGCCCTGGCCATTCCCAATGTGGCGGCGAGGCTGATCAGCGCCAATTTAAATTTCTACTTAAACCGAAATTACGTCTTTGAATCCAAGGATCCCTTGATTAAAGACTTTTTGCAGTACGCCGCCCTCGTCGCCATTCTTCTTGCCGCCAACAGTTTGCTTTTAAGCTTCTACGGCAATGTCTTGGGCCTTCAGGCCACGGTGGCGAAACTCTGCGTGGAATTTACCGTATTCATCATCAGCTACCTGGTTCAACATTTTTATATCTTCGCCAAGAAAAAATAAAGCACGTCGCCATAGATGCCGTGAAGTGTGGAACGCACATTTCACGGCATCTATTCGCTACGTGCTTTCTATGTTATAATGTGAAAATTACATTTGGAGGTAATTTATGCACATTAAAGAATTTTTCTCACCCGATCACACGCGACTTTCATTTGAAATCTTTCCCCCGAATCAACGAATGTCTTTAAAAGCCGTCATGGCCTCAGCGGCACGCATGGCGGCCTACGAGCCCGACTTTATGTCCGTGACCTTTAAGGCCGACGGCAGCGGCGGGGATCAGACCATTCAAATTTCAAATGCCGTCAGCGAAGTGATGGGAATTCCCTCCATCGCACACCTGACCTGCTCCGGTATTCCGAAAACCGAGCTCCCCGCCGTTTACGACGAGCTCACGGAAAACAAGGTCAAGAATATTCTGGCTTTAGGCGGCGACTCCGCCCGGGAGCTGGGCGAAGACGCATACTTGCCCTATGCCAAGGACATGGTGGCTTACTTCCGCGAGCGCGGCGATTTCACCATCGGCGCCGCCTGCTTCCCCGAAGGCAACGATCCCGCCCTTTCCATGGATGAAGAGCTGCGCCACCTAAAGGAAAAAGTGGACATGGGCGTGGACTTTTTGACCACGCAGATGTTTTTCGACAATGAGGTCTTTTACCGCTTTTTGGAAAAGGCCCGCGCCATGGGCATCGACGTGCCCATTTTGGCCGGCATTATGCCCATTACCAGCGCCGGGCAGGTGCGCCGCATCAAGGATTTAAGCGACGCCGCCCTTCCCGATTCCCTCTTGCGCATGGTGGACCGCTTTAAAGATGATCCCGACGCCATGTTCGATGCGGGGCTTACCTTTGCCGAAAATCAAATGGCGGATCTCGTGGCTGCAGGCGTCAGCGGTATTCACGTCTACACCATGAACAAGCCGGCCATACCGGAGCGGATCGTCCGGGATTTGGGCCGCCTCTTCCATGCTTGATCTGACCTCTATTCACGAGGTACCCGCCATCGGTCCCGAGGATCTCAGGCGCAGGGAAATATACCGCTACCTGCGCCTGGAGGGAAATGCCCCCGATGCCGCCACTTCCGCCGATGTGGAGCGGAATTTAAAGCGCCTCGAGGGTGCGATCTCCCTGCGGCACGTGGCTTCCCTTCGCCCGGTGACGAAAAAAGGCGATGCCATCGTCTTCGGCGATTTTTCTACATCGAGCGCCGTCCTTCAAAAGAATATGAAGACCAGCGAATACGCCCTTCTCTTCGCCATGACCTTGGGCCCGGCCGTGGACCGACTGATCAGCCGCCTGCTCATTACATCCAAGGCCGACGCTTTTATTACCGACGCCTGCTGCGCGGAATATTTGGAAAGCTACGCCAATGGCTACTGCGCCCATGTGCGGGAAGAAGCGGCGCAACAAGGTTTCATCGCCCACCCGCGCTTCTCCCCCGGCTTCGCCGATTTCGGCTTGGAATTTCAGTGGCCTTTAATACGCAGCTTGCAGGCGGATAAAAAAATGCACATCGCCTTAACACAAGGCAATATGCTCGTCCCGACAAAAACCATTACCGCCCTTATGGGTTTGGATCGGAGGATTGTATGACATCGCTATTGGATTCATTGAAAAACGGCCGCCTCTACTACGACGGCGCCTGCGGCACCTACTTGCAGCAACAGGGATTGAAGGCCGGCGCCCTGCCGGAACTTCTGAATATCGACGCCCCCGAGGTGATCGTGGATATGCACCGGGCCTATTTAAAAAGCGGCGCGGACATTATTCTCACCAATACCTTCGGCGCCAACCGTTTTAAGTTTGCGGATTCCGACGTGTCGGTGGAAACGGTCGTGGCCGCCGCCGTGGCCAACGGGAAGGCTGCCGTGAAGGCCGAAGGCCACGGCTACGTGTCTTTGGACATCGGCCCCTTGGGAAAAATCTTGGCGCCTTTGGGGGATGTGGCCTTCGAGGATGCCTACGATTGTTTTAAGGAAATCGTCTTGGCCGGTGCCGAGGCCGGGGCGGATCTGATTACCATCGAAACCATGTCCGATACCTACGAAATTAAAGCGGCTCTTCTCGCCGCAAAAGAAAATTCGGATCTTCCCGTCTTCGTCACCGCTGCCTTTCAGGAAGACGGGCGCCTCTTAACGGGCTGCGACATGGACGCCTATGTGGAAATGACTACGGCCTTAGGTGCCGACGCCATGGGCATGAACTGCTCCTTCGGCCCGGTGCAAACTCTGCCCCTTATGGAAAAAATGGCTTCCCTCGCCACGATCCCTCTGATCGTGAGCCCCAATGCGGGCCTGCCGAGTATCAAAGACGGAAAAACCACCTACGACATCGACGCCGATGCCTTTTCCGATTACATGATTCAATTTGCGGAGATGGGCGTGCGTGTGCTCGGCGGCTGCTGCGGCACCCTGCCCGCCTACATCGAAAAAACCGTGGAGAAAACCCGGGCCATTGACGTCATGGAGCCGAAGGGGCGCCCCCGGTCCGCCGTAAGCTCCTACACCCACGTGGTGGATTTCGACGAAAAGCCGGTGATGATCGGCGAGCGGCTCAATCCCACAGGAAAGAAATACCTCGGGCAAGCATTGAAGGATCGCCACACCTCGGCGGTATTGGCCATCGCCCTGGAAGAGGAAGAAGACGGCGCCCACGTCTTGGACGTGAACGTGGGCGTGCCGGGCCTGGATGAATTGGCGGTGCTGCCCGAAATGATCCGCGCCCTGCAAGGGGTGTGCGACCTGCCTCTGGCCATCGACACCAGCAATCCCGTAGCCATGGAAGCCGCCGCCCGCATCTACAACGGCCGCCCCCTGTTGAATTCCGTGAGCGGCAAGCGCTCCACCATGGACGCCGTCTTTCCCATCGCGAAAAAATACGGCGGCCTGTGCGTAGCCCTTCTTTTAGACGACGAGGGCATTCCGAAAACCGTGGAAAAACGCATGGCCATCGTGGATGAAATCCTCGAAGAAGGCGCACGTTACGGACTGGGCCCTGAAGCTTTTCTCTTCGATCCTTTGGCCATGACCATCTCCAGCCAAAAAGGCGGGGCCGTCGTCGTTCTGGAGACCTTGCGCCAACTAAAGGCTCGCGGACTCCACTCCACCTTGGGCGTGTCCAATATTTCCTTCGGCCTGCCCAATCGGGAGCTCATTAACAGCAATTTCTATGCCATGTGCCTCGCCGCCGGGCTCAGCGGAGGGATCGTGAATCCCTCCTCTGCCCTCATGCAAAAGGCCTACAAATCCTCCATGGCCCTTTTAGGCTGCGATCCGGATTTCAGCGAATTTATCGCCGCCTTTACGGAAGAAGAAAAAACCTCAGCCCATACCGGCGACCGGGATCTATCCTACGCCATCGAAAAGGGCCTGAGCAAAGACGCCAAAGACATGACTGTGGCCCTTCTTTCCGATCACAGCCCCATCGATATTATTAACGGCTACCTGGTGCCCTCCCTGGACAAAGTGGGCCGGGGCTTCGAGGAAAAGACCCTCTTCCTTCCCCAGCTTCTTCGCGCCGCCGATGCCGCCGCCGCGGCCTTTACGGTGATCCGCGCCAAAATGGATGAAGAGGGCAATGTTGCCGAAAACAAAGGCCGCATACTCGTGGCCACGGTGAAAGGCGATATCCACGACATCGGAAAAAATATCGTGAAGGCCCTCTTGGAAAATTACGGCTTCGATATTTTGGATCTTGGAAAAGACGTGTCTCCGGAAAAAATCGTCGAGGCCGTGAAAGAAGAGCACATTCCCCTGGTTGGCCTCTCCGCCCTTATGACTACCACGGTGCCCTTTATGGAAGAGACCATTGGCCTCCTGAAAAAAGAAGCCCCCAAGACGAAGGTCATGGTCGGCGGCGCCGTCTTAACGAAAGACTACGCTGAAGAAATCGGCGCCCACGCTTACTGCAAAGACGCCATGGCATCCGTGCGCTATGCGGAATCCTTCTTCGAAAAGTAAATCATGGCCAAAAAAAGCGAGCCGATGCTCGCTTCAGCGTGATGCTAAGGAAGGGAGAATCACCCGATTCACCCTTCCTTTTTTGTGTCTTCAAACCTCTTTAAGCTCTAAGTAGTAAACTATTAAAAACCGCCGGTCGACTCCACGCCATAAAAAAGGGACGTTTTCGATTTGTTTGCAATCCGAAATAGATGGGCTCGTCTTTTTTTAATAAGAAGCTCCTTCAAAAAAAATTGTCAGAACGCCGACTCTCAACACGAATATACTAGTGAAAGGAGGAAATATGGAGAATAAAGAATTGATACAAAGGCTGAAGAACAGAGATGAAGACGCTTTATACGTCGTGATCGAAGTCTATGGAAAAGTATTAAAAGGCGTTATTTCAAAAACACTTTGGAAATACCCAAGCCTTTGGGATGAGGCGATGAATGATTCTCTTTTAAGTATCTGGCAAAATATCGACTATTTTGATCCGAAGCGGTCTTCTTTTAAAAATTGGTGTGCTGCGGTTTCAAAATACAAAGCCATCGATTTGCTCCGAAGAGAAAGTAAATTTGAGGCTATTCTTCTCGACGAAAATTCCGCGTCAAAAGATTCCGACGTCCATTCCAATTTAGAAATAGAAGAAGCTCTATCCGCCTTAAACGATGAGGATAGAAAACTCTTTGAAAATATTTTTATTCGTGGACTTTCCTATGGCGAGGCGGCATCGGAACAACATATTTCTACGGAAAATGCCTATCAAAAGGTCAGCAGGGCAAGGAAGCTTTTAAAAAGATGGAGAGGTGAAAATGTATGAAAGATAATCTTTACGATCGATTGAACGATATGAAAATAGAATACGAAGAGGTTCCTCTCAAAGATTTTGAAAGAGAAAATCTCAAAAAGGTGGTGAAGAAATTGAAACACAACAACAAGAGGCAACTTTTCGTCAGAAAAACAGGAGCGATCACGGCCATATTGCTATTGGCCTTTGGCGTTACGAACTATGCATCTGGCGGCTATGTTTTGGCAAAGACGAGAGAGATCACGGACAACATCACACTGAGTTTGTCGAGCGCAATGGGCCTATCAGCCGATGTAGACAAGTATAGCGTCAAATTACATGAACCCTTCGAAATCGACGGCAAAAATTATGTTTTGGATACCATCACGACAGAGGACAATAACCTCTACGCCGTGCTTTTGAGCTTCAATGGTCCAGGTGAAAAGCTGTCGGAGGGTGCCAACTTAACGGAACTTAAAGTAAACGGTAAAAGAGTCGGCGTCCTCGGCTCAAGCGGCCAGCAAGGAAATTTGCCGGGCAAGCCCAATGTAACCGCCACCTCTTTAAAGTATTGCTTGGAAAGTCCCCTACCGAAGGAAGGCACGGCACAGCTGGAGTTTATCTTTGACACGCTTTTAGGCAACAGCAAAAAAATTTCCATTGCTACCAATGTGGATATGGCGAAGATGAAAATGGATAAAAGGATCATCTCAAATGATTTTGCCGTGCCGAATTCAAACAGAATTATGATTAAAGAATTTGCCATGAGCCCGGCTTCACAAAAAATGATTCTCACCTATCCATCATCGGCAAAGGACAGTATTTTTTCGGTAAAGGCGAGAGATTCCATAGGTCGCTTAGTTCATTTCGAAACGCTCGAAGCAGATGAAAACACGGCGACTCTCTACTTCTCGCCGGTTACCAGCGAAGTCACCGCCGACGAATTGTTAAACGACATCACATCATTGAAGTGTCAATTATATAAAGCGGAACTTCCCAACCGTAGCGGGAAAGAATCCAATAAGGAGGAAGCGATAGGCGACGAATTTATCTTTGATTTGTCTGCAAGCAAATGAATCGCACTTTTTCCGTAAGATTGACGTCCTTGAAAATATAGAATAAATCACATCAGCGATCAAGAGCCTTTTTATATGAAAATGCCGAAGCCCCTTTGGACTTCGGCATTTTTCATACAGGAACGCACATAAGAAGATAAACACCTAATGATGTTGATCGCTTGTCTTGCGTCCAAAGCGAGCCTGCGCGCTCGCTTTTTGCTTGTTTATTCTTCTAAGAATTTCTCCGGATGCTTGCTGATCACGGCATCTTCGATTTCGACGATGCGGTATTCCACCACATCAGCCAAAGTCAGCGGGTCGCTTTCAAATTCCGAAAGCACGTCGTCTAAATGGCCGCCCCTTGCAAAGCCGAGAAGGCCATGGGCCTTATCGCCGAACATGAGGAAATCCCCTCGGTCCATGCCCGCCTGAATAAAAGCGTCGAATTCCGCCTTCAAATCCTTGTTTTCGTCGTCGTACAGTGAAAAGCTGAAGGTCTTGAACTTGCCTTCGATGAGATAATACTTCATAATGCCTCCTTAATGACCGTGATTTTTCCGCCTTCAAAGCCCGGGATGTCTTTTCTCCCTTTAATCGCCTGAATCACTTCCTCCGTGATCCGCTCGCCATAGATTACGACGGGAATGCCCGGCGGATAGGGCGTGATGTTTTGTGCCGCCACGCGGCCTTTCGCCTCGTCAGTGGATACGATTTCCGTCTCCGTAAAAAAAGCTTCCCTGGGCCGAAAGACCGCCTCCGTTTCGGGATATATACCCTTTTCGAAGCCGCTTCCCTCTTCTTTTTTCGGAAGGGAGTGAATGGCGCGAATCAATCGGTCCACATCCTCGTCCTCGTGATAGGGAGACAAAATCGCCAGGGCGTAATACCCGTCGCCCATTTCCAGGTAAACACCTTCCTCCGCCAAGAGAGACACCACGTCGTCGCCGCGGTATCCGGGCAGATGAAAGAGAAATTTCATGGGATCCTCGCAGGCCATAAAAGGCCCCCGCGCCTTTACGACGGTGAGCTGCGGCAGGTTTCTCTCAATCCGCGCCCGATGGCGTAGGAGCTTCTCCCAATCCAAATCCTTCCCCGCCGCCACGGCGTATTCCGAAGACAACATAAGCAAATAAGAAGGTGAGGTGGAGAGAAAGAGGCCCATGCCCTTTAAAAGCTTCTTCTCGTCCACGTGCCCATTTATGTGCAGAAGCGCCGCCCCGGTCAGGGCCGCCATGGTCTTGTGCAGGGACTGCACCGTGTAGTCGGCGAAATTGACGGCGCTGAAATCCGCTAAGGGCGTAAAGGCCCAGTGGGAGCCGTGGGCCTCGTCCACGATGAGGATCTTGTTCCGGGCATGGACGATGTCTGCGATTTCTTTCAGCTTCAGACCGCCGCCGAAGTAATCGGGGCTCGTCAAAAACACGGCGGCAATGGACGGGTCTTCGTCCAGGGCCCTCTCCACATCTGCGGGATCCACGCCGGAAAACAGACCCGTGGACTCGTCCACATTTGCCGGCAAATAAGAAAGGTGAAGATCCAAGGTCACCGCCCCGTGAAAGAGGGACTGGTGGGAATTGCGCTGAATTAAAATCTTCTCCCCGGGCTTTAACGCGAGATAAAGGGCCAGCTTGATTCCCGTGGTGGATCCCGCGGGGACGATGACGCTTTTCTTCACGCCGTAAGCCGCGGCGATTTCCGCCTGAGCCTCGGCAATGGCCTCCGTGGGATTTAAAAGATTGTCCGCCCCGGTGACCTCCGTCCAATCGTCCTTAAAATTAAAATCAAAAGCCACCCGGCCCCTGTGCCCCGGCATGGCGAAATTCGCCCCGCCGCGAAGGCCTTTTACAGCTTCATACAAAGGCCTTTTCATTAATAACCGTAGCGTTGCAACCGCGCGTTTTTCTGTTCTTCCGTCATGCTGTCGTAGACCGCCCGAAGCTTTCTCAGCATCTCTTCTTTTTCCGAGAAGCGGCCGATGACCGGCGCCGTATTGTAGGCGTGAACGCCGAAAAACAGTGCTCGCGGGTTGAGGTCCAAATGTTCTAAAAGGTGGATTTCCTCGAGAAGAATGTCCCCTTCCGTCAGAGGCACGAAATCCCCTCGCGCCACTTCTTCCGCAAGCTCCGTGCCCGCGTGGACCGAGGTAGTCAGGGGCGAGACACTCAAGGGCCGATGCTTGTTTAAAAGCGCCGCCGTTTCCTCGGCGTGGGCAAAGCTGTCTTCCTTGCCGGCGATGCCGGACATGACCATGCAGATCCAGTCGATGCCCGCTTCTTCCAACTTGGCCAGTTCGCGGTACTCGTCTTCCTGGGTGCAACCTTTTTTAATGCGCTTTAATGTGGGATCGTGGGCCGTTTCGATGCCGATGTACAATTGATTGTACCCGGCCTTTCTCAGCCGCTTCAAATCTTCCACAGTTTTGTTTTTGATGTCGAAAATCGACGCGTAGCAGGTAATGGTCTCGATATTGGGCAGGTACTCGTAAATCCAATCGGCGATTTCCAGAAGGTAGTCCGTGTCCAAAATAAAGGGATCGCCGTTTAAGAGAAAGATGCGGTCCAGGCGATCGGCATAAGGCGAAAGCTCTTGAAGATCCGCAATTACCTGCTCCTTCGGCGCCTTTCTGAAACTCACGTCCTTATACATGGCACAGTAGGTGCATTCGTTATGGGAACAGCCCACCGTCACTTCCAATAGGGGGCTGTATGCCTCTCTCGGCGGGCGAAATGTCTGTCCTGTGTAGTGCATAATATCTTCCTTTCCCTTTCTACAATTCTGTGTTTCCATTCACTATATCATGAAAGCCCATTGACTAAAACAAAAAAGCGGCCCGAGCGGCTCACTAAATGCAAATCTTATAAGAGCCAGTGTAGGGAATCCTTAGATGGCAAGAGAAAAGGCTATGAACTTGAATGCTCATAGCCTTTTCTCTTGCTAACACAACATGAATGATTCTATTCTAAACTTTTAATTCTACCTACAAGACTGTTTTGACTATGCTTTTCATAAAACTTACAAGTAAATATTATTCCAATGATTATATTCGCAAAGTTCACAAGAATAAGAGGTCTAATCACAAATCTAAAGGATGTCCACTTCGTCTGTTCCATAAAATCTATCAAGATATATTGATCAACAAGAAGCATAATAATAAAAGAACATACTAAGCCACAAAAAGAATAAATCAAATTCTTTTTCACTAAATATATTTTGATGTTTTTCTTTGTCATTCCAATTGCTTCAAGGATTGATAGGTTCACCATGTTTCTCAATATTTCAGTCGCAATAACATTAATAAAGTTCAATACAGATATTAAGAACAACACGATTGATAAACTGTAGCCGGCAAATTCTATTAGATTTTTGAATTCCATTGTAGATTTGATCTGAAGATTTCTTGAATCGTAGGAAAATCCTGGTTCATTTTCAAAAGATTTTAACAGCTTATCAAAATTCTCCTTTTCACTCTTTTCTACATCAAATCCATAGGACATGATGCTTTTATCACCTGTGAGTTTTTTATACTCATTCGGATTCATATAAATATACTCCAAGCCTAAAGTAGTACTTGACTCGTCATTTACATCTTCCTTAATTACAGGAAAATATCTTAATCCATTTGAAAAATTATATTCAACCTTGCCCATCACTTGGACTTCTTTTACCTTGTTTTTTACATTGATTTTTATTTTATCGCCAGTTTTAAATGCGGATTTTTTATCTCCATATTCTCCAAGCATGACATAATTCCCGGTTTGCCATTTATCTTTATCGAAGTCCCCCTCTGTAATTTTTTGTTTGTTTATTAGAAACTCATCTATACCAAATAGAATTGGAGCAATTCTATGATCTTCTATTTTAATATCTGGATACGTGTGCTCATAACCATAATAGTATAATGCTCCCCCACCTTTATAACCTTTATGGTTTTCTATCTCATCAATAAACTTTTCGTTAATTCCATCCTCACTTCCTGAGTACATATACCTAAAATATTTTGGGCTTGCTATATTATAGTCTGTTGCAATGACATCAGAAACGCCCTTTTCTAAATCAATATTTCCAGTATAGGTTAACACACTGTTTAGAATAACTGCCGAAAGGCTAATGGAAAGTACAATCGACACAAATCTAAATTTATTGGAAAATACCTGTCTTCTAGCAAGCTTGCCTAGAGTAATATTCTCGCTTTTATATTTCTTTTTTATTGTGGTTTCATTGTATCTGCTGGCTTCTATTGGAGAAACTTTGGCTGCATACCTTGCAGGCCTCATAACCGATAGAAATACTGTAAGCAAAGTAAAGGCTGTCGAAAATAAGATAATTAAGATTATTACAATGAGCGATAATTTTACATCCGTTAGCATCTCATTATTGGCAAATATTTTATTTAAAATGATTTTCCCGATAGAAATTCCTACTATATCTCCAACTATTATTGCTGGAAGGGAGGTTGCTAAAGACTCTAGATGAATAAGTTTTTTGATTTGCGGCCTTGTCATTCCAATTGTTTTTAAAAGTCCCAGAAGTTTAATATCTTCATTAACGGATATCTTAAAAATATTGTTTATAATTAAGTATCCTGCGACCATTACCAAAATTAAAAAAGCTAAGAAGGGTAGAAATGTTTTAAAATCAAAACTAGAATCACCAGATAAAAGATATGCAAAGTTAACACCAATTCTTATTTCCTTATCTGATAAATGCCCGGGATTATCTGCCACCTTATAACCATTTCTCTCTGCAATGTTTAAAAGCTTATCTCTTATCATAAAGGAATTCTTTAGCATTACCTCCACATCTTTATTATTTTCTGGAAGAGATAATTTATCTACATACGCTTTTGATAAATAGATTTGTCCTACACCAACATTGGAGTCAATAGGATTTTGGAAAGTCCCCGATATAATAAATTTATCACTTTTCTTTTCGATAATTTCTCCTGTGTAAGGTCTTTCTATATTGAAAGGAACTTCTATCTCTTCACCAATTTCACCCTGATAACCTAACTTTTTTGCAGTTGCCAAATCTATAAATACGTCGTTTTCTTTTTCAGGAAATTTCCCTTTAACTTTTTCTATTAGTGACCACTCAAATCCATTGTTATCTATATAGGATAGTTCTGCACTTATTTTTTCATCATCAAGAATACCAACTTTCTCTCTTATTGAAAATTCCTTTATGTCTTTATCCTTGGATAAAATACTTATGTCTTTGTCAGAAAGTTCTTTAAAAGAGCCATGGCTGATTGTTCCAATAGTTTTCATCGTTTGAGTTTCCATGCTTTTTCCTAACCCTAAGGCTACTGAAAATAGGCTCGTAAATAGTATAGAAGTTAAGGCAATGGCTAATAAGAGTATATTTCTCCTACTTTTATTCGCATTTAAAATACTTTTTGCAAGACGCCTTATATAAGCCTTATTGTTGACTTTCATTTTTTCCCACCAGCTTTCCATCTTCTATCCTTATAGTTTTTTCTGCAGCTTGAGCGACGGCATCATCGTGAGTAATCATAAGAATAGTATTTCCAAGCTCTTTATTAATCTTTTTTAGTAAGTAAACAACTTGGGAAGAAGATTTTGAATCCAAATTTCCTGTAGGTTCGTCAGCTAGAATTAAAGATGGTTTGGTAACCAAGGCTCTTGCTATGGCAACCCTTTGTTGCTGTCCACCAGATAATTCATTAGGCATTTTATATTTTTGATCACTTATTTCTAGAATGTCTATTACGGAATCAACATATCTCTTATCCACTTTGTCCCCATCAAGACCAAAGGGAATAATTATATTCTCATATACATTTAGCATGGGCAAGAGATTATATGCCTGAAAGACAAAACCAATATTTCTTCTTCTAAAAATGGTTCTCTCATCATCTTTCAATGCATAAATGTCGGTATCATCAATTAAAACTTTTCCGCTTGTAGGATAATCAAGTCCCCCCAGTAAATGTAAAAGAGTTGATTTGCCAGATCCTGATGCTCCGATTATAGAAATAAATTCTCCCTTATTTACATCGAAAGTTACTCCATCAAGAGCTTTCACCTCAACATCATTTGTTTTATAAAATCTTTTTAAATTTTCTACTTTTAACATATATGTCACCTCTTTACATTTAATATAACATTCCTGTCTTACAAAGTACTTACAAGACTTCTTACTGTTTTGTAAGATAAAAAAGACTTCTCACAAGGGGAAGTCTACTGAAAGTTTTATTCTATTTTCGTTCAATGATGCTTTTACATTGCCACCATGTTTTTCTATAATTTCTCTGGCTATATAAAGACCTAAACCCAAACCGTCCTTGGAAACTGAATTTTTGCCCCTATAAAACCTTTCAAATATTTTTGGCAAAGCTTCTTCTGATACGTCTTGGCACTCATTCTCTATGTCTATATTGTAATTCAGGTAAGATTTATAAACTGAAATAGTGATAGTAGACCCATTTGGCGAGTATTTTATGGCATTATCTATTAGATTATGGATTGCTTCTTTAAGCCATCTTTCGTCTATATCAAAAATTAAGTCTTCATCTTTCAAAATAACTCTTATATTTTTTTCCGATAAGATGGTTGCAAACTCTTCTAAAACCTCTTTTACTACGTCTTTTAGATTTACTGGACTTATTTGTAGTCCAATAATGTCAGTTTCAAGTCTAGAAGATTTTACAAGAGTATCGATTAAAAATTTTAGTTTCTCTAACTCATATTTTATAATTTCAATATACTCATCTTTTGGATCTTCTTCTAAGAGACTCATGTATAGAGAAAGGTTGGCGATTGGCGTCTTGGTTTGATGAGATATGTCTGCTATTAAATCTCTTGTTTTATTTTTTTCTGCATTTATTTTCGCTTCTTTTATTTGGCTGGCATATAAGAATTTAATGAGTTTTGATTTAATTTTAGATAATTCTTTTTCATCAAATTCAGTAGTTTCTAAATCTCCGGCTAAAGCCTTGTCAATATAAGCTGAAAATTCACGCATTTCATTTCTCAAGACGATGTATTTAAATGCAAGAATTCCAATTATAATTACTAGAATACTTATTAATAATTCCATTTATAGCCAACTCCAAAGACTGTATCTATAGGGTCATAAGGTTTTAATTTGTTTCTGATTCTAGAAATATTGACACTCAATGTATTTTGATCAATAAATTCATCATCTGTTCCCCAAACAAAATCAAATAGCAATTCCTTAGTTATAACTTGAGACTTGTTTTTTATTAGATAGTACAACAGTTTTGTCTCGGTCCTTGTGAAATCTATGTTTTTATTACCTACATAGAAAATATTTTTATTGAAATCAAAGTCTAGACCCTCTTTCTTATAAAGATTTAAATCACAAGACACTATTTTTTCAAAGGCTCTTTTTATCTTTGCTTCTAGGATTCCTAGAGAAAAAGGTTTGGTTAAATAGTCGTCTGCCCCTAAATTTATGGCTGAAATGATATATGCTTCTAAATCTATAGCTGATAAAACTATAATAGGAATTGACGAACCTTGTCTCGTGTATTCTATTATTTCAAGTCCATCTCCATCCGGCAAATTCATATCAAGTAAAATCAAATCGGTATCATCAATAAAAGTTTTGGCTTCACTCATTGTGCTTACAGAGAAAACCTCATAGTCCTTATTCAAAGCGATTGAGAGACCTTTATTTAAATTTTTATCATCTTCGATTATTAGTATCTTTTTCATGCCTTTTACCACCATATTCCACATCCATTATTATAAATTTTATATCGAACTCTTAAAAAATCGACACAAAGATAAATACCTTCATGCCGTTTAAATATTATAGGATGAAGTCTTTCATTAAAAGGATCTAAAACCGCCTTGTTATCTTGTCATCTTTCATCTGAAGAAGACATGCTATTCATTTTTGCCCATAAGGACGTAAGGCAGTGCCACGAGAAACACGCCGCCTAAAATATTTCCCAAGGTGACGGTTAAAAGATTATACATATAAGCCCCTGCGGTCATGGCCGTGTGCGGTGCGAGAAAATCCAAAGTGAGCAAGGTCATATTGGCGACGGAGTGTTCGAAGCCTGCCGTGAAGAAGATGACGATGATCCAGAAGATCATAATCAGTTTCCCCGACTCCGAGGCCATTTTTATGGAGCACCACACGCCGAGGCATACGAGCATATTACATAATGCGGCGCGAAGAAGCAGCGCACCGAAGGGAATGCTCACCTTTGCCGCAGCCGCCTTCGCCACCGTCTCGCAAAAAGCCTCGGTCATGAGCCCGGTGCGGGAAAAAATCCAGGCGAGAAGAATGCTTCCCAGCCAATTGCCCGCATAGCAAATCAGCCAGAGCTTCAGCACCTCCTTGGCCGACACGGTTTTTTTCAAAAAGCCCGTGGCCATAATCATGTTGTTGCCCGTAAAAAGCTCCGCCCCGGCCATAACGACCAAACTCAAGGCACAGGCGAAGGACATGCCCATGAAGAGCTTCATGAGAGGCAAGGAGCCCATGGAGCCAATGGTAAAGGAAAGCAAAATACCGAAACCGATGTACATGCCCGCCATAAGGGATGAGACGAAATAGCCGCCGGGATTTTCCCTTAAAAAGCGAACCTTGTCCGCCGCCGCTTGCCCGACGCGGTCGACTTCATTTTTAAACATAAACACCTCCTACAAAAACCAATCCTTTTTCGATGCTATTTATTTTACCACCTCTTGCGATCAAAATGAAAAGAGACCCTTTCGAGTCTCTTAATCATGTTACGATGCCGCCGATTCACCGGATGTGGGTTCGCCGCCACCCAATGCCTCTCGCCTGTTTTCCTGACGCGCTTCTTCCGCTTGTTTCAGGCGGTTGTACGCGTGCATAATCAGGGCAACGGTTACGACGCCGTAGGAGATGAAGGTACGGAAGTACTCGCCCATCATGGCGTCGCCGGTAAGGATCCGGCCGGCTTGGGGCAGGATAATAAACATTAAGTGGAACAGCATGGTTCCCAAAACGGCGTTGGGAATGGAGGCCCGCATAACACTGGCGCCGCCGACGAGGATGGAGGCCGCCGCGTAAAGGGCCGCTTGGTCTTGCCCGGCGTAGGTAGCCAGGGTACCGATGTTTTGCAGATAGATAATTTGCCCGTAGCACGCCAGTACCGTGGAGATGACGATGGATTGTACCCGCACTTTGTCGGAGTAGATCCCGGCATTTCTGGAAATGACTTGGTCCATGCCGACGGCCTTCATGTCGTGGCCCAGCTTGGTCTTTTTGAACCATACGATAAACACGCAGAGCAGGGCGATGATCAAAATCGTCACCACGGGGATGTCGATGTTGACGGACTGTTTCGCCGTCACGGGGAAATTAATGTTGTAGAGCAGAATGTTGTCGATGGCATGACCCGTCGTCAGGGTGATTGAGTTTTTAATCCCGTAGCCCTTCGACAAAATCATGGATTGATTGTGCATGGGCACAAGTGACCCGCACAGGTAGAGCAAAAAGAGCATGTACACGCCCAGCATAAAGAAGGCGAGCATCATGGAGGTGATCATTTCTCGACCTCGGGCACGGTTTAAGACGTGGCCGGAGAATTTACCCAGCATAATGGCGATGGGCGTTCCGATTAATACGGCGACCAAGATACCTGCCGGGCCGGTGATGCCCCAGTCTTGGGCGAAGATCAGACCGATTTGGCCGCTCATGGCTCCCAAGGGGATACCGAAGTTGATCCCCATGCCGGCGATAATGGGAATAATAAGGGAAAGGACGAGGAAGGTGTTGCGCACCATGCGCTTGCCGATTTCCGACGTCACATAACTTAAGGGGGGCTTTGCGATCCATAAGCCGATGGCGATGATGATTGTAAAGAGAATCGGCACGGCGTATCGCGACAGCTTTGATGTAAAGGACTTATTCATTGCGATTCCTCCTGGTCAATGCGTAGACGATCATACCGTTGGTGACGATCAATCTGAGAACTTCCGACACGTCGATGTTAATGGCGCCGTTGATGACTGTCGGCGTCAAGGTAATAATCCCCTGGAACAGGAAGGTCCCGATGATGACATTGGGGATCGTCGCCTTGTTAATGCTGGCACCGCCGATTAAGAGGGCCGCGACGGTTTGGAAGGTAAAGGACAGGGGCGATTGATAGAGCTGAATAAATCCGTAGGATTGTTGATAGACGATAATGCCCACAGCGGCGATGACGGTGGAAAGAATGACCGAGAACAGGCGCATGCGGTTGATGTTAATGCCCCCGGCTCTGGCATATTCCGGGTTCGATCCCACGGCGGTCATGGCCGTACCGGTTTTCGTACGGAAGAAGGCCCACACGGCCAGTGCCAGGATGGCGAAGATCAAGTACATTCCCACGGGAATGCGCACGCCGAAAATGTGGAAGCTTAAGAAGTCCGTCAAGACGCCGGTGGAGGTTCTCGTTCCCGCCGCATCCACGGCGCTGTTCATCCAGTAATCGGCGACGGGAATTTGTTGGGAAAGGCCCTTGCCGGCGTAACTTAATACGGAAACCGGGTTTTTGTAGGGCAGGATCAAGTAGATCATACACATAAATGCCGTAAAGGAATAGCCGACGTAGGTGGCGATCAACATTTCGTCGCCTTTGATTTTGTTTAACAAAACGCCGTAACCCCATCCGAAGACGATGGCCACCAAGGCGCCTAAAAGCATCCCTAAGAAGATGCCGGCAAAACCCGTGAGACCGAATTCGATGCTGGTGACACCGCCTAAGATGCCGGCGACGACGCCGATGGGCAAACCGAAGTTCAGCCCGCAGCCCGATTGGACCATGGGAATCAAACTAAGAACTAGGATTGAGAACATGCCGAAGCGCGCCAGGACGTTTTCGACGGAATCGCCCAGGGACACGCCGGCGGCAGGCGCCGCCACGAAGAGGGCCAATAGGAACAGACCGATGATCAGTCGAGGCAGCCCGATTCGTTGAATCCATGTTTTATTCAAGAGTATCCACCTCTACTTTCTCACCACTCATTAACAAGCCGAATTTTCTCGGATCTTCCGTCGCAGGCAAGATCCCCGCGATGCGCCCTTCACAGATGACGGCGATGCGGTCGCAAATGCTGCGCAATTCTTCCAGTTCCGAAGAGATCATGACGATGGTCGTCTCTTCTTCCCGATTGATTTTTTCAAGAGCGTTTAACACCAATTCTTTGGCGCCGATGTCAATCCCCCGGGTGGGCTCCGATACAAACAGAAGCTCCGGATCCATGCACAGGGCCTTGGCGAGGCAGACTTTTTGTTGATTGCCCCCGGAAAGGTTCCCGGCCTTTTGATCGCCGCCGGTGGTTTTAATGGCTAGGGACTGAATGTATTCGTCAGAGACGCGACGCATTTCCGCTTCGTCTCTGAAGCGCATCCCGAGGACGCGTTTCACGAATTTATTTTGCACCTGCATGGCGTTAAAGGAAATGTTCCAGTAAATGGGCTCGTCCAGCAAGAGGCCCACGCCCCGACGGTCTTCGGAAACAAAGGCGATTTTGCTTTTTAATATTTTATTGGTGTTTCCGAGCTCCAAGGGCTTTCCGTGAAATTCCACGGAGCCCGTGACGGGATAGGTGCCCAAGATGCCGTTGGCGATGCCGAGTTTGCCTTGGCCGGCGAGACCGGCGATGCCTAAGATCTCCCCTTCACAGACGTCGAGATTCACATCGTAAACCTGTTCGCCGGGCATGTCCACGGCCAGGTTCCGAATGCTGAGGGCCACTTCCTCAGAAGTCTTTCTTCGTTCTTCTCTCGCTTCGGGACGAATGCCGTTTTCACGGCCCACCATCCACGCGGCGATTTGGTCGATATTGAGACCTTCGTTTTTTCGGCGTTCCACGATTTCGCCGTCTCTTAAGACGACGATGGAATCGCACACATTTAAGATCTCTCTCAACCGGTGGGTAATGAAGATAATGGCGATGCCCAAATCCGACAATCGTTTCAAGGCCGCCATCAGTTGGTCGGCTTCCGATTCCGTCAAGACGGCGGTGGGCTCGTCCATAATAATAAGCTTCACATCTTCCCGGGTAATTTCCCGAGCGATTTCGATAAACTGTTTATGACCTACGGGCATTTCAGACACCATCCCTCTCGGGTCGATGGCCACGCCTAAGGTATCAAGGGATTCGCCGGAGAGGGCGATGTTTGCCTCCGTGTCAATGGTGGCGTACTTCTTTCCGAAGATGGAAGAGATCACCGATTGCTTGGTTCGCTCCATATTAAACGTAATGTTTTCGGCGGCGGTAAAACCGGGAATTAAGTTAAATTCCTGATGCACCATGCCGATCCCCGCATCCAACGCGTCGATGGGGGATTTAAAGTCGATGGGCTCTCCGTTCAGTAAAATTTCTCCGTCGAAGCCGCCGGTGTCCCGGATGACTTCCATTCCGAAGATAATGTTCATTAAGGTCGATTTGCCTGCGCCGTTTTCGCCGACGAGCCCGAGAATTTCCCCGGGCGCCAGGGCGAAGCTCACGTCTCTCAATACGACGTTTTCTCCAAAGCGCTTTTCGACATGTCGAACCTCCAACATGTTCTCAGCCAAAATTTACCTCCTAACAGGAAATAAACCAACGAAAATCGCTGGTTTATCTCCGATGCGTATGCTCGTCTAGTGACGATTATTCACCTGTTTCGCCTTCCGCTTGTTCTTGCGATGCTTTAATGGCATCCAAGTCGATATTCATGGTCATGTATTTTTCAGGTACTTCGACCTTATCCATGCCCAGGTAACCCTTGCCGTAGACGTAGGTATCTTGCGCGAGCAGGACGTGATTGTCTTTCTTTTCGCCGGATGCGCGGTCGACGTAGTTGACGGCCATCCATTTTGCACCTTCGGTGTAATTGTCGATGCAGTCGATGATGTTGTCGATGTTGGTGAGTTCCATTTTGCCGTGGAGAACTTCTTGAACTAAGTCAACGGCACCTAAGGTGAGGGAGTAACCTAAGGAGTATGCCCAGGTACCCATGCGACCGGAACCGCCGGCTGCGACGACTGCTTTTTCGACTTCGGCGTTGATGGCTTGCCAGTCACCGGCCTTGTCTTGAATGTCGACGGAGAATGCTTTCGGATAACCCATAATCGGAGAAGGTAAGTCTTGTTCGACGAAGATGGCGCCGCCGGCTGCGACCCCTCTTAACAAGGGTTCCGTGTGGGCGTCGTTGGTACAGAAGAACGCCGTGTCCTTGCCGTACTTGTCGATCCAGGGTTGAATGTTTTCTGCGATGTATTGTTGTGCGCCGGGAACACCGATGTCGGTGGTCGGGTCGGGAGCGTTTAAGGAAATAAATTCAAGACCTAAGTCCTTGCAGGCTTCTTCCATAATGGCACGGCGAAGAGCCAAAAGCTCGATGGACATGTGGCGGGGGAAGGTAATGTGTGCAAACTTCGTTGCGCCCATGTCTTTTGCAGCCTTGATGATGCGGTAGCCGCGGCTGACGTTGTCGGCGTCTAATACTAAGTCCGAGCTGTTTTCAGCCATGACCGTATCTTCTTGAGCCGTCAAGTTAATTAAGATAATGTCCGGGCGTTTGGCGCGGATTTGTTGGAATGCGGCGGAAGTTCCGGGAACCGCTTGGTTCACGATGACAGCGCGCATGTCCGGGTCGTCTGCCATGGCGACGATTTTGGAAATGGTGGTTTCTTGTTCCGCTTCGAAACGGTCGGGATAGGTGTCGTGGCGAATCATGCCGCCTTCGTCGGCGTTGCCGTATTTCTTAATGGCTTCTTGAGCCGCACGGAATTCGTCTTCCGCTTGGGATACGGTACCGGTTACAATACCGATATGGATCGTGTCGCCGTCTTTTAAGGTTTCGTATTTTGCACGCGTGGCTTCTTGGGGCGCATCTTTGCCGCCGTTGTCGCCGGCTTTTCCGGTATCGACTTTGGTGCAGGCTGCCGTGAACACTAACAGCATCATGGCTACGAGAGCCATGGACAGAATGCGTCTTCTTCTTAGTTTCATAGTCATCTCTCCTAAATCCCTAAGTATTTTTTCTGCACTTAAGTTTTTCCTTAAGTTGCTAATATTCTAGTCTACTAAAGTCCGAAAGTCAAGGAATTATAAAAGTCTTTTCTAGTTTCCCTCTTGAAACAATTTATAATAAAAAATCTTCCCCGTCGCAAAAAGGACAGAGAAGATTTTTTCTCGTTTGTCTACATAATTTTGGTCTCTTCCAAACGCTCCATAAAGCGGTCGTTCAATTTTACAATGGGCTTTCTGAGAACGAGGCCGAGCACCAACGATCCGATCAGATAGATTTGAAGGATCAAAAGGGACCGAGTGTAGGTTGCGCCGTAAAAACCGGCGATGGTTTCTTTCATGGCATTCATGCTGTGTACGAAGGGCAGGAAGGGATACATGGTCCTGAAAAATTTCGGCGCCACGTCGATGGGAAAGGTCCCGCCGCTGCCCGCCACCTGAATCACCATGAGCACGACGCAGATAGCTTTTCCGATGTCGCCGAAGGAGACGGTCAGGGTGTAGATGACCATGGTAAATACCATGGACGCCACCCAGGTTGTAAAGAGAAAATGAGCCGGATGCAAACACTGAATATCCAAAAAGTACAGGTCGCCCAGGGCGATGAGCAGGCTTTGGATGGTGGCGATAATCAGAAACAGACTGAGCCTTCCCAAATACTGCTCGTGGGGCTTAAATTCGCCGTATTTTTCTTCGTAGGACGCCGGCGTCTTCACGTCGATCAACGCCACCTGGATGACCGCGCCGACCCACAGTGCCAAGGTCGTGTAGAAGGCCGCCATGGCCGATCCGTAGTTTTCCACGGCAAATATGTGGTGGATGCGCGTCTGCATGGGCTTGGCGAGAAATTGGCTCAACTGTTTCGTATCTTCCGATAAAAAGAGTTTTATCTTGTCCACGCCTTCGGAATTTTCCAATACCACGGTTTTGTCGTAGAGGTCGTCGACGGATTGTTTCGCCCCGTCGATTAAATCAATGGAACGATCCATATGATTTGATAGATCGGACAAATTTCCCTGAAGCCGGGCCGACAGGCGGGCCACTTCCTTCGCCGACTGACGGGCATCGGCCCAGAGTTTTTCTGTATCTTTGCCCACGCCGTCCAATTGATTTTGAACGGAATCCAAACGCGCAAACATGGTTTCGTTGATTTCCCGGCGAAGGGCATCTAAATTCTCTTGGTTTCTCTCTTTGCTGTCGAGAAATTCACGGCGCAAGGCGGCGATGTCTTCGTAGGCTTCGGCCTCCCCGTCGTCCACGGCCTTAAGATCCTTGAGCATGGCCTCTTCGTAGCCTTTGCTTCGGCAAATTTTTTCCGCTGCCCGTTCCAAGCCCATAAGGGGAATGGGGAGTTCGTCATTGAGATCCGTGATTTTTCTCACCATCTCTTCTTTGTCTTTGATGTCCTGTTCCAAGGTGCTGATCACGGCCCGACGATTGGCCACAAAGCGGTCGCGCTTCGCTTCTCCGTCTTCGAAAAGGTCGTCCACGTCGCCGCCTAATTTTTCCATGTAGGCAATGTTTTTATCCAAAGCCGTTTCCATGTTTCGGCGAAAGAGGTTTAATGTGGATTTTAATTCATTTAAATCCTTTCGATCTTCCTTCATTCGCCCCATGTTTTCGTCCAGGGCGCTTTTGGACGTATCCATGAGATTGTCGCCGCTTTTCATGACCACTTTCGAGGCCTCGGCCAATTGTTTAAAGGAGCGCAGGGTGGCGGCCTGCACACTTAAGGCGTCGCTGCTTTGGCCCAATTGTTGCTGCAGCTGATCCCACAGGGCGTCGGTGCGGGCATTTTCCCCGTCTTCTTTGAACGTCAGGAGGGAATCGAAGACCGTGTCGTAGAGGGTTTTCGTGAAGGTTTCTTTCACCCAATCGGTCAGATTGCCCGCTTCTTTTCCCACAACTTTCGGGGCGATGGCGTTTTTCTTTTCGTTGACGTAGTACTCCAGCTCCGGCGCTTCGCCTCCCGGAGACAGGAATGAAAACATCTTTTCACTGAAATCGGCGGGAATAATAATGGCGGCGTAATAGGTGCCGCTTTTCACACCTTCTACGGCATCTTCCCGATCCGTAAAGATCCAATTCACCGTCTCTTCCACGGCGAGGTTCATTTTCAGCTTCTCGCCGATGTCAAAGGTTTTGGGAATCAAGGTGGGCTCGTAACCCTTATCTTCATTGACCACGGCCATGGGAATGTTCTCCGTATGTTTGTAAGGATCCCAGGAGGCGGCAATGTTAAACCAGGCGTAGAGGCAGGGAATCAAACTAATGCCCAAAAACAACACGAGGACAATGCTGTTGTTTTTAATTCTGGAAAAATCTTCCTTAATATGGTTCTTAATTTTATTCATGGGCGTCCCTCTCTTTCAGTCGATCCAGTACTTCCGATTCGGAAAGGGCTAACCACTCTGCTTCCACTTCGTAGCGACGGCGGTAATATTCAAGCCAAATCAAATAGGTGGCAAAGGCGATGATGGAGGCGACCCAAATGACCAGGTAGCGAATCTTTGTGTCCATGCCCAGGAGCAGACAGAGGGAAATGCCGGGCACCAGGGCCAAGGCCACAAAGGCATAGTACTTCTTTTTTTCGTAGCCGGCAAAGAAGCGCGCGTGCTTATCCTTCACCTGCGCCAAGCCTCGAGTATCTTGGGATAAAATCATGGGGATCAAGTCGCCGCTCATAATGCTTTGTTTCTCCGGAAGGTCGCCGTGGATCAACTCGCTTTCCGCCAGTTTTAAATCGAAAATATGGTTGAGGCCGCCGAAGATCCGAGGACCGACCAGGCCGATGAAAAGAGACAGGGGCAAATAGGCCAGCAATATCAGCCAATATTTTCCCAAGTGGAATCCATACACGCCGAGCATGGCCTCCCGCATGGCGTCGATGCCGTAGTGGAAGGGCAGCGCGGGATAGATGGAGCGGAAAAAGGGCGCCATCATTTCGATGGGATAGGTGCCGGAGGCGCCGGGAATTTGCAAGATCAGCACGATAACGGCGATGGCCTTGCCGATGTTTCTGAAAGTGGCCGCCAAGGAATAGATCATGGACACATAGGCCAGGGAGGACAAGAGGGCCGTTAGCACAAAGAGGAAGGGATGGGCGCACTGAACCTTTAAAAGCCACAGGTCGCCGACACTGACGATAAGGGCCTGAATCAGGCCGATCGAGGCAAAGAGGGCCCAGCGGCCGACGTAGGCTCCTTTAAAGCTCAAAGGTTCCACGGACTCGTCTCTGTCTACGTCGATTTTTATAATCGAAATAAGAATCATGCCGCCGACCCAAAGGGCCAGGTTCGTGAAAAAGGGCGTCATGGCGCTGCCGTAGTTCTCGCTTTGATAAACCACGTGTTCGTTGATCTTCACCGGACTTTCCATGAAGGTGGTAAAGGTGTTTTCGTCGAAGATGGTGGCCCGGCGAATTTTTTCATAGAGGGGACCGCGGTCCAATTGCCCCAAATCCTTTTGTAGGCCGGAAATGCTGTTTTGGGCGCGTCCAAGACTTTCCAAGCTATTTTCCACGGTTTTGTGGGCTTCGCCGGTCATAGCCTCCATGTCGCCGAGCAGGCGATCAAATTCGTCCAGGAGCACGGGCATGGTGGATAAGCTTGCAGAAAAATGTCCTTCCACTTGATTCAGCAAATCGAAGCTTTGATTCATGATCGGAGGAACGCTGTTCCTAAAGTCCAGCCTTAAATCGTCGAGGGCGTCGGAGGATTCCTTCAGGCGATTTTGAATCGTGCGGTGGTTGTCTTCCAGAGAGATCCTCGCCGATTTTATGGCCGCATTTTGCTCCCTCGCGGCGTCCAAGAGGGCGCCGTTCCTTTTATTGATTTGCTGCCAACGCCCTACGACATCCAAGGGCCGCGCCTCTTTCGGTATGGGCGAGAGCGTGTCCAAATCCCTGAGAATTCGTCTGTTTATGTCGTTAATCAATTCCATGTCCACGAGACTGCGCTCGATGCGCTGTTTTTCATAAGTAAAGTCTCGGTCCAAAGATAAGTACTTTTTCTCGGAATAGGTGTCGGCCATGCGCCCCATGCGATTCATGTCGTCCATCATGTTTTCGTAGGCGCCGGCGATCTTTTCACTTTGCCGACGAGTCTCTTCCAAAAGCGCCGAGGCTTCATCTAAAGTGATTTCGCCTTTTTTCACCGCATCCTTTAAAGCCGTGACGTCCTTGCGGGCGCCGCGGCTCAATTCCGACAGGCGATTCAGCTCGTCGTCCATGTTTTTTAACACCGTTTCATATTCCGTCAGGTTTTGACTCACCTTGCCCAGACTTTGAATGGCGTCGTCGCGCTTTTCCTCCGTCTCGCCGCGGAAATCCGTCGTGGCCTTCGCCACTTTTTCCCCTAAAATCTCCGAACTCATGGCCACGAAGCGACTGTCAATTTGCGCTTCCAGGGTGCCGAGCCCTGTGGAGGTGATCTTCGGCGCGATGGCATTGAGTTTTTCGTTGACATAGTAATCCAGGGCCGGGAAGCGAATGGCGCCTTCATCTAAAATGGACAGAAAAGACGAGGAAAAATCCGAAGGAATGACGATGGCGGCGTAGTAATCCCCCGCCTTTACTCCCTCGATGGCCGTCTCTTTATCCACAAAGGTCCACCCGAGCTGGTCGTTCTTTTTTAGTTCCGCCACGATTTCGTCGCCGGCATTAAGGTCCTTCCCCTGAAAGGGCACGGCGGTGTCTTCGTTGGCGATAGCGATCTTTACCTGATCCAAATTTCCGTAGGGATCCATGTTTGCGGCAATATTAAACCACGCGTAAAAAGACGGAAGCAAAGAAATGCCCACGAGAACGAGAAGTGCCGCCTCGTTGGTCAGTATCCGCTTAAAATCCCGTTTTAAAATTGTCATTACTTTTTTCATAAAGGCTCTTTCCAATATACGATTGATCCGTACCGGTCGCTAAATGGTTTTCTCCGATTTATAATTCTTACCCGCCACAGGGGCAAATACACAATCTTCCGTTCTTTTCCCTCTCCATTTATTTCCCTTATTTTGAAAATAAAAAAAGACAGGCCTCAAATCAAAACAGGATCTCCGCAGAGATCCCATGGCTGTTCATCTATGATTGTTTTACATTGCGAATTAACTTCGTAAAAAGCAGAAGCAGGCCGCCGAAGAGGACGCCGATAATCAGGCCCTTTGCCAATGTCAGCGCAAAAAAGAACAGCGACAAAGCGACGATAAGCCCGCCGTGAAGCATCGGCCCGCCGAAGAGCACTTCTTCGCCTTCGGGAGATATGCCCCGGCCGCGGCGCAATTCAAGGTGAAAGACGACAAAGCCGATGCCCGCAAGGGCCATGCCCCATGCGGCGATGAAATTCGTGGTCGCCCGCATAAATCCCGCGGCCATTACCCCTTGCCTCAATAAAATCATGGCGATGCCGAGAATGGCATAGCTTCGTAATCTTTTTTTATTCAAACTTTGCAAATTGATTCCCCATTTCTTTCACGGTTTTCTACATGATTTTAACACAAATCTCATAAAGGGCAATGAAAAAAAGCGCAGATTCCTCCGCGCCTTTGTGTCTTAACCGATAAGCATAAAAATGAAGTGCGCTGCGATGCCCGCCGCCAAGCCGCCGATGGTGTGGGACAAAATTGCTTTGCCCGCCAATTCTCTGGAGTCCAAGGCGTCCATCATGGCGATGTGGGTGCTTAAATAGCCGGACCAACACATGCCCATGGCCGTAAAGACGGCGATGTCGTTGGGCAGGGCCACGCCCGTTGCGATAAAGTTCGGTACGAGGGAAATCGCCGCACCGACGGCGCCAAGTGCCGTAATGGGAAAGGCAATGGCTTCCGGCGATTGGAATCCGAAGATCGGTTCAAAGATAAATTGCAGCTTTTGACCGACCAAGGGCAAAAATTCCACGCCTTCATAGGCCGCGCCGGTGTATTGGCCACCCTCGCCGGGTCCGAAAGTAATCATCATGACGAAAGTACAGACGATGAGCACGCCGGGGATGACGGACACGCCCATATCCACGCCGTTTCTTCCCCCTTCGAGGAGCGCATCCAAGGTGCGTTGGAAGAGATTGCCTTCGCGAATGTAGCGGAATTCATTTTTGCCTTCGAGATCTTCCGCCGTCAAGGTTTCGTCGTAGGGATCTTCAGCCACGTCGCCGTAATATTTTTTCGTTTGAATCAGCATCAGGCGCACGCTGACGACGGAGCCGATGACGGCGCCGAGATTTCCGATAATGGCCGGCGCGATAAATTCCTCGCCTTGGGCAATCATAAAGGTGGTGACGATGAGGCCCATGCCGAAAGAAGTCCCTAAATTGCAAAGGGCGGGCACTTGATACTTTCTAAAGTACTGGGTAAAGGTCTTGTCCTTTGCAAAGGAAATAATCGCCGGATTGTCCGACAAAAAGGTGGCCACGGCACCGGTGACGCTGGCACCGGGAAGTCCCCAGACGGGTTTCATCAAGGGCGCGAAGATTTTATTAATCAGGGCGATGGCGCCGAATTCCGACATGACGCCGCTAATGGCGCCTGCCAACACGGCCATGGCCATAATTAAAAAGACCGTCGACAAGAGCAGATCGTGGGCCGTGGCCATCATGGTCTTGAACATCATGCCGACGCCCATTTTGTGACCGATTAAATAGAATCCGCCGAGAAGTATAACGAGAAACACAAAGGTCTCGACACCTATGGCTTTTACTTTCTTCTTTCCGTTCATGCTGTCCATAAAAACCTCCGTACACCTGTTTGCGCCTAAATTTTTCGGATTCATCTCCGGTAACAGAGAATTGATTATTTAAATGTATATTATAATCGAATTTCTCTACGAGATCAATCAAATCTTCACGGCCTCTTAAGGAAAAATAAATCGCCCAACTCCTTTTTTATGACGACTTTTTCTACGAGAATTTATCTCTTCTTTCAATTAACTACGTCTCGATGAAAAGCATTCTATGAACCGGAATCCCGACCCCGACCGTCCTTCCCGTCAAAAATAATTTTTCCTCCTCTCTTTCTTACGGGCGTAAACCTCCGCCTTCGGATTCGTTTTTATCGTCGATGCGGCGATTCGCTTCCCTTGTTTCGTCGACTTTCCCGCCTGCCGAAGATACACGCGCCAAATCGGGCCGGGTTAACCATTGCAACGGCTGTCCCTAAAAAAATCCGGCGATCGAATCATTCGACCCGCGCGTTTTAAGGAAGATTCGTCATTTTTCTCACCTTTGATTTAAAAAACAGCCGAAAATTTTTGCCTCGGACCGTGAAAGTTTTAACTTCCCCCTTTTCCTTCGTTCATTTTTTTGTTTTTTCAATTTACATCCGCCAATATTGTTGTTTGTCGACAAAATTCTTTAGAAATTATGCTTTTTCACAATTTTCTGAAAATCAGCTATCATTTTTCGACGCCTTTGTATATAATGTTTTTCGAGGACGGGGAATTCAGCCTGATAACGTTTTCATGTTCGGGCCGCACCCCGCACCTGTCGGTTCCGCCGACGATTGGACATAATACTCGCAAGAATATTAAGGAGTGTGTACATGACCGAAAAAGTCTATAAGTCTATGGACGGTAACGAAGCGGCGGCTTACGTCTCTTACGCATTTACCGAAGTAGCAGCAATTTTCCCGATTACCCCTTCTTCCCCCATGGCAGCTTCAGTCGACAGCTGGTCTGCTGACGGAAAGAAGAATCTTTTCGGACAAGAAGTACGTTTAGTAGAAATGCAAGCTGAAGCCGGTGCTGCAGCTACCCTGCACGGCTCTTTGGAAGCGGGCGCATTGACCACGACCTACACCGCATCGCAAGGTCTTGCTCTCATGATCCCCAGTATGTTCCGTACCGCCGGTTCTCTGTACCCGGGCGTTATGCACGTTGCCGCACGTACCTTAGGTTCCCACGTTCTTTCTATTTACGGGGATCATTCGGACGTTATGGCTTGCCGTCAAACAGGCTGGGCCATGCTCGCATCCGGCGATGTTCAAGAAACCATGAACTTGGCCGCCGTCGCCCACTTGGCAGCCATTGAAGGCTCCGTACCCTTCATGCATTTCTTCGACGGTTTCAGAACCTCTCACGAAATTCAAAAAGTCGAAGTCTTCGATTACGAAGATCTGGGCAATCTCTTAAACTGGGATGCCGTGGAACACTACAAACAAAACGCCATGAATCCGGAACGCCCGAAACAAAGAGGGATCGTTCAAAACCCGGATACTTACTTCCAATCCAGAGAATCCATTAACGTTTTCTACGACCGTCTGCCTGAAATCGTAGAAAGCTACATGAATAAAGTCAACGAATTAAAGGGCACGGACTACCGCCTCTTTAATTACTACGGCGCAGATGATGCAGAACACGTCATCGTCGGTATGGGCTCCGTCAGCGGTTTGGTAAAAGACACCGTCGACCGTTTAAATGAAGAAGGCCAAAAGACCGGTTACTTACAAGTACACCTCTTCCGCCCCTTCTCCAAGAAGCATTTCTTAGCTGAAATGCCCAAGAGCGTCAAACGGATTTCCGTCATCGACCGTACCAAGGAACCGGGCGGCAGAGATCCCTTGTTCTTAGATGTTTCCGCTGTTTACAACAACATGGAAAATGCGCCTGAAATTTACGGTGGCCGCTACGGTCTTTCCTCCAAAGACGTGGACCACGCACAAATTAACGCCATTTTCGAAAACCTGAATCAAAACGAACCGAAAGACGACTTCACCGTCGGTATCGTCGACGACGTTACCTATCGTTCCTTACCGGTGGATCGCAGCTTCGTTATTCGCAATCCCAAGATCATCAACTGCAAGTTCTGGGGTCTCGGCGGCGACGGTACCGTCGGTGCCAACAAAAACTCCATTAAGATCATTGGCGACAACACGGATATGTATGTACAAGCGTACTTCGAATACGACGCCAAGAAGACCGGCGGGATCACCAAATCCAACCTACGCTTCGGCCACGAACCGATTCGCAACAGCAACGCCGTCACCTATGGCGACTTTATCGCTTGCCACAACCAAAGCTACATTTCCCGTTACGACATCGTCAACGAAATTCGTCCGGGCGGCGTCTTCTTGTTGAACACCACTTGGGACGACGAAACCCTTGTCAGCCACCTGCCCAACAAGGTTAAGAAATACCTGGCTGAAAACGACATTCAATTCTACACCATCGACGCTGTTGAATTGGCTGAAGAAATCGGCTTAGGTCGTCGTACCAACACGATTCTGCAATCCGCATTCTTTAAGCTCGCAGAAATCATCCCCATGGATGAAGCCGAACGCTTGATGAAGGAATTCGCAAAGAAATCTTACGGCAAAAAAGGCGAAAAAGTCGTCAACATGAACTACAAGGCCATCGAAGTGGGCTATCAAAACCTCCGCAAATTCGAAGTACCGGCCGAATGGAAGAACCTCACCGTGGAAAAACCGGAAGTCGATCCGACCTTATCCGACTACGTCCGCAACATGATGCTTCCCATTACGGAACTTCACGGGGACGACCTGCCCGTATCCGCATTTAAAGGCTACGAATCCGGCTTCATTCCCTTGGGTACCTCGAAATTCGAAAAACGGGGCATCGCCGTTCACGTTCCTCGTTGGCAACCGGATAACTGTATCCAATGTAACCAATGTTCTTTCGTCTGCCCTCACGCAGCCATTCGCCCCTTCTTGTTAGATGAAGAAGAAGCAAAGAACAAACCCGAAAACTTCCGCACGCTCCCCGCGAAGGGCTTCAAAGAATACGAATTCGCCATTCAAGTGGATCCCCTCGACTGTACGGGATGCGGCAACTGTGTTCAAACCTGCCCGGCCAAGGAAAAAGCCCTGGTCTTCGAAGATTTCGAAACACAACTTCCGGAACAAGAAAACTGGGATTACGCCATGACCTTGTCCCACAAGAAAAACCCCATGGACAAGTTCACTATCAAGGGTAGTCAATTCGAACAACCGCTCCTCGAATTCTCGGGCGCATGTGCCGGCTGTTCCGAATCTCCCTATGCGAAACTTCTCACCCAACTCTTCGGCGACAGAATGTACATCGCCAATGCGACGGGTTGTTCCCAAGCTTGGGGCTGCGCATTCCCCATCGCACCTTACACCACCAACCACCAAGGCTTCGGTCCCGCATGGTCCAACTTGTTGTTTGAAAACAATGCGGAATTCTGCTTAGGTCTATACCTGGCTACCGGTCAACAACGTGAAAAAGTGGCCATGGAACTCGAAAAGGTCAATGCCGCCATCGACGACAAGGAAGCAAAAGCCGCTTTTAAAGAATGGGTCGACAACTACAATGTCGGCGAAGGCACCCGCGAACGCAGCGACGCTGTGATCGAAGCGCTGAAACGCCTGGATCTCGACGGCGAAGCATTGAAGGCAAGAGACTATGTCCTCGCCCACAAAGAACAACTCACCAAGAAATCCTTCTGGATGTACGGCGGCGACGGCTGGGCTTATGACATCGGCTACGGCGGATTGGACCACGTCCTCGCAACAGGCGCCGACTTAAACGTCCTCGTCGTTGACAACGAACTTTACGCCAACACCGGCGGTCAATCCTCGAAAGCTACCCCGAAGGGTGCTGTCGTACAATTTGCCGCTGCAGGTAAGAAGACCGCGAAGAAAGACTTGGGTCTGTTGGCCATGAGCTACCGCGACATCTACGTCGCCAAGGTCGCCCTCGGTGCCAATATGAACCACTTAATCAAGGTCATTAAAGAAGCCGAAGCTTACGACGGACCCTCTCTCATCGTCGCATACTCGCCCTGTATCAACCACGGTATTACCAAGGGCATGGCTTATGCTACGAAACAACAAAAAGAAGCCGTCGAAAGTAACTACTGGCAACTGTACCACTACAATCCCGAGCTCATCGCCAAGGGCGAAAATCCCTTCAGCATGGATTCCAAGGAACCCTCCAAGTCCTACCGCGAATTCCTTATGAGCGAAAACCGTTACGCATCCCTGCTCCGTCGCTCCCCCGAAGAAGGCGAAGAACTTCTCGACGCTTCGGAAGAAGATGCAAGACAAACCTACAAACGCTACAAAGAACTGTCTGAAGAAGACTAATCTTCAACTGAATCACAAAGACCCTCGCCTCGGCGAGGGTCTTTTCTTGCGCAAAAAAGCACCTGAGATGCTTTACTCTTCGCTCACGGCCTTTTTGTTGTAGCCGATGTAATTCGCCAGAAACAAAATTCCCGCCATGGCCAAAGCCGTCCCGAGGCCCGTATAGAAAAAGGCAATGAAGCTCTCGGGCATCAGGTTCATCACCCGAATGGCAATGCCGAAGGTCATCATAAAGGCCATAATCAGGAAGGATTTTTTATCGAAGAAATTCCACGGCCGCTTGTACTCCTCTTCATAGCCGTGAATGCGGATCACGTGCTTTCCCACCAAGGGATGGAAGACTTTCGTCCAAAACAGGAAAAACACCAAGGCGGTGAGGCCGACATTGAGCACGCTAAAGGCATTTGTATAGGCCTGAAGGCCTATTTTTAATACATTGCCGCCGGCGAGGGACCAAATCAGCCCGGCCAGCAAAAATAAAGTTCTCTTTTTTACCACATTCTCATCTCCTCATGGGAAGCGCCACAGGCACTTTATTCGAATCGCCGATAGATAAGTGACACATTGTCACTTCCACTATACCCTTTTCACATTGAAAATCATGGCTGTTCGAAAAATTTTTTACGCAAAAAAGACGCCCCCGAATCGGAAGCGTCTTTCTGAATTTTCGCTTATTCTTCTCGGCGGGATTTTCGGCCATTACATGGCGTCGAAGAGATCCGCCATTTCCAACACGCTCATGGCGGTGTCGTAGCCCTTGTTGCCGCTCTTGGTGCCGGCACGTTCTACGGCTTGTTCGATGTTTTCCGTGGTGACGATGCCGAAGCCCACGGGAATATTCGTATCCAGCGATACCTTGGCGATGCCCTTGGACACTTCGTTGCAGACGTAGTCGTAGTGGGTGGTGGCTCCGCGGATCACGGCGCCGAGGCAAATGACGCCGTCGTACTTGCCGGATTGGGCCAGCTTTTGTGCCGCCACGGGAATTTCAAAAGCTCCGGGCACGCGCACCAGGCTTAGGTCCTCGTCCTTCACGCCGTGACGGTACAAGCAGTCCAAGGCGCCGTCTAAAAGTTTCGACGTAATAAAATCATTGAAACGGCTGACGACAATGGCGAAGGATTTTCCCTCACCTCTTAACATTCCTTCCATAATTTTCATCGGTTGGCCTCCTTGCTTTGTTTTTCCACGTGTCCGTGGCAATCGCAGCCGAATTCGTGTAAATAGTGGTTCAGCTTTTTGGCTTTGGTTTCCAAATAGAAGTGGTCGTTTTCGTGGGATTGAATTTCAATGGGTACGCGTTCTACAATTTCCATGCCGTATTGTTCCAGGTGATACACCTTGTCGGGATTATTGGTTAAAAGACGCATTTTTGTCACGCCGAGATCTTTCAAAATTTGCGCGCCGATGTAATATTCCCGGGCATCCTCCGGGAAGCCTAAAGCCACATTGGCTTCCACCGTGTCCATGCCCTCATCTTGAAGGGCGTAGGCTTTTAATTTATTCAAAAGACCGATGCCCCGGCCTTCTTGACGCATGTAAAGGACGATGCCATTGCCTTCTTCCTCCACTTGCATCATGGCACGTTGCAATTGATCGCCGCAGTCGCAGCGCAGGGAGCCGAAGGCGTCGCCGGTTAAGCATTCGGAGTGGACGCGGGTTAAGATGGCGTCCTCTTTTGTAATGTCGCCTTTGATCAGGGCCACGTGGTGTTCGCCGTTTAAGGTGTTGCGATAGCCTACGGCTTTAAAATGGCCGTACTTCGTGGGCATGTCCGCTTCCGCTACCCGTTCGATAAGGCAATCGTGGGTCTTTCTGTATTCTTTTAATAGCTCGATATTAATGAGGGGGACGTTTAATTCCTTTGCCAGTTCGCAGATGCGGTCCCGCTGCATCATTTCTCCGTTATCTTCCATGATTTCACAGCAAAGACCCACCTCCGTTAAACCGGCGAGGCGCAATAAATCCACGGTGCCTTCCGTGTGCCCTTCACGCTCCAATACCCCGCCGGGCTTGGCGATAAGAGGAAACATGTGGCCCGGGCGGCGGAAGTCTTCGGCTTTCGAATTGGGATCGGCGGTTTTTCTGGCGGTGAATGCCCGTTCCACAGCACTGATCCCCGTGGTGGTGTCCACGTGGTCGATGGTGACGGTAAAAGCCGTTTCGTGATTGTCCCTGTTTTTGGAGACCATGGGCTTTAAGTGCAGGCGATCCGCTTCTTTTTGGCTCATGGGCATACAGATCAGGCCTTTGGCGTAGGTAGCCATGGCATTTAATTGCTCCGTGGTACAGGTTTCGGCGGCGACGATCATGTCCCCTTCGTTTTCACGGTCTTCCGCATCCACGGCAATGATCATCTTGCCTGCTTTCAGCGCGTCGATTGCTTCTTCAATTGTGTTCCACATAATTTCCTCCTAAAATCCATGCTTTCTTAAAAAATTCATATCAAGGGCAGAAGCTTCTTCCGCCACTTCACTTTGTCTCAATAAATACTTGCCCACGATGTCGAATTCCACGGTGATGGGATCTGAGGGCTTCAGCTCACCTAAATTGGTGGAGCGCAAGGTCTCCGGAATCAGGGAGACGGAAAAATCGTTCCGCCCCGCCCGGGCGATGGTTAGGCTGACGCCGTTTAGGGCCACCGAGCCCTGGGCCACGAAATAAGGCGCCCAGTCCGGCTTCACGGCGATGTGAAGGAGATAGCCCCCTTCGTGTGGCTCGATGCCCTTCACCTCTCCCACCGTGTCCACGTGACCCTGGACGATGTGTCCGCCCATGCGGCTCGCGGGAAGAAGGGCCCGCTCCAGATTCACGGCACTTCCCGGCCGCAAGCGGTCCAGAGCGGATTTTTTCGCCGTCACCGTCATCATGTCCGCCGTAAAGGTGCCCTCCGCCATGGAGGTTACCGTGAGGCAGACGCCGTTGGTGGCGATGGAATCGCCGATCTTCGTGTCCTCAAGCACCGTCTGCGCCTTGACCCGCAGGACGATCCTCTCGCCCCGCTTTTCAAGAGCAGCCACGGTGCCCACTTCCTCTACGATTCCCGTAAACATCCTCTGACCCCTCCTACAAACAGGTCCGGCCCCAGCATCTTCACCTCGTCAAAGGCGAAGTCCCGCCGCTCACTTAAGGACGCGATGGCGCGGCCCGCGACGGCATCTTTTCCGCCGCCGAACAAGGTCGGGGCTAGGTAGAGGGCGAATTCATCCACTAAATCTTCGTCGATGAGGCTGCCGTGGAGGCGTCCGCCCCCTTCCACCAAAATGCGGCCCATGTCCTTGGCGTATAGGTCCTTTAACACGGCCCGAAGATCCAGCTTGCCCTTCTTCTCTTTCACGACTTCCACGACGACGCCCCGTTCTTTTAGGGCCTTCATCTTGGCCTCCTCCATGTGCACCGTGTAGACGATGGTGGGCTGAGTGCCGTCGTAGACATTGGCCTCGAGATTCACGGCGCCGCGGCGGTCCAAAATAATCCGCGTGGGATCCTCTCCTTCGCCGCTGCGATTGCTGAGGCGGGGATTGTCCTTGATCACCGTGTTGGTGCCCACGAGAATTCCGTCCACTGCACCGCGAAGCTTATGACCGTCCTTCCGCGCCGCCTCCGATGTGATCCATTGGCTTTCGCCTGTATCCGTGGCAATCTTGCCGTCCAATGTAGTGGCGAATTTACAAATCACATAGGGCGTCTGCGTCAAAATGCTCGTGAAAAAGGCCCGGTTCAGGGATTGGCATGCCTCCTCAAGGACGCCTACATCCACCTGAATCCCCGCCGCTTCCAAAGCGGCGACGCCGCGACCGGCGACCTTTGGATTGGGATCCAAGGTGCCTACCACTACCCGGGCGATCCCCGCCCGCTCGATGGCCACGACACAGGGCGGCGTCTTTCCGTAGTGGAAGCAAGGCTCCAAGGTCACATACATGGTGCCGCCCTTCGGCGATTCCTCCACCTGCTTCAGGCAATCCACCTCGGCATGGTCCAGGCCGAAACCGTGATGGTAGCCCTCGGCGATGACTCGCCCGTCCTTTACCAAGACGGCGCCTACCATGGGATTGGTCTTGGTCTTGCCCAAGCCCTTTTTCGCAAGAGTCAATGCCCGATTCATATACTGCTCATCCATAAAGCCTCCTGCATTAAAAAAACCGAAGCGCAATGCTTCGGAGTGACAATCAAATGAAAGACAACAAAAGTTGCCTTCGCTTCTTCTTTCATCCGGACTATACCGTCGGTATCGGAATTGCACCGATTCAATCATACGACTCGTGGACTTTACCACCGGTGAGGAATTGCACCTCGCCCCGAAGAATATATGAAGTTCAGGAAATGTTTTCCTTTCATTATGATACCACTTATAGCTTACCCTGTAAAGAGATTTTGTCGCCACACGGTTAAAATTTTATCCCCCACTCGGTACAATAAATAAAACGAGAAATTTTGTAATAAAGAACACCTTCCCGCGTATATACAAGTGAAAGGACAAGGAGGTGAAGCCAATGGATAAAACCACCGACATGCCGACGGTCATGGACGATACCGTCACATTTGAAGCGGTCTACGATCGCTACTTCGAGCCCGTCTTTCGTTTCGTCACCTACCGCACCGGCAATCGAGAAGTGGCCAAGGATCTCACGGCGGATATTTTTCTTAAGATCTACAGGAAATTTTCCGCCTACGATCCGAAAAAAGGCAGCTTCGAGGTGTGGCTCTATACCATCGCCGGCAATCATGTGAAAGACTACTACCGCAGAAAGAATCGCTTTCAGTGGTTGCCTATCACTGCAGCAAAAGACATGGCGGAGGAAGATCCCACGACCGAAGAACAAATGGAAAACAAAGAAGAAATCGCCTATTTGCGCTGTGCCGTGAAAAAACTGAAGCCCCGGGATCAGTTGTTGGTCAGCTACAAATTCGGTGCGGAGCTTTCCAATCAGACCATCGCCGCACTCATGGACACGAATCCCAATCACGTGGGCGTCATGATCCACCGCCTGCTGAATCAATTGCGAAAAGAAATGGAGGCCTATTATGAATAAAAATAAAAACCCCCAGGTTGACGTAAGCCAAAATTTAAAAAATCTCTACGCTACCGATGAAAAAGACAAGCAGGAGGTCTACGCAAAAATGAAAAATAAACAAAAGAAACAATATAAAAAGCCCGCCATCGCCGCGGCCTGCGCCCTTTTAATCGCCACCCTCCCCTTTACGAGCTTCGGCGGCGGCATCGTGAACACGGTGAAACAAGCTGTAAGCCCCTCGGGCCGCATCGTCGTTAACGAAGACGAGCCGGCCGTGGCCATCCCCTTCCCCGACGAATTAAAGGGAAAGGTCTTCGACAAAGAGGGAAATGAAATCACCGACCTCGAAGTCCTGAAAAATGCAGAGCACGTCTACTCCAAAGACGGCCGGGAAATCGTGGGAAGCAATTACGACGAAGCCACCCGCACCGGCGAAGTCACCTTTGAGTACGCCGACGAAGTGAAAAAAGATACGGGCGACAAGGCCCCGGTGGATGTTATCGCCAAAAAATTAAACTTCAATCCCCTGGTCTTCTCGGAGAAATACAACTACGTGGAATCGGAAATCTTCGCCGATCCGGGGACACTTTCCGATTACGTCGCCTTCACCTATGAAAAAGACGGCAAGACCATCTACCTTAACGAGCGAATCTCGTCTCCTGAAACCGCCTATGAAACCGGCGGCGAAGGCAAAATCTACGAAGTCAATGTGGACGGCGTAAAGGTCATCATTCAAGGCCGTGATGCCGACTTCGAACGAGACGGCCTCCTCGTCTCCATCTCCGCCGAAGGCGCGGACAAAGACGATCTTATCGCCATGGTAAAAGACTTGCATTTGTTAAAATAACTTCGCCCAAGCCGCCGGAAAAACCGGCGGTTTTTTTGCGCAACAAAAAAACACCGCTCTCGGCGGTGTTTGTCTGTATGTGCTTAACGTTTGGAGAATTGGGGAGATTTACGGGCTTTCTTCAAGCCGTATTTCTTTCTTTCCTTCATTCTCGGGTCGCGGGTCAAGAAACCTGCTTTTTTAAGAACGGGACGGAAATCGGGATTGGCTTCTTGCAGTGCGCGTGCAAGACCCATGCGGATGGCACCGGCTTGTCCGGTGTAGCCGCCGCCGTTGACCTTGACGAGGACGTCGTATTGGCCTTCGGTTTCCGTAATGGTTAAGGGCTCTTTTGCCACGGTACGTAAGGTTTCGTAACCGAAGAAGTCGTCGAGTTCTCTGCCGTTGACGAGGAATTTGCCGCTACCGGAGAGGAGTCTGACTTGGGCTACGGACGTTTTTCTTCTACCTGTTGCTCTAATTTGATCTGCCATGTAATTCACCCTTCCTTACACTTCGTAGACTTCCGGTTTTTGCGCTTCGTGGGGATGGTCCGGACCGGCGTAAACTTTTAATTTACCGAACATGGACCGACCCAAACGGCTCTTGGGAAGCATGCCCTTGACCGCGTATTCGATGACGCGTTCCGGGTGCTTTTCGCGAATTTCTTTGTAAACAACTTCGCGACGTCCGCCCGGGTAACCGGTGTGGGATGCGTGAATCTTGTTGTCCCATTTGGTTCCGGTTAATTTTACCTTATCGGCGTTAATGACGATAACGTAATCGCCGGTGTCCACGTGGGGGGTGTAAATGGGCTTGTGCTTGCCGCGTAAAAGCGTTGCGACTTCGGTAGCCAAGCGGCCGAGGACTTTATCTTCGGCATCGATGACGTACCATTTTCTATCTACTTCATTGGCTTTCGCCATGGTTGTCTTCATGGATGACCTCCTGCTATATCAAAAGGGATAATGTTCAAAAGTTTCCGGGGCTTTAAAACACTAGCAATTAGTATAGAGCAAACCGCAGTATCTGTCAAGTGTTTTTCGCTGATTTGTGCCCTTTTCTCCCATGGCGAAGTTTTTTACTTCGGGCTATAATAAAGATACGAACAAGAAAGGACGTGACTTATGACAAACCACAACGGGCATCTTCCCCGCTTTAAATATTTTTCCTACGACTGCGACCACCACGTAAAAAAAGACTACTCCATCGTCCACGACCCGCGGCCGCTGCCTCTCTCCGAGGCCATCACCCGGGCCCTGGAGTATCTCTTGTGGTACGTGCCCAATATTAATTCCTTTCAGTCCCCTTCCAATGTGTTGATTACCGAGCCCCTTTACGAGGATTTCAGCTTCGGCTTGGTCTCCGAGGCCCTTCACCTGAATGCCGAGGACATTTTGTTTTTGGATTACATTGACGACGACATCGTCGACTACTACATGGAAGCCATTTGCACCAACTGCCAGAAGGTGATCCTCACCACCGGGGAGCACGAGACCAAAATTTCCGCCTTGGTGCGCCACATGCGAAACGCCATCGCCCACGGCTATTTTACCGTGGTGGAAGACCGCATGATCGCCTTTGACGTGAAGCATTTTCCGAAAAAAGACGACTCCTACGGCTGCACCGCCGTCTTGAAATTGGATCCCCTTCATCTGGTCAGCGCCTTAAAGCTTTTGGAAGAGGAAATGACCCACGAGCGCTTGGCGGCCATGGCCTTTTCCCGCTGCGGCTACGAGATTTTGGAAAACGACTACGACAATCCCGAGCTTCCCTACGATTTTACCATGGAAAAAGACGGCCTCGTCTACGCCGTGGAAATTAAGCGCATCGCCATCGAAGGCGTGGCCCATGCGGAACATTTGGACAGTATCCTCGCCCACTTCCCGAAAGAGGTAAAGGAAAAGAAGGTGCTTCTCATGGATTCCGCCGTCTTGGATTCCGAAGCGAAAAAGGCCCTTCGCGAAAACAAAATTCTGCTCCTTGACCGAGACAATCTAAAATCCCTCATGTCCGGCGACGATATTTTAAGCCGCATTCAACGGAAGATGCGCTAATTTTCTTTCCTCGACCCCCTTCGGTCGATTCGCACCAGGCTCAGCACCGTAAAGAGCAGGCTGCTCCGATGGCTGTAGCCCGTGTATTTCGGCTCCCAATAGGCGGCGTATTTCATTTTGAAGCTGCGCAGCCCTTCAAAGGAGTAAAGGCTGCTGCCGAATTTATACACGAAGTAGGCCAGTTTTTCCTGCAAAAAGCTGTGTTCGTTGATGCCTACATTAGCCAGAGGTGCCATGCCCAGGTCGAAGGCGATTTTGCCTTGGTCTTTAAAGTAAGCGAAAAGATTCAGGAAGATAAAGTCCATGGTGCCCGCCGGGGCTTCTTGGGGATCGTAGCGCATGAGGTCGATGGTGGCCCAACCCTCTTTGTAAACGGGCATGAGATTGGCGAAGGCGATCATCTCCCCTGCCCCGTCTTTTACCACGGCCATGGGCGCCCGGTTCAGGTATGCTTCGTCGAAGTAGCCCATGGAAAAGCCCCGCTCGCCCCTGCCTTCCAACCATTTGTCGGAAATGGCTTTTAAATCGGCGAGAAAAGACGCGTCGTAGGGCGGCTCGAGGACCTCAAAGTGCATGTCTTCCTTGGCGAATTTGTTGAGCACATTGCGAAAGGCCTTTTTGCTCTTTCCCTCTAAAGTAAAATCCTCCAGATCCACCACGGCGGTTTCGCCGAATTTCATAAAGTGGAAGCCGTAGTCGTGGAGCTTCATAATCAGCTCTTTCGATACCTCGTAAAAGACCGTCTCATAACCCATTTCGTCCGCGTCCCGAATAAATTCTTTTACGCAGTCATCTACATACTCGGGATTGCCCATGGGCTCGCCCATGACGATGACCCGGTCTTGGGCGGTTTTCATTTGAAGGGCACACATGTCCTCTCCCTCCACCTGATACCAATAGAGGTCCTTGTCCCCCAAGTACACGAGGCCCGCGTCCATACCGCCGCCGTAGGCCTTCAGAAGGGCTTCGACGCGCGCCATGTCCGGTGCCTCGCCCACGGTTTTGCCTTCGCCCCGCACGTGGCGGTAGATGGCCAAGAGCACCCCGGCGATAATGGGAAGCATCAGGCTGATGCGCAACCAGTTTTCTTCAAAGGGCAGGACGATAAATTCCCGGGCCTTCAACAAGAACCCCATGCCCTTGGCCTTGCTTGCGATGGAAAGCAGGTACATCGTAATAAAGAAAAGGGCGATTCCCAAGTCCGTAAACAGGCTTTCTTTTCGGTAGATGAATTGTTTGCGGTACAGATCCCGCCGGGAGGCGACGGTGAGGGTCGTGAGGAGGATCAGATACAGATAGGTGATGAGCCCGAAGCCCGTCATGACGGCGTAGACGAAGGTGAGGGCCAAGAAGAGCAAGGTGGGCCCCATGGCTTTTTCCTGCCGCTCCACGTGAATTCGCCCGAGGAAGATAAAGACCAGGCCCAAAAGGATGCTCGGCGATTGGTAGAGAATGTTGGCGTGAATGGGATTGAGTTTCGCCAAAAGCTTGATGGTGTTTACTTTGTCGGGAATCGTGGCGGACAAAATCATAAAGATTCCGAAGATATACATCATCAAGGAACAAAGGTCGTGGCCGATGGACTTGGCGAACTCCGCCGGCACGCCGTCGTTTTCTTCGTTGAAGCTGCGGCCGAAGTGTTTGATGAAAAAGTACAGGCCGATAAAAAAGGGCACCACGTAGTAAAAGAGGCGATACAAGAGCAGCCAGGCCAGGGCGTTTTCGTAGCCGATGCCCAAATTCCCGAGCCCCACCAAGGTCATGAGATCGAAGGAGCCCAGGCCGCCGGGCATTAAGGACACCATGCCGATAAGGTTCGTGGCCACCACCACGGTAAAAACTTCCGCCGGGTGAAAGGACTGGCCCATGGCCCGCCCGATGAGCATGAAAGTACCGATGGCGCTAAGCCATTCCAAAACCGAGGTTAAGAGCAGTTCCCTTTGCGCCCACTGAGGCACTCGTTTCTTGTCTTCTTTTTTGCGATTGGAAAAGAGGATCACCGCCGGGGAGTAAATCAAGCCGCCGACGAGCCAGGGGGCGTAGATCGCCGCCGTGGAATCCCGATTGAAATACAGGTACACGAGGCCGAAGAGGCTCAGGGCGGAAATGCCGATTAAGTAGTAAAAGTACGTTTCCAACACGACTTTCACCATTTCCACCTTGTCCTGCTTCCTGCCGTAGAAATAATGGCGCAGGCCCATATTAATCAAGCCGCCGAAGCCGATCAGGTTGTTCATGGTGTTGACGGTGTAGCTGGTTTCGTAAATGGTTCGCTTGTCCAGGTCGTTTTCCAGGAGGCGATTAAAGATCACATCGTAGTTCAACATGGGCAGCACGGCGAGTATGCCCGCGATGAGCATGAGCGTGACGTTCAAAAATGGAATGCCGCCCAAGGTGGCCACCACTTGGTCGTAGGAAATTTCCTTGGATAAGCTCTTAAATTCCACGACGACGAGAATAAATACGCTCAGCACAAACAGGGGCTCCCCGTATTTCTTTAGGGTTTCGATGATTTTTTTCATGACGCTCCTTTTAAAAAGTTTATGACGATTTCATTAAATGCCTTCGCATTGGTCCTGGCCAGGCGATGGCCGTGATTGGGCACCTCCACGTAGCGGCAATGGGGAATCAGCGAGGCGATGTATTTGGAATGGGCCGTCTCCACCACATCCCGAGCGCCGACGATGACCATGGCCGGGCAATTCAAATGGCGGAGTGCGCCTTCGGGAATGTCCGAATCCTTTACGAGGAGCTTGGCCTTGAGGCGAATGTCCTCAAATTTATCGGAAATTTTGCTCAAGGCGGCGCCGAGGCCGTACTGCAGATAGGACGTGATGCGCCCGAAGAATTTCGTGCCGCTGAAATACAGATTCCCCGAATTTAATACGAGTTTGTTTACGGTTTCTGGGTAAAGTGCGGCGAAGGCCATGGCCAGATTGGCCCCGTCGGAAAAGCCCACGATGGATGTTTTTTCGATCCCCAAGGCGTCCAGGGCTTCTTTCGTATCTTTTGCCATAAGGCGAAAGTTTAATGCCTCACCGCCATTGGTGCTCCTGCCGTGGGCGCGACTGTCGAAAAAGATCAATTGAAAATACGGTTCAAAGGTAGGGACTTGGTACTTAAAAAAGCGACTGCTGCCGCCGTTTCCGTGTAAAAATAAGACCGGCTCTCCGGCGCCCATGCGCCGATAATAAATGTCCGTGCCGTCGGTCATGGTGAAATACCCGCTGTCTTTCATATTGCGCCTCGATTCATGTATTTACGAAAAACACGCGTCTTCACCTTTATTATAGTCGGCTCAATAAAAAAGAAAAGGCATCTTTCTGAAAGAGAAAAATGCCTTTTCTTAGAATTTTAAATCGGTTTGACACCGCTTTTTATTTGCTGAAGTCCTTTAAGGAATCGTCGATCAGGACGTTTTCCAAGGGCGTTTGATATTCAGAATCCTTCATGTAGTTGCCCAATGCCTTGCGCACGCGGGTGGTGGAAGCGATGGTGCCCATCCCTGCGATGCAGCCACCTTCGCAGGCCATGCCTTCCAAGAGGTAGCCGTCTTTCTTGCCGGCCTTGGCCATTTGAAGCATGCGGATGCATTCCTTAAGGGAGTTGGCGCCTTCGATCTTAATGTGGCGTTCGGGATCGATCTTTTCGGCCACTTCCTTTACCGCTGCGGCGACGCCGCCGGCCATAGCATAGCCCTTGGCGGAGGAGGAGGATTCTTCCTCTTCGTCCACTGCTTCGATTTCAGAGGGTTCGATGTCTCTTGCAACGAACATGCCCATGAGCTCTTCGAAGGTAATGACGAAGTCCACATAGTCTTTGACTTCACCGGTAATGGCTTCCACTTTTTTCGACGTACAGGGACCGACGAAGCAAACCAGCGCGTCGGGATCCTTTCGCTTAATGTGTTCCGCCGTGTAGCGCATGGGGCTGCCGGAGTCGGAGACGTATTCTTTCAGTTCGGGGAACTTGTATTCGATGAGAAGCGTCCAGGAGTGGCAGCAGCTGGTACCCATGAAGGGAATTTCGTTGGGTACGCGCTCCAAGTATTCCTTGGCTTCGTGGAGGGTGGTGTAGTCTGCACCGAGGCCGACTTCCACCATGTCTTCAAAGCCCAGTGCCTTTACTGCGGCGCGGACTTGCTCCGGCGAGGTATCGGCACCGAATTGGCCGATGTAGCTCGGCGCGGGAATGGCATAGATGCGCTTGTTCTTTTCCTTTAGGGCCTTGACCAATTGATAGATCATGGTCTTGTCGCCGATGGCGCCCCAAGGACATTGTACGACGCAGCGGCCGCAGCCCACACATTTGTCGTGGTTAATGATTGCGCGATCCTTGTCGTCGCTTTCGATGGCACCTACGCCGCAAACCGATGCACAGGGGCGATCATATTCGACGATGGCGTTGTAGGGGCAGGTACGCTTACAGCGTCCGCACTTCACGCATTTCGATTGGTCGATGACGGCGCCGTATTGGCCGATGGACACGGCGTTTACCGGGCACACATTGGTACAGGGATGGGCCATGCACTTGCGGCAGTTATTGGTTACGGTAAAGGCGCGGGTGGGGCAGGATTCGCAGGCGAATTTAATGACGTCGACTAAGGGCGTCTTAAAGATGCTCGTGGAGACGTCCACGTCGTCGAAGCCTTCGGTTACCTTTATGTACTCGTCGTAATCACGCAAGTTCATACCCATAGCCAGGCGCGTCATTTCTTCGACGATGGCGCGCTTTCTGAAGAGCTCTTCTCTGTCGTCGGGAGACGTACCGGGATAGAGACGGTGACCGATGGATTCCAATTCTTGCAGTGGCGTGTCCGCATAGGCCATCTTTGCGATTTCAGAGAATACGCGACGGCGAAGACTTACGATACTTGCATAACTTTCTTTCATTTTTTTACCTCCTCATATTCTGAATTATTCGATCCGTTTTATTGTATTCCGGCGCGTTCTAAGATAACGCCCGAAATCTCGTGGGGTTTTACCGAAGTGAAAACCTCGTCGTCGATTTCAACGACCGGCGTATACTTTTCGCCCTTTTCTTTGCATACGTTCATGCAGTTGACGTGGACGATATCCAGGCCGCCGTCTTTAAAATAGCGTTGTTGAAGATCCTCCAAGGCGTCGAGAACGGCACTTGCGCCCATCATGGTGCAGCGGGCGCCGACACAAACTTTTACTCTCATACTCTCTCCTTCTGAATTTACCTACTGCGGATTCTTGCTGACAATGGAACGAAAGGCCGCATTTCTGTCCAAAGCTTCGTACACGGGCAAGCTGATCAGGGTGCAGATGATCACTTCGCTGGCCGCAACCGATAGGCTCATGGTCAAAAATCCGACGAGTCCGCCGCCGAAAGCAAGAACCAACTCGAAACCAATAATCCAGGAGAATAGGGCGGGCATGAGGCTTGCCACCCACTTCTTGTGGAGCTTACACATAAAATACAAGCTGATCGCCGTGTGAAAGGTGCCGAAGAATAAATCATATAGGCCGAGGGGCGAGCTTATATTCGAAAGGAAGACGCCGAGGACGATGCCCGGCGCGAAGGCGGGGTTGTAAAAGGCCAAAAGGTTCATAATTTCCGACACGCGGAATTGAACGGGGCCGTAGGAAATAGGGGCAAAAACCACGGTAAGAGCGTAGTAAACCGCCGCCAATACGGCTGTAGTCGCGATCCAATGGGTCGTGAGTTTACGCTTCATAATTTTCCCCCTCCTCTTTCATTTTGTTGCTGTGGGCCAGGCGAGAGGCCGCTGCTGCTGCGATGGCCGCCACCATGTCGTCGCTGAAAGTGGTGACTTCATCGCCTTTTCGTTTATCTAATTCATCAATAATGCCGATTTTGTTTTTATCTAAAAAGCCGAAATTCGTGAGGCCGATGGAGCCGTAAATATTGACAATGGAAAGGCTCAGCACCTCGTCGATGCCGTAGAGGCCTTCGTCCTTGGCAATAATGGATTGGATGGGCTCTTCAAAGCGCCCTTGTTCCACGGCTTTGTCGATGGCCAGAGCCGTTAAGACGGCGTGAATGGTTTCTCTCTTTCGAAGCACGGCCAGGACGTGCTCTTCGCACAAATCCATGGTGACGGGCACGTAGTCCTTTTGCAGCTCGTAAACGATGGCCGCAATGTCGGAAATTTCTATGCCTTTATCTTTTAACGCCTCGATGGTGGTTTCATACAGGCGTTTCATATCGTAATTATACATGTTGTCCTCTTTCTATTTCTCCCGACGTCTGCTGTCACGCCGATGCCGATAGGTAACGGGGCCTCGCGCCGCCACAAGTAGGGCGAGGCACTGGGGAATCACCGCCGATGCCGCGTAAACCGCCGTGGTTTGCTTAATCCTGAGAAGGCTCACCACGGCCATTTGGGGCAGCATGGTGATGTCGGCGGGAAAGCGCCACAGGGAACGGAAGGCGCCGCGCACAAAGCCTTCGGCACCGCCGCCGAAGTAGGCCATGGCGAGGCAGATGCCCCAAATCACAGCCGGCAGGACCAGGATCAAAATGCCGTCGGTCAGTCCCTTGACATTCATAAATCGGCCGACGATGAGATAGACCAAAGCCGTGAGCACCGCCGGAATCAGCCGGAGAAAAAAGTGGCTGTAAACGGCACTTTCCAGTGTAGGCGATAAGTGCAGATAGATCAACACCACGGCGTAAATCAATATCAAAAACAATTGAGCCAGTGAGAAAATGAGCAAATTATTGCGCATTCGTCGCCCCCTGACTGTCCAGCATAGATTTCAGGCCGTCGGTGAAAGCCGTGGAGCCGTCTTCGAAAATCCAATAGGCCTCCACGCCGTCCAAGCTTTCGATGAGGGCGCGGCCCTTTTCATAGGGCAGGCAGAAGGCCGTAGTGGAAAGAAAATCCGCCAGGCCGCTGTCTTTGGTCACGATGGTGACGGAGCGGAAATGATCCGCCGGCATGAGTGTGTCCGGGTCGATTAAGTGGTGGTAATGCTTCCCGTTCACGATGTAGTAGCGTTGGTAGTCGCCGCTGGTCACCACGGAGGTGTCGTTGGTGTAGATAATGTCTTTCATGTTATCTTCCGACGCGCTGTCACCTGTGATGGCTTCCGGATTTTGCAGGCCGATGCCGAAGCTGTTGCGCTCCGCCTCCGGCGCGGATCCGATGATTTTTACATTGCCGCCGGCACTGATCAGGGCGGTTTCAAGGCCCGATGCCCGCAGCTCTTCGCCGATCAGCTCCGTGGCATAGCCTTTGGCCACGGCGCCCACGTCGATTTTCAGCTCGGGATCTTTAATTTCTACGGAATGATCCGCGTCGTTTAAGACGATGTCGTCGATATTCGTATGTTTATTGGCCGCCTGAAGCTCCTCCATGGTGGGGATCTTCGCGTCGGGCAGGCCTTTTTTCAAGGCCTCGTCGTCGGCGGAGCGTTCCGATTCCGGCACCACCTCGTAGGCGTCCCGGTAGCTTTGCCATATGGATGTGACGGCGCCGAAAGCGATATTCGTCTCGCCGTATTTTTCGTACTGCTCCTTCGAGAAGCGAAGCAGATCGTACAATTCCTCGTCCACGACGACCTTGCCCTTGCCGGCCTGATCGTTCACGGACTTCACATTGACGATGCCGTCGTAATTCTTAAAGCTGCTGTACAGATGGTCCAGCTCCTGATAGCGCTTGTGAATGGTTTCAAAATACGCGTTGGCCTCTTCTTCGCTCGAAGCATAGACAATGGCGCTCACCACCGTATCGAAGGTATCGTAAAAGGTGGTTTGGTAGCGGGAAATTTCCCCCGCCTCACTTGCCTGCACCTCATTCTTATTGCTCGGCTCGTTTTGTGCCGTATTCTTTTGTCCGCACCCGGTCATAAGGACCAGGGCCGCCATCCACAGGGCCAGTAATTTTTTCATGTTTTCCTTCTCTCAGCGCCCGATTGGGCGAAAACATAGAAAAAGAACGGGGTTGCCGTCCTTTAAATTCGAAATAGACGATGAAACCCCCATTTATTCGATGTGTTGCGATCGAATGGAATAGGCGTTCCCTATCTATTTTATAAGATTGCGCCTTTTTTGACAAGCCTTTTTGATAAAATACATTCCATGGATGGTTTGTCATTTTTTGCCGCTTTTTTTGCTGATTCTAAACAGCCTCGCCCTATACATGCTATAATTTTCTTATCAAAGCACAAGGTGGTTCTCCATGGACTTTTTAAGTGAACGATTAAATATTTTTCAGGGCGTGGACCGAGAAATCGTCCATGCGCTGACGAATAAATTGATCAAAGTGAATACCGAAGCCAATTCCCTTCTGTTCCGAGAAGGCGACATCTTGAATTCGATTTATTTGGTCGATAGCGGCCAGTATTCCCTCTATAAACTAGCTTCCTCCGGAGACCACCGCGTCATCTTTACCTTGGGTCCCGGCGAAATCATCAATTACCCCGAACCACACCCCGGGCCGATTTCTGTTTCATGCAATGTGATCCGCGCAGGAATCGTCTATAAATTGGAGCAAAAGGCATTGTCTCATGCCATGGTAAAGGACCCGATCCTCGCATTAAATATCATCGATCTCTACAATTTACGCATGCGCCGGCTGTATCGTCAGCTGAAAAATTCATCGGGCTTCGTGCGCCTGGACAAGCGCATCGCCGCCAAGCTTTGGAAGCTTTCGAAGGATTACCCTGCACCCCATCCCGAAGGGGTGGCCATCGACATGAAAATTACCATGACGTTTCTCGCGGAACTGATCGGCGCCAGCCGCGAAAGCGTCTCGAGAAGTATAAAGCCTTTGCTCGAGAGCGGGCTCGTCATCTACGACAAAGCGCGTTTTGTCATTCCCGATCGCAAACGCCTGGAACATTACTTTAAAAGTGGCGACTAATTTCATTTAACGTGATATTTCTCACAGAATAAATAATAACATCCTTTTACGATAATAAGTAGAATGGATGTTATTATTTTTTGTCAATGGAATTGTTTTTAGCAATTCGGCACAGGAAGGAGTCAATATGGGATACAAATTCAGTCTGCCTTCTTTAAATGCGCTACTGAAGGATTTATCGGAAGACTATTTGATCTTCGCCCCGAAGCGCTTTGAAGGTGAGGCCCCCTATTCGGATCTCGACAGTATTCGCTACGGAGAAATCGAATCCATTGAAGAGGCGGAGCTCGATGCAAAAAGCTATTACTCGATGAAGGAAGTCTTCTACCCGATCAGCGAGACCTTGTTTTATTTTACGGAAAACACCGTTACCGAGTCGGAACCCCGCATAAAAAAAGATGCTCTGGTGTTTTTACGTTCATGCGACTTACATAGCGTCAAGCGCCTGGACGCCATTTATCTTGAAAACAAGTTCGCCGATCCCTATTACAAGCGACTTCGCGAAAAGATGAAATTTGTCTTAATCGGATGCCCCACTGCCTACGACAATTGTTTCTGCGTGGATATGGAAACCAACAAGAGCGACAATTATGCGGCGTCCATTGATCGCGGCGGCGATTTCTTTTACATGGACGTGCGGGACGATGATCTCGACGAGATTTTTGAACGCCACAGTGAGGAAAATCTCCCGGTGGAGCCTCGCTACGTTACCGAAACGCCGACCCGCGTCAAATTAAGCGACGCCATTGATCCCCACAAAGTGCTCACAAGCCCCTTCTGGGACCAATACGACAAGCGCTGCATCGCCTGCGGCCGCTGCAATTTCGTCTGCCCCACCTGCACCTGCTTTACCATGCAAGATCTCTTCTATCAAGACAACGGGCGCGCCGGCGAACGGCGCCGCGTGCACGCTTCTTGCATGGTCGACGGCTTTACCGATGTGGCCGGCGGAGGAAAATACCGCGACAAACACGGCCAACGCATGCGCTTTAAAACATTGCATAAGGTCTATGATTTTAAAAAGCGATTCGGCTACCACATGTGCACCGGCTGCGGCCGCTGCGACGACGTGTGTCCGGAATACATTTCATTTTCCACCATGGTGACGGAGGTCGCCTCTATGACCAGGGACAAGGAGGAAGAGAATGCGTAACGAATACCTGCCCTTCCCTACAAAAATTGTAGAAATCATCGAGCATACACCGCTGGAACACACCTTCCGCGTCGAATACACAGGCGACGTGCGTCCGGGCCAATTTTTCGAAGTTTCGATTCCCAAGGTCGGCGAAGCGCCGATTTCCGTTTCGGGCATCGACGAAAATACCATCGACCTCACGATCCGCAAAGTGGGCAAGGTCACCGACGAAATCTTCGATCTCCTCCACAGCGACCGCTTATTTATGCGCGGACCTTACGGCAACGGATTCGACGTGGAGATTTACAAAGGCAAGGAGCTTCTCGTCGTCGCCGGAGGCACCGGGCTCAGTCCCGTGCGCGGCGTGGTGGATTATTTCGCCGGTCATCCGGAGGAATGCAAGCACATCTCCCTCGTCGCCGGGTTTAAATCGCCTGCCGATGTGTTGTTTTTGGCCGATCAAGCCCGTTGGCGCGAAACCGTCAATCTGATTCTCACCGTCGATGCCCTGGACTGCGATCCCGGCGACATGACCTGTGAGATCGGCCTGGTAACGGAGCACTTGCCCAATTTAAAAATCGACAATTACCAAGAGGCTGTGGCCATCGTCGTCGGCCCGCCGATGATGATGCACTTCACCTGTTTGCAACTGCTCGAGCTCGGCTTTAAAGAAGAAAATATCTGGATCAGCCAAGAGCGAAAGATGTGTTGCGGCCTTGGAAAATGCGGTCACTGCAAAATCAATGAAAGTTACGTCTGCACCGATGGCCCGGTTTATAATTACACCGTGGGCCGCCATATGTTCGATTAAGGAGGCTATGATGAGTCACGATTACAACGCACTAAAGATGCGCAAAAACGCCTTCCGCGTTACGAAACGGCGCGGAATTACCGCCGTCCGAATTCGCGTACCCGGCGGCCACATCACCGGCGAGCTGTTGGGCCAGGTTCAATACATCGCCGATACCTTCGGAAACGGCGAAGTCCACATCACCTCGCGCCAGGGGTTTGAAATTTTGGGGATTCCATTCGATAAAATGGACGAAGTCAATAAAGCCGTGCAGCCCTTAATCGACAAGCTGGACATTAATCAGGATGTCCGGGACGAAGGCTACACTTCTGCCGGCACGCGAAACATCTCGGCCTGCATCGGCAACCGCGTCTGCCCCTATGCCTGCTACGAAACCACGGGTTTTGCCACACGCATTGAAAAGGCCATTTTCCCCCACGATCTTCACTTTAAGATCGCCCTGACCGGCTGTCCCAACGACTGCGCCAAAGTTCGCATGCACGACTTCGGCATTATGGGCATGACGGAGCCTCAGCTCGATAAGGATCGCTGCGTCGGTTGCGGCGCTTGCGAAAAGTATTGCCGCAACAAAAGCGTGCAGGCCATTAAAATGGTAAACGGAAAACCGGAGCGCGATCCGGACAAATGCATCGGATGCGGCGTCTGCGTCGTTTACTGCCCCATGCGTGCCTGGACCCGCTCGAAAGAAAAATATTATAAGCTCACCCTACTCGGTCGCACGGGCAAGCGCAACCCGCGCCTCGGCGAAGATTTCATCAAATGGGCCGACGAAGACTCCATCATTAAGATCATTAAAAACACCTATAGCTATGTGGAGAAGTACATCGATCCCAATGCGCCGGCACGAAAGGAACACATCGGCTACATCGTGGACCGCACCGGCTTTAATGTCTTTAAAGATTGGGTCATGGAAGGCGTCAATCTTCCGGATAAGGCCATCGTCTACACGCCCATGTATTGGAGCGGCGTTCACTACGACAAAACCCACACCGGCCGGATTTAGGTTTAAAAAAGATATTTGGAAATGAGCGGAACCATCTGCTTTGTCGGTCTATCCAATGCCCGAATCGCAGAGGCGTCCTATCCGCTAACAACAAAATAAAGTGATAAGCCTCCGATTTTTTCGGAGGTTTTTTCATGCAAAAAACCGAGAAAGCGAAAGCCTTCTCGGTTTTATGATTTTTCGACGCGATGTTTTGGCGTTTACCAGCCGCCGCTGGCGCCGCCTCCGCCGGAGGATCCGCCGCCTCCGAAGTTTCCTCCGCCGCCGAAACCGCCTCCTCCTCCGAAGCTGCCGCCGCCAAAGCCGCCGCCGAAACCGCCGGTATAGCCTCCGCCGTAGAAGCCGCGACGATTGTTGCCTCGGCTTATAAGGAACAGAATAAAGATGACGACGATTGCCATTTTAATCATATCCATTAAATCGCCTTCTTCAGTCTGCTCCTCGATGCCCTCGGTTACGGCATCTTTTCCCTCGATGGTGATTTGGTATTCGTCTTCCACCCTCGACAGGATTTCGCCGAAAGCTACGCGAATGCCCGCTTCGTAGTTGCCGTCTTGAAAGTAGGGCACCATGTCGTCTAAAATCTCTTTGGCCACCATGTCCGGAATGGCGCCTTCCAAACCGTAGCCCACTTCGATTCGAAACTTCCTGTCTTTCATGACGATAAGTAGCAGAATGCCGTTGTCTTTTTCCTTGGTGCCGATGTCCCATTTGTCGAAAATATCCACAGCCGCTTCTTCGACGGTTTTGTCCTCGGGCAAGTGATTCAGAATACAAACCACTACCTGGGCCCCGGTTTGTTCGAAAAGGGATTCATTGGTTCTTACGATGTCGCTTTTCGCCTCGTCGCTTAATATGCCTTCCTCGTCGTAGACGTAGAAATCACGGGTCGCCTCGGGAAGGCCGGCGGCAAAGACGGGTAGAGACAAAAAGCACAGGGCCAGAACCAGTAGGAACAGGCGCTTTTTCATGGCCCGGTCCTAAAATTTAACTTGAGGCACCTTTTCGGCACCGGGCGCCGCTTGGAAGTACTCTCTTTGACCAAAGCCCAACACCTTCGCCACAAGATTGGTGGGGAAATGCTTCACCGATTTGTTGAAATCCGCCACGGCTTCGTTGTAGCGCTTGCGCTCCACGGCAATGCGATTTTCCGTGCCGGCCAGTTCCGCTTGCAAGTTTGCGAAGTTGCTGTCGGCCTTCAGCTCGGGATAGGCTTCGGCGACCACATTGATGTTTCTCACCGCCTGATCCATTTGCTCGTTGGCCGCGGCGTATTCTTTCGGCGTGGAGGCCGCCTTGACGGCACTCCGCGCTTCGGTCACTTTTGTAAACACATCTTCTTCGTGTTTTGCATAACCCTTCACCGTTTCCACTAAATTGGGAATCAGGTCCGCCCGGCGCTGCATGGTGTTTTCCACTTGGGCCCAGGCTTGGTTTACATCTTCGTCTTTTACTTGGAGTTTGTTGTACGTGGATCCGAAAATGCCGGCAATGATCAACAGTATCGCCAGTACGGGAATTAATTTTTTCATCGGTCCTCCTTTGCTCGAATGGTTGTAATTTTCAATGTTTCCATGGATGCGTCCACCAGGGCTTCGATATCTAAATTCGCCTCCGAGGCTTCCATGTCTTCCACCGTGGGCCTCAGGCTCGGGTGTTTCGGAAAAAAGACGGTGCAGCAATCTTCAAAGGGCTGAATGGAGGTTTCGTAGGTCTCGATGCGCTCGGCCCAGCGAATAATATCCACCTTGTCCATGCCGATCAGGGGACGGAAGACGATGCGCTCGGCCACATCGTTCATCACCGTGAGCCCGTCGATGGTTTGGCTCGCCACTTGTCCCAGGTTTTCCCCGGTGATCACGCTCTTGTAGCCGTGCTGATCCGCCAGGCGATTGGCGATGCGCATCATAAAGCGGCGGGAGAGGACGGTCATCTCTTCCGGCGGGCAGTGTTTGTTCAGTTCCTTTTGAATGGGCAAAAGGTTCACGCTGTACACATTCATCTTGACCACGTAGCGGGCGAGAATTTTCGCCAGATTCATGACCTTTTCCTCGGCCTGAGGCGAGGTGAAGGGATAGGAGTGGAAATGCAGGGCATCCACCTGCACGCCGCGCTTCGCCATTAAAAAACCCGCTACCGGCGAATCGATGCCGCCGCTTAAAAGGAGCAGGCCCTTGCCGTTGGTGCCTAAAGGCAGGCCGCCGTAGGTGGGGATTTTTTTGTGGTACAGATACATCTCGTTTTTAATATCCACGTAGAGATAGAAGTCCGGATCGTGGACATCCACAGCGAGGCGATCTGAGAAGTGATCCAGAATCACTCCCCCGAGATCCATATTGACCTCTTGAGAGTCCTTGAAAAAAGCCTTGTCGCTCCGCTTCGTCACGACCTTAAAGGTCTTGAATTCCGGCTCTTCTTTTAAAAGGGCGTCGATGTAATTTACCGTCTCTTCTTTCAGCCGGTCCCAATCTTTATCAAAGCACCAACTGGGGGAAATGTACACGATTCCGAAGACGAAGCGCAGGCGATTGATGGCCGTATCTTCCACCGCCGGGTCGATTTCCACTTGGATTTTCCCCATTTCCGGCTTAATGTCTATATACCCGACATCGGAGAGGCTACTCTCGATGTTTTGAATGATCCTGCGGATAAAATAGCGGCGATTGGCGCCTTTTAATACCACCTCGCCTAAACTTAAACTGAGTATACGCTTCATATTACCTCCTCATAATGGAGCGAATGGTCTCCACCGCTTCCTTCAGGGCCTCGACGAATTCGTCGCATTCCTCTATGGTCGTTTCCCGACTCAAACACAAACGGATGGTCCCTTCGGCGAGATTGTCCGAAAGACCCAGGGCCGTTAACACGGGATTCTTTCCGGTGCGATGGCTGGAGCAGGCGCTGGAGGTGGAAATGTAGATTTCCTTTTCTTCCAGCATATGCAAGAGCACTTCGCCTCTGGTGTCGGCCAAACTGACATTTAAAATATAGGGGCTGGCCGGCGCCGTGGTGTTGATGGAAATGGCGTCGATGGTTTCAATGGCGGCTCTTAAATGGGCCATACGCGCCTCGGCTTCATCCAAGGCGATGCCTTCTTCTTTCAGCGCGTCGAAGGCGGCACCTAGGCCGTAAATGCCCGGAATGTTTTCCGTGCCGCTGCGCATGCCCATTTCCTGTCCGCCCCCGTAAATAAAGGGCTTCACGGATTTTTTCACGAGGAGGCCGCCGATGCCTTTAGGTCCGTGAAATTTGTGGCCGCTAAAGGAATAGGTGTCGCAGCCGATAGCATCGAAGTCGACGACCAGTTTTCCCACGGCCTGCACCCCGTCCACGTGGACCTTCACCGTCGGGTAGGCCTCCTTGATCTTCGGCACCCACTCTACCACCGGGTTGATGCTCCCCAGCTCGTTGTTCACGTGAAAGAGGCTCACAAGCACCGTGTCTTCGTCGATAGCATCCATGAGTTTCTCGAAAGCGATATGCCCCGTTTCGTCGATGGCCACTTGGCGCAGCTCCATCTCCGATGCTTTAATGACATTTAAAATTGACGGATGCTCGATATTCGTCGTCACCACATTTTTTCCCGCGGCCTTGTTTTCGATGGCGGAGCGAATGGCCGTATTATTGGACTCCGTGCCGCCGGAAGTGAAGTAGAGCTCGCCGCTGCGGCAATTGAAATAGTCCTTGATGCTTTCGCGAATGGCTTCCTTCTTCTTGCTCACGGCATAGCCGAATTGGTGCAAGCTGGAGGGATTGGAGAAATCCTCCTGCAATGCCGTGGTCATGGCATCGATTACCGATTTCAGCGGCCGCGTCGTGGCGCAGTTGTCTAAGTAAATCATTGTTGCCTCCTTTTCCTGTGGTATACTTGCCCCAGGAGGAAATTATGGTTTATTTCTTACAAATTTATTGTTCTCATTACGGTCCCAAGGCCCGCCCCGTAGCCTACGGCCTCCTCGGAGAGGATTACATCATCGAGCGGGAGGCGGAAGATCCTGCAGAAGATTGGATCGCGCCCTTAAACCGCGCCTTGGAGTCTTTACCTATACAGAATACCCTATATCTCTTTCACGGGCAATTTGAAACCCGCATTCTTTGGCCTTATTTAACAAAAAAAGCCCGCGAGCGCCTGGAGGTGGCGGCGGATCTTTTCGACGAAATTAAAAAGCGCACGGCGATCGCGTCCCTCGCTTCCTATCGCCTGGCCAATCTGGCCCTTCAAGGCGGATTTGAGGGATCCGTATGCGTCGGCGAGAATTTCCCCCGCTTCTTTAAAGAAGCGGGTCCAAATGATCTCGTGGAGCAAATCAAAGGTAATCTGAATGCCATGGCGGCGGCAGAAAAATATTTATCGCGTCTAAAAGACCGCCTGCGCCGAGCCGATTTGGAGATCGACGGATTCAGCCTCCATCCTTTCCAAATCACGGGAAAGACCGATTCCGCCATGGACCGCTATGTGCAATACGACGATCTGCTCTATGTGGAAAAGGCGGGCCGCTTTACCCTGGATGCTCCGGCGAAAATCCTTCCCTACGACGCCGAACGCCGCGCCCTCGTCCTTGAAAGCGACATGCTCATCGAACAAAGCGTGCCGGCGCCGGAAGGCTATTTGATTTTTTCTTTGGAGAATATCGTCTATTACGACACCCTACTTTCGTTCATTCATGAACTCCGCAACAAAAGTCGATAATTCACCACCTAAAAGGCTCTATAAAATCCATTGGGGAGTAAGCTCCTCAATGGATATTTTTCTGCAAAAAGATAGCACTTGTTTTCCCTATCGCCTAAAATTAAATCATCACAAATTAATGAAGAAGGGCAAAAAAGTAAAAACAATATTACCACATTGCTTTTAGAAATCCAAGATGTGAAGGTAACGAAAGCGGAAGCGGATCACGGGGACGGAAAGAGGCTGATCGCCACCATACTCGAGAAAAGCGATGGCATTCAAGTCGCGTATTTTTACCCATATCCTTTCACAAAGATAGCCGCTTCAAACGTTCATCATCAGCGTAAAACAGTGATCCTTAAAATAAGTGTCAAAAATAAGTTTTAATCATTGCATTTAAAGTCCATCATAAAATAACATGAATCACTTGCCAAATCAGTAAAAATAATATCTGCATAAACTTCATGGTCGATCGTTTTATATATGCAGTACACTTCATCTACTTCATTTCTAATGCTCTTTTTCCGCTTCAATTCCATTAATAGGTTATTAATGTTCTGATTTTTTTCAATTGCAGTCGAATCATACTTGAGCGTATTTTCTGTCTTATTTACACTTTCAATAAATTTCTTATAGTCTATTTTAGACTTAAAGACTATTTCATAAATTTCAAAATTTGAATCGTTTAGTCTTCTCGCTTCTGTCTCATTTGAGTTTATATTGAACATTCCAAATTTACTTATATATTTCTGGTGACTTATTCTATAATCAATGGATGGGATAATTATGATAAATAAAAATAACCCACTCAAAAACAACAAATACATTTTTTTCATTTAACACCACCAATACTAAACAGGCTCAATACTATCCATTGAGGAGTAACCTCCTCAATGGATAGTATTGTGCAAAAAGATAGCACTTGTTTTCTCTATCGCCTAAAATTAAATCACTACAATGAAGTAAAGGGGGGAAAAAAAGTAAAAACAATATTACCACATTGCTTTTAGAAATCCAAGATGTGAAGGTAACGGGAGCGGCAGCGGATCACGGGGGCGAAAAAAATTGCTTTAAAAGGAGTCGCAACCGCTTAAAGACGCCGGGTTCGGAAGCTGAGAGAGGAGAAAAAGGCACCGATCGCCACCATGCTCGATAGAAGCGATGCCATTCAAGTCGCGTATTTTTTACCCATATCCTTTCACAAAGATAGCCGCTTCAAAGCATTCCTCTTTCACATTGAATAGGCAAGGCGACAAAAGGCGGACAAGGAGAGTCGCGCATTTGCTTATGAGCCTACAAGAATCGGTTTAGAGTGCTTGCGACAGCGTTGATTTCACGCAGAGCAACGGCTATGTGGAAGGAATGCACAACAAGATCAAGATGGTGAAGCACATCGCCTTTGAGATGCGCAACTTTCACCATCTCCGAATCAAATGGGTGTTTATTTGACAGATCGGTGATGAGTAACTTAGGAAAACAAAGAGGAGTCTGGTTTTCACTAAACTCCCCAATGGTTCACATAGAGCCGATTTTTCATGGAGGCTAAATTGTAAGAGATTGGCCAAAAAAGGCTGCCGGCAGAATGACCATGGCATTTGCTAGCAGCCTTTTTACTTACCCTCACAGGTCAAAAACCTGGCTGGGACTTTCCAAATAGAAAATTTTTTGGCGAATAGTAGCCCTGATGACATGCCGGGTCTCTCGGTCCCCCTTCTTGGTGACAAAGACCAGGTCGTAGCTATCATCATCCGGATCCACTCTTGTAACAGAAACCAGATCCACACTGTCCAAAGTCTTTTCTCTTAGGGGGAAGTAGGGGTAATCCCCATTGGCCACCATCGTCTCCAGTGCCTCCCGGGTCATGACTTCCTTAAAGGGGTCATAGAGAGCGGGCAGATCCCGGGCCGCTTCTCGGCCAGCTTCCGGGTCTCCATCCAGTTTAATGACCTGGCCTGCCCGGCTTAGTTCTTCTTCCAACTGCCTCCAATCCTCTTCCTTAAAGTCCAGCTGGGCCAGGTAGAGCTTGGCAAAGTCTTGGGCCAGTGCTTGGGCCGGGTCTTTGGTCTCTTTGGGACCACAGGCCACCAGGGTCAGGGCTAAAGCTAATAAACTAACTATAGATGCTCTTTTCATACCATCTCTCCTTTACTTTAGTTGTTAAAAACTTACAATATGGGGGTTTCCATCTCCTTTTTCCGGTTATTCCGGTACTGTTTACCAACGCAATTTTGTAGGCCTACTTAAACCGGCCGAGCCTTACTCAATATGTCGCCATTACTATACCTAGCAGAATTTAACAATAATTTATCGACAAACATATTTCCTTCCTCACTTTTTTGTAATAAGTAGTGGTATGTAGCAAATTGTTTTAATCCACACTATTATCTGCTTATGAGACATGATCGCATCTTTTTAATATTTTGTCAAACGTTTGCATGTCGAGCTGTTCTTATTCTATTCTCCTTTAACCTATAACTATTCAATGAATCTTTCATCCCTAGACGCTGCTTTTGTTCATAGAAATGATTGTTTTTTTCCCTTGATCAAACACTCGTTAATTCGTATCAAAAATATGGCTCTATGACAACCATTGAAGAGTTACTCCCCAATGAATAGTATAGAGCCATATTATAAAGACACAAAAAAAGCCGAGGCAAACTCGGCTTCATTTGGCAGGAGTAGTAGGATTTGAACCCACGACATTTGGTTTTGGAGACCAACGTTCTACCACTGAACTATACTCCTATACTCGATGTTAATATACTAACAGATTTTTACACTGTTTTCAATCCCTTTTCATGGTTCCCGATTTGGGAATTGTATAAAAAAACTGTAGCCTCCGCTACAGCTCCGAGTCTTTACTCAACTGGTGCCCAGAGCCGGAATCGAACCAGCGACACGCAGATTTTCAGTCTGCTGCTCTACCGACTGAGCTATCTGGGCTTAATGGTGGGCCCTCAGGGACTCGAACCCTGGACCTACCGGTTATGAGCCGGGAGCTCTAACCAACTGAGCTAAAGGCCCTCACAAATTGGCGGAGAAGGAGGGATTTGAACCCTCGCGCCCCGTGAAGGACCTACTCCCTTAGCAGGGGAGCCTCTTCAGCCACTTGAGTACTTCTCCTTATTGGCGGAGAGGGTGGGATTCGAACCCACGTGGGCGTGAACCCTAACGGTTTTCAAGACCGCCTCGTTATGACCGCTTCGATACCTCTCCTATTATGGTGATCCATCCGCGACTCGAACGCGGGACACCCTGATTAAAAGTCAGGTGCTCTGCCAACTGAGCTAATGGATCATAATGGCTGGGGCGACAGGACTCGAACCTGTGGAATGCCAGAGTCAAAGTCTGGTGCCTTACCGACTTGGCTACGCCCCAACAAAATTAATGGCGCACCTAGGAGGATTCGAACCCCCGACACACGGATTAGAAGTCCGTTGCTCTATCCTACTGAGCTATAGGTGCTCGTGGAGCGGGTGAAGGGAATCGAACCCTCGCAACCAGCTTGGAAGGCTGGGGCTCTACCACTGAGCTACACCCGCAGGTGAATATCGAAATAACTCCCGGTACTAGAGATGGTCGATTCGAAGAACCGCACAGCGACCCAACTACCGCCTCTAACTTTGATTGATAATTTATATGGTGGAGGAGAGTGGATTCGAACCACTGAAAGCTGAGCTAACGGATTTACAGTCCGTCCCCTTTGGCCAACTCGGGAACTCCTCCAAAAGTGCTTTCGCACTGGAGCTGGTGGGAGGACTTGAACCCCTAACCTACTGATTACAAATCAGTTGCTCTACCAATTGAGCTACACCAGCACAATGACAACTAATTAAGAGCTCTTCTTTCAAAAAACATAAGCGGTAACTTATGTAATGGCGACCTGGATCGGACTCGAACCGACGACCTCCAGCGTGACAGGCTGGCATTCTAACCAACTGAACTACCAGGCCAGGTTGGTGGGCGCAATAGGGCTCGAACCTATGACCCCCTGCTTGTAAGGCAGATGCTCTCCCAACTGAGCTATGCGCCCTTATATGGTGACCCCGCCGGGATTCGAACCCGGGTAACCGCCGTGAAAGGGCGGTGTCTTAACCGCTTGACCACGGGGCCATTTGGTAGCGGGAGCAGGATTTGAACCTACGACCTTCGGGTTATGAGCCCGACGAGCTACCAGACTGCTCCATCCCGCGATACATATTGCTGATGGATACATTACATCCATAGTGGTGCCGAGGACCGGAATCGAACCGGTACGATCTCAACGACCGCAGGATTTTAAGTCCTGTGCGTCTGCCAGTTCCGCCACCCCGGCTTATGGCTCTCAGGGTGGGACTCGAAC
>NZ_JAOQJD010000009.1:0-106009 GCF_025566985.1 Aedoeadaptatus acetigenes
AAAGATTTTCTCTTTTTTGATCTGCTGTTCCTTTCGGTAAAATTATATGTTTACCAATAGGCACATAAGCCCTCTCTTCATTAATATATTTATTTTCAACGGTAAAGCCATTTTCAATATCCCCAGAATAAGTTACTAAAAAGGCATCATTGGTTATTTCAATTCTTCCGTCTTTTTCACCAATTTCTTTAACTGTATACTTACTTACACTTGAATTTTCTGTATCTTCTATTTGTCCAAAGGAAGCGGTCCACTCATTAGCATCGTTAAGTGTAACTACCTTTCCAGTAGCTTTCCCATCTTTGTATAATTCTACTTCTACTTTTTCTTCAACACTATCTATTTCAGTGCCATCAGTATTTTTCCATATTTTTTTTACAGGAATAGATATTTTTTTATCTTCAGCTTTTTTTAATTTATTATAAAACGCACAACGGGATGGTAATGACTGAGCTTGCCTTACAGATGTGGTATCGTATCCCATATACTCCTTTAAATCTTCTCCAGTAAAACTTTTGAAAATTTCAAATAGATTATCTTGTCTATTTTGAGCATTGTCTTCTCTATCCAATTTTTCATATGATTCTGCGCAGTTCCAATATGTTTGATAAGTGCCATCATTTTCAATGGTTGTTTTTACATAGTAATATCTTTCATTGTATTGATCATCTACAATGTCTGAATACTCACTTGGAAGTTCTGTTACTCTAAATAAATAATCCTCAGTATAGCCATCAATCTCTTCTAATATTTTATCTTCCAAATAGAACTCAGCATAACCATATCCAGAAAATAAATATTGTCTAGCTAAAGTATATGCTCGACTGATTTCCTGATTGTTTAAATCATCTAGACTTGTTACTTCCCTATCTAGATAGTAAGACAAATCATCATAAAAATCTTGTTTATTAGTTTTAACCAAATTCTCTACTGTTAATGTGATGTAATCATATGTTTTGATAACCGTATCTTTATCTTTTAGTTCTTCAAGTTTATACTTAAACGTCCAACTATCTGGTTGATCATTCATCAAATCTAAAAGATTCTCTTTTTCTTTCTCTGGACTCACTGTAGGAAGAATAATCATCTTACCGAATGGAATTTTTGCATAGGACACAATCCCTTTTGAAACTTTATTAGTAACTACAAAGCCATTTTTTGCATCTCCTTCGTAAATTACTCTATACCTGTTGTCATTTATTAAAACAGAGTGCTTACTTTCTCCAATTTCCTTTACTGAATATTCTGCAAGTTCATCATTTGTTCCCGAAACATCAAACACGCCTATCCAGTTATTTTCTTTAGTTTATTTTAATTTTTCACCAGTCGTTACGCCATTCTTATATAGTTCTACTTCTATTTTTTCTTCTGGTGCATCTATTTCAAATCCTTTTTCATTTTTCCAAATCTTTTTTACACTAATACTGCTTTCTTTATATGTCGGAGACTTTAACTTTGCTATATTCGATTCATTAAGCTTATTTTTATGTAGTGTGCTACCTTCGATAGCAATACTACCTTTTACATCTGTTTTATCCTCTGCTAGGCTTGTAAATACTACCTTTAGAGTACCCCCTCCCAATTCAGAATTAAGGTTATTTACTTGTGCTTTTGCAACTTGCACTCCATCAAGAGTACGTACTGCAAAGTTGCTTTTTGATGCCTTAAAACCTTTAGGAAGAGTGACATTAAAATAGTCTCCTTCTTTAATATCTGCTCCATATTCACTGGCATCCCAGTCTATTTCTAGTCTACAGTCCTTATCTTCCTCAATTTTCTCATTAAGATCAATGGTATTACCTTTTCGATCTTTGACTTCTATCCTACTAACTCTTGTTTTTGTTAACTCATTTGCTCCCTGTGCAAATGCATCTCCAATTGGTACAATTGTACCTAACAACATTAAACAAGCTAAAAAAAATGCTGTTATTTTTTTACATTTTAACATTATTTCCTCCTTTTCTTTCTTTTCCTCAGCGACATCCTATATACAAAGAAGTTCTTTTCCAAAGAAAGAGAACCTATATACATCAAATGGTACCACTTTTCAAGATTTTTTTCCACTTTTTGTGCGTTTTTACATCAGTTTCACAAGACACTATTTTTGGTTTACATAGTTAGAAAAGTTAACTATAATACTTTGTGATATCTTAAATCATTAAATTAGATTGAGTAAATAAAAAAAGGCCCTGTCATACATAATTGTCTGCACTGACCCCCAAAAGTTGGACCAAGAAATCCAACCTTTGGGGGTCTTTTAATGGCAAAATACAGTTATGAATTGAAGAAGAAAATCGTCGAAGAATACCTGTCCGGGAAGACAAGCTATCCCGTCTTAGAAAATAAGTATCAAATCGGCGAATCGCAGATCAGACGCTGGGTGAACAATTACAAACAATTTGGCGATGAAGGCTTAATGCGCTCTAGAAATAATCGTGCGTACAGTGTAGAGTTTAAGTTAGAAGCCATCACACGCTACGAAACGAGCGACCGCAATCAAGCACCAAATCCTTCAAAGTCGAGTGAAGATCTTGATGCTTCCACACGGGAGGCATTGGAAAATCGCATCAAAGAATTAGAAGCGGAGAACGAAATACTCACCATTCAAAAGATGTTCTGGGAGCAGCTAAGGAGTTTGGCGAGGGAAGAAAAAACGAACAAAAGGCGAAGATCGTCGCCAAACTCCGAGAACAATTCCAACTAACCGAGATCCTCGCCGCCATCAACTTTCCAAAATCCACTTTCATGTATTGGCAGAAAAAGTGGAACGAAGAAGATAAGGACCAAGCCTTGAAAGACGAGATCCTGGCCATACGGCGCGAACACAAAGACTACGGCTATCGAAGGATCCATCTGGAGCTGAAGAACCGGGGATGGGCGATCAACAAAAAGAAAGTTCAACGGCTGGTTCAGGTCATGGGCCTTCAAGTCCGCGCCTACGGCAGGAAATACAAGAAGTACAACTCCTACAAAGGCGTTGTCGGTAAAATCAAGAAGAATCGCATCAACCGCCGCTTCAACACCTCCATCCCCTACCAAAAAATTACCACCGACACCACGGAATTCAAATACTACGTCGAAGATAAAGCAGGGAAACTTCAAACAAAGAAACTCTACCTCGATCCGTACATGGACATGTACAATCTGGAAATCATCAGCTACGTCCTCTCCGATCAGCCCAACGGCGTCACCATGCTACAAGGCTTAGAAGAAGCCATCGAACGAACCAGCGGCTGCCCCTACCGCCGCACCTTCCACTCCGATCGCGGGTGGGGCTACCAAATGACCGCCTATCAAGCCATGCTGAAAGAACACCACATCTTCCAAAGCATGTCGAGAAAAGGCAACTGCTACGACAACGCACCCATGGAAAACTTCTTCAGCATCCTGAAAAGAGAAATCTACGACGGATATGTTTACCGAAGTCGGGGAGAACTCGTCCGGACCATCGAGTGCTTTATCCGCTACTACAACAACGATCGAATCAAAGAAAAGTTAGGAGGCCTGAGTCCGAAACAATACCGTGAACGCATGCAATCCGCATAGAACGAATGTTATGTAAAACAAAATCGAGCAAGCTAAATGCTTACTCGATTTTGTCCAACTTTATGGGGTCACTCTAGGCAGCCCTCGCTTTTTTGTTGCAAGAAATCCACCCGCTTCATGTCCGATCGCCAGTTGTTTTTCCCCTTCACAAAAATTTCCGCAAAAAAAGGGTAGGCCGAAGCCTACCCGATTTTGTATGACAGAAGCTCTTGAAAGCCTCAATTTGAATAGATTAGTCGTATTTGTAGAAGCCTTCGCCGCTCTTACGACCCAATTTGCCGCCGCGAACCATTTTGCGCAGAAGAACGTGTGCGCGGTATTTGCTGTCGTGGTAGTCGTTGTAGAGAACGTCCATAATGGCGAGGCAAACGTCCAAGCCGATTAAGTCAGCTAAAGCCAAGGGGCCCATGGGGTGGTTTGCGCCTAATTTCATGGCGGTGTCCACGTCTTCAACGGAAGCGACGCCGTCGCCGACGATGCCGATACCTTCGTTGATCATGGGGATCAAGATGCGGTTTACGACGAAGCCGGGAGCTTCTTCGACTTCGACCGGAGTCTTGCCGATTTCGTTGGTTAAGTCGATGATGGTCTTCTTGGTTTCTTCGTCGGTGTGCAGACCGCAGATGATTTCAACTAATTTCATTGCGGGAACCGGGTTGAAGAAGTGCATGCCGATAACTTTTGCGGGACGGTTGGTCACTGCAGCGATGTCGGTGATGCTCAAGGAAGAGGTGTTGGTTGCGAGGATGGTCTTTGCGTCGCAAAGTTCGTCGCATTGTCTGAAGTAGTCTTTTTTAACTTCGGGATCTTCCGAAGCGGCTTCAATAACGATGTCGCAGTCGGAAAGGTCTTTAAATTCTTCCACGATGGAGATGCGTTTCATGGCAGCGTCCATGTCTTCTTGCGTCATGCGTTCTTTCGAAACATTCTTCGCGTAAGCTTTTTCTACCTTGCCCATGATCTTTGCGATCTTTTCGTCGGTAAGGTTTCTACTCTTGATGACGACTTCGTGGAAACGTGCGGCAACTTGAACGATGCCAAGACCCATAGTACCCGAACCGATAACTCCGATTTTCATAAGAATTCCTCCTGTTCTCTATTTAAAGATTGTTTATTTACCTGTAAATTCCGGAGCCCGTTTGCCCAGGAATGCGCCCATGCCTTCTTTTTGATCTTCGGTGGCGAAGCAGAGAGCAAAGGCCGATTTTTCAATGTCCATACCCGTTTGAATGTCCGCTTGCAGACCGTCTACAATAGCGCCCTTGGCGTAGGATACGGCGCGAGCACCCTTGGATGCGATGGTTTCGGCGAGTTTCATCGCTTCGTTCATCAATTCTTCCGGTGCGACCACGGCGTTGACCAAGCCGATTTCATAGGCGCGGTCGGCCTTAATGTTTTTGGCCGTGTAGATCAATTCTTTCGCGATGCCGACGCCGACGGTTCTCGGCAGGCGTTGGGTGCCGCCGAAGCCCGGGGTGATCCCGAGGCCCACTTCCGGTTGGCCGAAGACGGCTTTTTCGGAAGCGATGCGAATGTCGCAGGCGAGGGACAGTTCACAGCCGCCGCCCAGGGCGAAGCCGTTTACTGCAGCGATAACGGGCTTGGAAAGCCGTTCGATTAACATAAAGGTATCCATGCCGAGTTTTGCAAATGCGTGGGCTTCTGCCGCATTAAGCGGTTGCATTTCAGAAATATCGGCGCCGGCGACAAAGGCCTTGCCTTCGCCGGTGAGAATCACGACGGCTACTTCATCGTCCGTTTCCAGGGCGCTAAAGCAGCGGTTTAATTCGGTTAATACCTCGGTGTTCAGGGCGTTTAAGCTCTTGGGCTTATTGACCTTGACCGTGGCAATGGCGTTTTGTTTTTCGACAATCAGATATTGAAAGTCCACTATGGCACTTCCTTTCAGTTAATCCCGATTAGCGTTCGACGGTAAGTGCGGTACCCATACCTCCGCCGATACAGAGGGTAGCGAGACCCTTCTTGGCGTCGCGACGTTTCATTTCGTATAAGAGGGTGGTGAGGATACGTGCACCGGAAGCTCCGATGGGGTGACCGATGGCGATTGCCCCGCCGTTGACATTGGTTTTTTCCATGTCGAGGCCTAAGGTCTTAGCAACTGCGCCTGCTTGTGCTGCGAAAGCTTCGTTTGCTTCAACGAGGTCGAGTTCGGAGAATTCCCAGCCGGCTTTTTCCATTGCTTTTCTGGAAGAGGGGATCGGGCCGGTACCCATGATCTTGGGATCGACGCCTGCGGATGCGTAGCTGGCGATCTTAGCCATGGGCTCAACGCCTAATTCTTTGGCTTTTTCTTCGCTCATAACGATAACCATGGCAGCGCCGTCGTTGATACCGGATGCGTTGGCTGCGGTAACGGTACCGTCTTTAATGAATGCGGGCTTCATGCCGCTGATGCTTTCTTTGGTTACGCCGTCGCGGATGTATTCGTCTTTGTCGACGACGGTAACTTTGCCCTTGCGGCCTTTAACTTCTACCGGAACGATTTCTTCGTCGAAGATGCCTTCTGCACGGGCCTTGCTTGCACGTTGTTGGCTGACTGCGGCGATTTCGTCTTGATCGTCTCTGGTGACGTCGTATTCTTTCGATACATTTTCAGCGGTAACGCCCATGTGGTAGTCGTTGAATGCATCCCACAGACCGTCTTTAATCATTTCGTCGACGAGTTTCTTTTCGCCCATGCGAGCGCCCCAGCGAGCGTCGTTTAAGATGAAGGGTGCGCAGCTCATGGATTCGGTACCGCCGGCCAATACGATATCGGCGTCGCCTGCTTTAATGATTTGTGCTGCGAGGGATACGGCACGTAAACCGGAACCGCAAACCTTGTTGATGGTCATTGCCGGCGTGGTTTCGGGCAGACCTGCGTGAAGGATTACTTGACGAGCCACGTTTTGGCCGAGACCTGCTTGAAGTACGTTGCCGATGATGGCTTCATCGACATCTTCTGCTTTGATGCCTGCGCGTGCGATGGCTTCTTTTGCTGCAACAACGCCCAAATCGACGGCACTTACGCTTTTGAATGCGCCCCCGAAGGAACCCACGGGTGTTCTTGCTGCACTTGCGATGACGACATTTTTCATTATATAGCCTCCCTTATAGATATGTTCTGCTTGCTCGGTTGTTTTGCAATTGTTTTCCAACTTCTATCTGCATTATAAAATATAAATACAGGCGCGTCAATAGATTTGGTGAAAATTTGTTAATTATCTTTCAAGAAAATATTCGAGCAAGTCCCATGAATTAGGGATAATTATTTTTTACACAATCAGAAACGGGACTTTTACCCCCTCTTAACCGCGACTCGTTATGTTTTTTACATATCTTCCGGCTTGCGGGAAAATGATTTGCACCGCTTTCATGGTGTTTCATCCGCAAAAAAAAGAGAGGCGCCGATGCTCTCTCTTTTCTTAAAATCTCGGGCCTTGACTCGGCCGTTTTTTGTGCGCTTTTTCGAAAAGCTCCGGGCCCCTCCGCCGATCTTGACAGGCCTCCTTGGAAGGAGTAAAATACAGTTTACTTATGCGGGTGTAGCTCAGTGGCAGAGCCTCGGCTTCCCAAGCCGATCGCGAGGGTTCGATTCCCTTCACCCGCTCCACGGCCTTTGGGCCGTTTTTTTATTGCCTAAGCGGGAAATTCCATAAGGGAGTAGACGGGCACGGGCATTTTGTCCCGGCCGTTTAATCCGTCGAGCTCGATCAAAACCAAGCAGCCGATGACATCGGCGCCGGCGTTTTTACATATTTCCACCGCCGCGCTTCCCGTGCCGCCGGTGGCCAAGAGATCGTCGACGATGAGTACCTTCTCTCCTTTTTCGATGGCATCCACGTGCATTTCCACCGTGTCGGAGCCGTATTCCAATTCGTATTCGGCGGAGTGAGTGTCCGCGGGAAGCTTGCCAGGCTTTCGGATGGGCACAAAGCCCACGCCGAGATCGTAGGCCAGTGGCGCGCCCAAGATAAATCCCCGTGCTTCGATGCCCACCACTTTGTCGATGGCTTCATCCTTCACCAAATCCTTCATGGCGTCGATGGCTTCGCGAAAGGCCTCGCCGTCTTTTAAAAGGGTGGTAATGTCCCGAAAGGTAATGCCTTCTTTCGGGTAGTCTTTTATGCTTCTGATTTTCTCTTTAAAATCCATAGTCGCCTCTCTTTCTTTTCTATTCATTTATACCCCAAAACTGGGTATAGGACAAGTAAGGAGGGGACTATGGAGCAATTATCCCAATTACAGAAAAACTACTACCGCCTCTTGGCCGAGAAGTACCCGTCTCGAGACCGGGTCCTGGCCGAGGCACTCTTACTTGAAAGCGGTCTGAACCTGCCGAAGCCCACGGAGCATTTCGTCAGCGATCTCCACGGGGAGTACCGGGCCTTTACCCACGTGATTCGAAACGCATCGGGGGTGCTGCGCCGCTACATCGACGAACTTTTCCCGGAAAAATCCGAAGCAGACAGAAAGCGTCTGGCCACGATTTTGTATTACCCGGAAGAAAAGCTGAAGCTTTTAAAAGAAGCCATGGCGCCTGAGGACTACGACGCCCTTTTAAAGACCACCCTGGCCGATCTCATTCTCGTGGCGAAGCGGGTGGCGGCGAAGTACGACCACGATCAAATCGAGGCCACTTTCCCGGTCGACCGAAAGAAGATTTTGAATCTCCTTTTATTAGAAGAGGCCGGGCTGCGCCACAAGGCGGGCTATGTGAAGACCCTCCACGAAAAAATCGTGGCCTACGGCGAAGGGGAAATCTACATTCGCGACTTGGCGGATCTTTCCGTACGCTACGCCGTAGACACCCTTCACGTCATCGGCGACATTTACGACCGAGGCGAGGAGGCGGAAAAGATCATGGACTACCTCATGGCCTCGCCGAAGGTGGACATTCAATGGGGCAATCACGACATCGCCTGGATCGGCGCCTGCGCCGGGAATTTCGCCCTCATCGCCAATGTGATTCGCATCGCCTTGCGCTACAATGTGCTTCACACCATCGAAGACGGCTACGGCATCAATCTCATGCCTCTGGTGCGCTACGCGAGAAAATACAAGGCCACGGCGCCCTTCTATCCGAAAAATCCCGATCCCCACGAGGCCCAAAACGAAAGCTTGGCGAAGCTCCACAAGGCCATGGCCGTGTTGCAATTTAAGGCGGAAGGCCAGCTCATCGCCAAACATCCGGAATACGGCATGGACGGTATGCGCCTCTTGCACCGCATGGACCTCGAGGCGGGCACAGTGGAAGTGGGCGGAAAAACCTATCCCCTTTTGGACACGGATTTTCCCACGGTGGATCCCGCCGATCCCTACGCCTTTACGGAAGAGGAAAAACAGGTGGCGGCCCGTCTCACGGAAAGCTTCACCAACGGGGAGCGGCTGCGGAAGCACATTCGCTTTCTGATCGAATCGGGAAGCATGTACTTGATCCGAAACGACAATCTCCTCTTCCACGGCTGTCTGCCCACAGACGAGGCGGGCAACTTTGCCCCCACGTCCGTCTTAGGAAAGCCCCTGGCCGGCCGGGAGCTCTTGGATGCTTTCGATACCGCCGTACGGGACAGCTTCTTCGCCCGAGGCGAAAAGCAAAAAGCGGCGGCGGATCTCATGTTTTACTTGTGGTGCGGCGAAGCCTCGCCCCTTTTCGGCAAAGAGCGGATCACCACCTTCGAGCGCTACTTTATTGCCGACGAAGCCACCCACAAGGAAGAGAAGAATCCTTACTACCGCCTGAGAGAAGAGGCGGATTTCGCGGAAAAAATCCTCCGCGCCTTTCACATCGACCCGGACCGGGGCAAAATCATTAACGGCCACACCCCGGTGAAGCGCATGAAAGGCGAAGAGCCCGTGAAGGCCGAGGGGAAGGTCCTCGTCATCGACGGCGGCTTCGCCCACGCCTACCGAAAGACCACGGGCACGGCGGGCTACACTTTAATCTCCAATTCCTACGGCATCCTCCTCGCCACGCACAGCCCCATGAAAGACGAAGAGCGCCGCATTACCGACGACATCGATGTTACTTCCTCCTTGGCCTTCGTCACGGAATACGAGGAAAGACGCCTTGTGAAAGATACCGACGGCGGAAAAAAAGGGTTGGAAACCATTAAAGAGCTCACAACCCTGGCAAAACTTTACGAAACCGGCGAAATCAAGACACAAAAATAAGGCCCCGCGAGGCCTTATTTTATTGCGCGTAAATTCAATTTAATCTCTGTACGCCCGCACGTGATAGGTTTTTCCCCGGCTCTTAATGCCGTCTAATTGCTCGATGGCGGTTTTGGCAGCTTTTTTCGGCACTTCGATCACGGTGTGGTGGTCGCGAATTAAGATATTGCCCACCACGTCGGCGCCGAGGTCTGTTTCTTTTTTAAAGATGGCGAGGATGGCTTTGGGAGTGATGCCGTCTTTTCTGCCTTTGTCCATGTAGAGTTTGGCGTTATTGGAGAAGCGCTTTTTGTTGCCCTTGCCCTTTTTCTCTTTGCCCTTGCGGTCTTTTCTCAGGCCCCGTGCGCGGAATTTCTTGCCGTAGTCCACCTCATCCAATGCGTCGTGTTTTTTCGACTGGGTGCTGTCGTCTAAAAGCTTTAAGAGGGCGGCGGAAATTTCCACGGCGCCGTATTCCAGGCGGAGCATGCTTTCCACCATGGGCTTGTACTCGGAAAGGTCCGCATCGGCGTCCAAGATCTCGGCCACTTTGCCTTCCAAGTTTTCCCGCTTGTTTACGTCCATTTGCTCCATGGTGGGCAGTTCCATGTAGGCGAGGTCGGCCTTGGTGTAGCGGACGATGTCTTCCAGCTTGTAGATGTCCCGGCCCACGATAAAGGAGAAGGACAGGCCCTTGCGCCCGGCCCGCGCCGTGCGGCCGATGCGGTGCACATAGTATTCCTCGTCTTGGGGCAGGTCGTAGTTCACCACCATGTCCACGTCGCCCACGTCGATCCCCCGCGCCGCCACGTCCGTAGCCACGAGCATGTCGATGGAGGAATTTCTGAAGCGCTTCATGACGGCGTCCCGTTGGTTTTGCTTCAAATCCCCGTGGAGGCCGTCCACGGCGTAGCCGCGGGATGCCATTTCGCTGACCAGGGCGTCCACCCGCTTTTTCGTGTTGCAGAAGACGATGGCCAGGGTGGGGTCGTAAATATCCACGAGGCGGCTTAAAATTTCCGGCTTCATGGATGCCTTCATTTCCAAATAGTATTGCTCGATGTTTTCCACGGTGAGCTGTTTGTGCTTGATGCGAATGATCTCCGGATCCCGCTGGAATTTACGGGAGAAATCCATAATGTCTTTTTCCATGGTGGCGGAGAAGAAACAGGTCTGGCGAGTTTCCGGCGTTTCGTCTAAAATGGTGCGCATATCGTCGCGAAAGCCCATGTCGAACATTTCGTCGGCCTCATCCAAAATGGCCACGGCGAGGTCGTCGAAGCGCAGGGTTTTTCGGCGCATGTGGTCCATGACCCGCCCCGGCGTGCCCACGACGATTTGCACGCCGCCTTTTAAGGCGCGGATTTGCCGATCGATGCTGGTGCCGCCGTAGACGGGGAGAATTTTCACGCCTTTTTTGTAGGCGCCTAAATTGGCCAGCTCGTTGGCCACTTGCAGACACAGCTCACGGGTGGGGCAGAGCACCAGGCCTTGAAGGGGGCCCTTTTTTTCTACCCGCTCCAGCATGGGAATGCCGTAGGCGGCGGTTTTGCCCGTGCCCGTTTGGGCCTGGGCGATCACGTCTTTGCCTTCTAAGAGAGGCGCCATGCTCTCGGCCTGAATGGGGGATGCTTCCTCAAAGCCCATGGCCTCGATGCCTTTTAAAATGGCTTCCGACAGATTAAATTCATTAAATTTCAAACGTTCCTCCTCGTTTCAAAAAAAAAGCAGTCCCGCGGACCACTCAGTTTGCTTATCTGATTATTTCACTTCTTTCCATTATGGGAGATGGGGCGGACAATTGCAAGGCTTTCGGCAAAAGAATTAATGTTTAAGTATCGGTAAAGATTTTTTAAAAGGCGAAAAAACTCCCCGCAATTTTTTGCCTTATGCTAAACTTAAAGTAGACTGCTTTGGATAAAAACAAGGCGTGAAAGGAGTTTCGGGATTGAAAGATAAAAATGCCATTGAAAAATTTGTGGACCGCGCCATGGAAGACGACGACTTTCAGGACGTGGCCGATGTCATAGAAAAAAGCGTGGAAAGCGCCATCCATTACTCGAAAATGGGCGCCGGCGCCCTGATGCGGGGGGTGAAAAAGGGCTTCGGTCCGAAGGAGCCTGTGCGCCTTCCCGTAAACCGGGATCCCGCCAAGGTAAAGCAGAAAGTGACGGCGCCGAACACCTGGTTCTGGCTGAGAAATGCAGCCGGACTTTCGGCCTTGAGCTCCTTTGTTTGCGCCCTCATGGTCTTTATCGACGACATCGCCTATGGTGTCTTCTCCTCCGACACCATTGCCGCGTTCCTCTTTCTTATGATCTCGGCTGTGGTATTCGCCGCAGGCACCGTCGTCAGCCAGCGCAATATGATTTTGGCGCGGGATTTCTTCCGCATTCGCCGGGAGATTCAGGACCAATCGGTCCTCGCCACAGAAGACCTGGTCACGGCGCTGAATAAACCTCAACAAACGGTGGCCGCCGAAATCAATCACATGATCCGAAAAGACTACCTGCCCCAGGCCCGCCTGGTGGAAGGAGGCGATCTGCTCCTCATCGATCACGCCGCCTACAAGGCCTACAAGGACAATTACATGGGCCGCACCATTCCCGTGAAGGAAAATGTGCCGGAAATCGAAGAGACGGAGGCGCCTACGGACGACGATCGGGCCACCGCCATGGAGGATTACGAAAAGACGCTAAAAGAGCAGCGGGACCGCACCGGCGACGGCGTCCTGAAGGACAAGATTTCCGCCCTCTTGAAGCTTTTGGATGCCATTCGCCATGCGGTGAACACGGATCCCGGCCGGGTGGAAAGCTTAAACAAATTTGTGGACTACTACACCCCCACCACCATTAAGCTCATCGAGCGGTATCTCCAGTTTGAATCCTCCTCGGTGATTACCGAGGCCATTCGAAAGACCATGGACGATATTTTGCGCTCCCTGGACAAAGTCATCGACGGCTACGAAAAATTATTGGACACTTTGTATAAAGACGACCTCTTGGACCTCAATGCCGAGATGGACGTCATGGAAACGGTGATGAAGCAAGACGGACTCATCGAAGAATCGGAAGGAGACGAATTCCATGAGTGATGAAATCAAATTGACCCTGGACGGCACCACGGACGCGGACATCGAATCGGAACTGACCTTGGAACCCAAGGAAGTGGAGGCCCAAGTAAAGCTTTCTGCGGCGGAGCAAAAGCAGGTGGATGAATTTGCCAAGACCATCGACCTGACCAATTCCTCGGTGATCCTTCAATACGGCGTGGGGGCACAGAAAAAGATTTCGAACTTTTCCGAGAAAACCCTAAACTCCGTGCGCACGAAAGATCTCGGCGAAGTGGGGGGGCTCCTTTCCCAAGTGGTGACGGAGCTGAAGAGCTTTGAAGACGAAGACGAAAAGGGCCTGAAGGGCTTTTTGAAGCGCTCCACCAACAAGGTGACCGCCATGAAGGCCAAGTACGACAAGGCGGAAAAAAATGTGGACGACATCGCCCGGGTGCTTGAAGGCCATCAAATCACCTTGATGAAAGATATCTCCATGTTGGATCAAATGTATGATCTTAACGAAAAGTATTTTAAAGAACTTTCCATGTACATTCTCGCCGGCAACAAAAAGCTGGAAGACGTCAGAAATCGCGAGCTCCCCGCCCTTATGGCATCGGCCACGGAGGGAAGCCTGGAAGCCCAAAAAGCCAACGACCTGCAAAACATGGCCAATCGCTTCGAAAAAAAGATCCACGATTTGGAACTGACCCGCATGGTGAGCCTCCAGATGGCGCCGCAAATCCGCATGGTACAGGCATCGAACACGGTCATGGCGGAAAAAATTCAATCCACGGTGGTCAACACCATTCCCATTTGGAAAAACCAAATGGTTTTAGCCCTCGGCGTGCATCATTCCGAGCAAGCCGCCGAAGCCCAAAAGAAAGTGGCGGATCTCACCAATCAGCTCCTGAAGAAAAACGCCGAAACTCTGCGCCAAAGCACGGTGAACGTGGCAAGAGAAAGCGAGCGGGGCATCGTGGATGTGGACACCATTCGCTACACCAACGAGCAGCTGATCTCCGCGCTGGATGAGGTGCGTAAGATTCAAATCGAAGGCCACGAAAACAGAGAAAAGGCCAAGCGGGAACTGGAAGCACTGGAAGCGGATCTCAAGCACCGCCTCTTACCCCAAAACAATTAACAAAAAAGACTCCACATGCATTGACCCCCAAAAGTCGGACAGCAAATCCAACCTTTGGGGGTCTTTTTGTTGGGCAAATTTATTTGTATGGAATTACCAAAAATCCTTTGTCTTTTCGTAAATGATCTTTCCCACTTGCACCGCGAGAATGGCGCAGGCGAGGTAAAACAAGAGATTCAGCGGATAGATTCTTACATAGTAGACGGGATTGGCGAAACAACTTCCGTCCTGACGAAAATCCAGCTCTTGATAAACCGGCGTTAAGAGAAAGCAGATTAAAAACAAGAGGACATCCATGGCAAGGATAATCTCGCGCCTCGTAAAAAGTTTTTTCTGTCCTCTGCGGCCATGATCCACGGTTCCTTCCCCCGTCAAATCATCCATGGTCACGTCAAAAAACGTGCAAAGCTTCAGCAGATTGCTCGTGTCGGGCACGGCCAAATCCTGTTCCCATTTCGATATGGCTTGACGGGACACATGAATGGAACCTGCCAATTCTTCTTGGGAAATGCCCCGCTCTTTTCTAAGGGAGTAAATCCTTTCTCCTATTGTCATGGTTCCTCCTTTCTTTTCCCTTGTATTTTGCCGTTATTTTATCTTTTTCGCCGCCCATTTTCTATCTATTTCAGTTGGCAATGAGGCAACCGGACTTTCCAATTCAATGTTTCTCTCTGAATCGAAGGATTTTTCATCCGATTATTCGCTGAATATAGGAAATGGGGCCGCCCCCACGGGAACTTGTTCTTCGACTGATTGAGTTAGTTACCTGGATCCCTTCGCCTTGTCGTAAATAATCTTTCCCACTTGCGCCACGAAAATAATGCAGGCGAAGGCGAGGAGAATGTTTAGGGGGAAGTGTTGTAAGTATTCCCTCGAATCAGTAAGGTATTGGCCATACACCTTGCAGTCCACCCACTGAAAGAGAGGCGCCAGGAGAAAACACAAGAGGAACAAAACCCCGTCCAGGATAAAAATAATCTCCGCCTTTGAAAAGCGGTCCTGCTTCACAGGTCCCGCCTCTTCCCTGCCCTCGAGGTAGGCCGTGGTCGTGTGAAAATAGCCGCAAAGCTTTAAGAGCTCGCCCCGACTCGGCACCTGCGTGCCCTGTTCCCATTCCCGCAAATCATCTGCGGGCACCTCAATGGCTTCCGCCAAGGTTTCTAAGGACATGCCCTTTTCTTTTCGTAAATTCGCGATACGTTCGCCTAATGTCATTCGCGCCTCCTTTTTGCATTTTATTTAATATATTTTATCAAAATCTGCGCCCTTACGCCATGTTCTCCGCAAAAAAACGGCTCTATGCTATCCATTGAGGAGTTTACTCCTTAGGGCGACCCATAAAGTTGGACTTAATCGAGCAAGCAAAAATACTACTTTTAATAACATGAAGATGGAATTGAAAAATTATCGACCTTTTTATTTGACGCGAAGAACCCATCTCGGTATGGAAATCCTGGCGTTGAATGGTATGCCTACACATAGCTCCAAAGCAAAACGACCGGCTATTATCTAAGTTTTTTAAAGATTGCTGCCGGACGGGCAAATTATGATCGATGTTTGGGTATCACATCATTGAATGAATCTCACCAAGCTGAGTTACGAGCAATTCAAATCAGATAAGGAGATTAGACATGAAAAGCAAAATGATTCGCTTCGCCCTATATGTTACCGCACTATGTCTTATTCTATCGGATCCTGTATGGGCTTATAGGGGAAGCCGTGACCCTATGAAAGAGCCATGGTATACCCCTGCAGTGAACTACCGTTTTCGTAAGGGCTGCTTGGGAGAAGAGGTGGCCGAGGACCTAAACAACTTGCAAAAGCAGGTGACCTGGTCTGACCTGGCCGAGACCTTGTCTAAGCTGGACAAGAATTATTCTGATGCCAACTACCAAACTGACTTATCTTCCGGTCCGGTGGCTTGGGCCAAGGACCTCGCCATAATGGACCGGAATTTAGGAGGGGATGATGAAGTCACCCGACTTGACGGAGCTAGGGCGCTTGCTACTTTCCTAAAGAAATCCTGCGCCAAAAGCCAAGCCCCTTTGAGTAGCACAGGCTTTTCGGATTTTTCCGACATTCCCCGGGTCGACCGGGAAGCTGTCCTCTTTGTAAAGGCTAATGGATTGATGAAGGGCCATGCTGACGGGCACTTTGGAGGAAATGAGCCCCTGCTTGTCTGCCAGCTGGTCCAAATTCTCTACAATGGGAGAGAGCTTTTTTCAGATATTCGGCTGGACAAGCTCTTTTTATTGGACCCGGCCCGGGTAGATTCTATTGAAATCCAAGATGGAACTACCGGAGATGTAAAGGTCATTAGGGAAAGGGACCAAGTCGCCAAGCTGGTAAAGCTCCTTAACAGCTTCCGGTTTCATAAGGCAGAATTTTCAGACCGCGACGGCTGGACTTGCCGGATGAAATTATATTCTTCTTCCGGCTTGGAGACAGATTTTACCTTGTCTGTCGACAGCGTGACCCTTGACCGGACCCGGTATCTATCGAATGACCCTCATTTTTCCACCATCGTTAAGTAACCGGATCCTGCACAAGGGGCTTAAGAAACGGCACTCCCTAAGGCATAGAGTCTCTCTCTTTCCTATGGGATAATCCTTGTGCTGTGCCTTCAACTGATATAATGACCTTGAACACGTCATCTTTCCTATTTTCGGAGGTCGCCCATGAAGCCCGCATTCAAAGACTTACTTATCGACATCATCCTGTTGTTTCTCGTCACAACCATCGCCCTGGTTCTTTCCTTTGCATTTACCGTCACGGACATGACGCCCGATCTGCTCTTGCTCTTTTTTCAAGAGAAAACCGTCGTCCTTTATAATTTTCTTCCGCTTTTTCTCATAGCCCTGTTTTTCTACTTTGCCCTGGGAAAAATCCGATCAAGCGCCGCCGCCCTCTTTCTTCTCGTCGCCCTTATGGGCGTGGTGCAGGCATCGAAGCTCCACTACCGCTACGAAAATTTTAAATTCGCCGACTTGGCCACGGCGAGAGAAGGCGCAAAAATGGTGGCCAATCAATTCAGCCCGGTGTTGCCGCCCTATTTTGTTCCCTCCGTCGTCTTGATGGTTCTTATCGTCGCTTTTCTGATTTGGCTGAAGCGCCCCCGCCTTCATCTTTCCTATCGCCTCGCGGGGGCGCCGGGGAATTAAGCGGCTATTTAAATCGTTGCCGCACCCCCTACATCCTGTGGGCCAATCGCGCCTTAAAAGAAAAGATGCAGAAGCCCTTCCTCGGCGAAGGGCCCGATTTGTCGCCCCAATATTTAATGAATTATACCTTCCGGTACCTGGGCTGGACGGGCCCGAAATACATGCAGATTATGGAAGAGAAGCTGCCAGAGGTCACCGTGGTCAACGATCAGGTGATTAAAAACGAAGGGCGCTACCTTTTTTCGAAAGACGAGGAATTTGACGCCGTTCAACAGTTTGTAAAATCCCTGGATTACTACAACAACAAACATTTTTATTATTTCGGACAATAAAAAACAGACCCTTTCGGATCTGTCAGGCGAATCGAGGAAGGCTTGCCTCCCTCGATTTTTAATGGATTTTCACTCTCTTTTTATATTTTACATAAACATTCCCATAATAGCCCGAGCAATAATCACCACGACAAAGGTCGGAAGCATATTGGCCACCGGCACCTTTTTTATATCCATAAGCCCCAGGCCGATGGCGAAGACCATGATTCCTCCGGCGGAAGTGAGATCCGCCACCAGAGCGTCTGAAATGTAGGGGGCAATGGCGTGGGCAAAGAGCACCATGGTCCCTTGGTAGATGAAAAGGGGCAGGGCGGAAAAACCGACCCCCATGCCCAAGGCCGCCGCCATCACCAGGGCGGTAAGACCGTCCAACACACTTTTAATAAGCAGCGTGTCATTGTTTCCGGAAACGCCCGCCTGAAGAGAGCCTACGATGGCCATGGCACCTACACAGAAGAGTAGACTCGCCTGAATGGCCGCCGTCATGGGCCCGCCGTTTTCCGTGCCGGCCTTTTCGAAGCGCTTGTCGATTTTTTCGCCGAAGCGGGCCAAGCCGCCGTCGATATCCAATGCAGCGCCGATGCCTGTCCCCAGGGCCATCGACAGAATCACCACGATAAATTGATCCGCCTTCATGCCCATTTGAATCCCCATAATCGACGCACACAACGCCAGCGCAGTCATGACCTGGGTCTGTACTTTATCGGAAATTCGCTGTCCTACGTAAACGCCGATTAGAGACAAAATAAACACAGCTCCTGAATTGGCCAATACGCCGATCATGTTTCCCTCCTTCGCTGGTCCATAAATAACAACTGCTGAATGTAGCCGGCGTCTTCGCCGAAGCGCTCAATGGCGTAATCCGACGCGGCCTCTCTGCTTTTAAATTCGCCGAAGCGTTTCATGGCACGTGCGATCCACACGTCCACGGGAAAGGCGTCTTTTTTTCCGTAGCCGAAGAGCAAAATGCAATCCGCCACTTTGGGCCCCACCCCGGGAAGCTGCATCAGATACTTCTTGGCTTCATTATACGCTAATTCATAGGGCCAGTGTAAGTCGAATTCTCCCGCGGCCACCATGTGGGCCACCTCGATTAAATACTTATCCCGATAGCCCGCTCCGAGGGCGCGCAGCGCATCCGAAGAAAGGTCCGCCATCACTTCCGGTGCCGGCAAGCTGTAAGCTACAAGGCCATGGGCCTCCGCCAGTTTGTTTCCGTAGTTTTTCGAAAGATCCAAGACGGTCTTTCGAATGCGAAAGAGATTGTTGTTGGAAGAGAGGATAAAGCCTACGACGGCTTCCCAGGGATCCTGCTTTAAAATCCGAAGGGATAAATAGGGCGCGAGATCCTTTAAATCCTCGGCGCTTCGCACCAGCTCGGCGGCTCGGGCGTAATCGTGGCCCTCGTCGAAAAAAATCTCGGCGGCGGCCCTGTCTCCTGAAATGCACTCCCCTGCTTTGAGAAAAAAGGCGTCTTTTCCGTTTACGGCACAGATCCTATCTTTCTCCTCTTCCCAATGGTGAAACTGCCCGCTTTTTATGGTCATCACCGGATCGAACACGTGCTCCTCCTTCCAAAAAAATAAGAGCGAGGCATTTGCCCGCTCGTAAATCCTACCGGCCTAGCGATCCCGCTCCGTTAAGTAATAGCTCAATGTCAAGAGGCTGTCCGTGAGACGAATATTTTCCACGATGACCCCTTCCGGCGCCTCCAAATCTTCCGGCGCGAAGTTCCAAATGCCGCGAATGCCCGCTTCAACCAGGCGATCGGCAATGGCTTGAGCCCCTTCTTTCGGCACGGTTAAAATGGCCACTTCCACTTCTTCATGGTCCTTCATAAACTGTTCCAATTCGTCGACGGAACGAACCACTTGATTGCCCACGGTGGAGCCGATAACCCGCTCGTCTCGGTCGAACATGGCGACGATTTCAAAGCCGCTGTCCAAAAAGCCCTTGTAATTGCAAATGACCGTCCCCAAGCGACCGGCGCCGATTAATATGGTTTTGTAAATGGTCGGAATGCCCAATATGTTTTCCAATTCGGACTTTAATACGGCCACCTTGTATCCGTAGCCCTGTTGGCCGAAGCCGCCGAAATTATTTAAATCCTGACGAATTTGTGACGCCGTAAATCCCGTTAACTCACTTAATTCTTGGGAAGAAATACGGTCTTCGCCTCGATCATCCAATTCGATTAAATATCTATAATATTTCGGAAGCCTTCTTATGACGGTTTCTGAAACTTTTCCTTTACGTATAGCCAAATTTATCACCTTTCACTGTCTCTATTCGGAAGAGTGTTATGAATTTATCTAACTCTAAGGACTAGTATACAAAAAAAACCATCAATTGAAAAGCTTTTTCCGCTATTTCGCCGACTTTTTCTCCCCGCCCTTTTCTGCTATGATATTTTTAGCAAGGAGGAGAGGCATTTGGCAATCGTATCGGCACAAGGCTTAGAAAAGACGTTTTACATCGACCCCATATTAAAGGACGTGGGATTTTTAATCGAAGCGGGAGAAAAAATCGGGCTCATCGGAAACAACGGCAGCGGCAAAACCACCCTTATGGCCATGTTGGCCGGGGAGCTCACCCCGGACGGGGGAAGCATTTCCACCACCAAGGACTTGGAGGTGGGCTATTTGGCCCAACACGTGGCCGTCACCGAAGGGGCCAGCATTTACGACGAGTGCATGGCGTCGTTTCAGGCGGTGATCGAGCTTGAAGAAAGGCTCCGCGCCATGGAAATGGAAATGGCCCATCTCGAGGGCGAGGCCCTGGAAGAACACATCGCCCGCTACCAGGTGTTGGTGGATCGCTACGAAAAAAGCGGCGGCTACAGCCGGGAGAGTGCCGTCACCGGCGCCCTTCGGGGCCTGGGCTTTTCCGAAGAGGAAATGGCGATGCCGGCGGAAAATCTCTCCGGGGGCCAAAAATCCCGCCTGGCCCTGGCCAAGCTCCTTCTCCACGAGCCGGATCTCCTCCTTTTGGATGAGCCCACCAACCACCTGGACATGGATTCCATCGCCTGGCTGGAAAAGTTTTTAAAGGCCTTTAAGGGCGCCGTGGTCGTTATCAGCCACGACCGCTACTTCTTAGACGCCATTGTGGATCGCATTCTCTATTTAAGAGACGGTGTGGTGAAAAGCTATCAGGGAGATTACACCAATTTCGTGCGCCGCAGGCAGGAAGAGGAAGAGCAGATGCGCCACGCCTATGTGATGCAGCAGAAGGAAATTAAGCGCCAAGAGGAAATGATCAAGCGCTTCGCCTCCTGGAACCGGGAAAAAAGCGTGCGGGCCGCGAGAAGCAAGCAGAAACAATTGGACAAGATGGAGCGGCTGGAAGATGTGAAGGGCGAAAAAAACCTGCTCCTTTCTTTCGCGCCGGCCACGGAAAGCGGCCGCGATGTGCTCCACGCGGAGCATCTCTCGAAATCCTTTCCCACGAAGCAACTCTTCGACGACGTCACTTTCCCCATTTACAAAGGGGAGCGGGTGGGGCTCATCGGGCCCAACGGCATCGGAAAAAGTACCCTGTTTAAAATCATCATGAACGAAATCGCCCCCACATCCGGCGAGGTGCAATTGGGAAAAGGCGTTACCATCGCCTATTTCGATCAGGAAATGAAGACCCTGGACGCAAATAAAACCGTGGCGGAAGAGCTCTGGGACCGCTATCCGAAGCTGGACCGCTTTCAAATTCACGCCTACCTGGCCCGCTTCCTCTTTACCGGCGACGATTTGGACAAACGCATCGGCGATCTCTCCGGCGGGGAAAAGGGGCGGCTGTCTCTTTTAATCATTATGCTCTCAGGCGCCAATTTCCTCCTCTTGGACGAGCCCACCAACCACCTGGACATCGAGAGCAAGGAATCCTTGGAGGCGGCTTTGAAGGACTACACGGGCACCATTCTTACCATTAGCCACGACCGCTACTTCCTGGATCGAGTGGCGACAAAGATCGTCTGCCTTTCCGAGGAGGGCACCTTTATGGTGGACGGAGACTACACCTACTTCCTGAAGAAATGGGAAGATGCCCACACCGTGGAGGAAGAGGAAGAAGAGATCACGAAGACGCAAATCGTGAAGGAAAAGAAAAAATCCCGAGAGGAACAAAAGGAAGCCCGCCGGCGAAAAAAAGCCTTGCGGGATACGGAGGCCGAGATTCACGCCCTGGAGGCGGAGATCGAATCCATGGATGAAACCCTGGCGGATCCCGCCACCTACGAAGACCATCGGGCGGCGTTGGAGCTTTCTCAAAAGCGGGATGCCACCCAAGAAAAATTGGACGCCCTCTACGACGAGTGGTTCGCCCTTTCGGCGGAAGAAGAGTAAAAACGGCACCGACGTGTCGTTTTTTTATTGGAAGAAACGCCCTGAATTCTCCTCGAAGATTTCGCCGGCGCAATGGATGCCCGCCGATTCATAGACAAAGGGAAATAAAGGCGGTGCATCCGCCCTCAAGGCAAGAATTTAACGCGGGGAAAAGAAAAAAGGAAAAAAACGCCTTCCCTTTATTAAGCTTCCCTTTCTTCCCCTTTTTGTCTCGTTCTCATTTTCAGTCTCTCTTTATTTTCATATTTTGTTTTTTTAATCCACATGTTCTTCACAGTATACACAGATCTGTCCACAGCTCATGGCCCTTATTCACCGAATTTAAAAAAGTTATCCACCTTATCCACAGGCTTATACACGTTTTCCCGAATCCCCTCGCGTCGATCGCCGCAATCTCTAAGATCCGTCTATTTGTCGGGGATTGTCGCCTTTTTGCCCGCTCGTGCACTATTTTTCCCGCATCTTCGTCTATTCTCATTCTCAGCTTAACATAGGCAAAACAAAACCGCAGCCTTTTCGCTGCGGTCATTTTCTTTTATTCCAGGCCCAGATTCGGATCGGCATAGACCGAGCCCGCCTCGCCTTTTAAGTGGCTGTAATAGCCCACAGAGGCGATCATGGCGGCGTTATCGGTGCAGAGGATGGGATCCGGGTAGTAAATGGCCACGCCTTCTTTTTCCCCGCGGCTTTCCATGGCGGCGCGGAGGCCCGAATTGGCGCTGACCCCGCCGGCGAGAACGATGGTCTTCTCCCCGAGTTCCCTCGCCAGGCGGAAAGATTTTTCCACGAGGACGTCGATGACGGCGGCCTGAAAGGATGCGGCCATATCCGCCACGCGAATTTCCTCGCCTTTTTGCTTCGCCTGATTCAATTCGTTTAATACGGCGGTCTTAAGGCCGGAGAAACTGAAGTCGTAGCTGTCCGCTTCCAACATGACCCGAGGCAGGTCGTAGGTCTTCTCGCCTTCTTTCGCCAGCTTGTCGATGACCGGCCCGCCGGGGTAGCCGATGCCCATGGCCCGGGCAACCTTGTCGAAGGCCTCGCCGGCGGCGTCGTCCCGCGTCTTGCCGTAGAGGGTGAAGTCCACGTAGTCGGTGACGTGGATCAAATAGCTGTGGCCCCCGGAAACGATGAGCCCGACAAAGGGCGGCTCGAGATCCTTGTGGGTCAGGTAATTGGCGCAGATGTGGCCCCGAATGTGGTTCACCCCCACAAAGGGCTTGTGACTCGCCAGGGCCAGCCCCCTCGCCGCCGTAAGGCCTACGAGAAGGGCGCCGATGAGCCCCGGGCCGCGAGTGGCGCAGATAAGATCCACATCCTCCATGGTAATCCCCGCCTCTTCCAAGGCCAGATCCAGCATGGGCAAAATGGCGGAGACGTGTTTGCGGGATGCGATCTCCGGCACCACGCCGCCGAAGAGCCTGTGAATTTCGATTTGTGATGAAATCATATTGGACAAAATCTCCCGGCCGTCTCGTACGACAGCCACGGAGGTTTCGTCGCAGGACGATTCCACGCCCAGTGTCAACATACTACCACCTCTTCCAATAAATCAGCCCGTCGCGCTTCACGTGGGCGTAGTAATTTTTTCGTACCCCTTCCAATTGAAAGCCCAAAGATTCGTAGAGATTAATGGCCGGGATATTGTCGTCCCGCACTTCCAGTGTGGCTGAGGTCATGCCCTTTTCGTAAACGGCGAAAAGGTAATGATTCATCATGTAACGGCCGTAGCCGTTTGATCGAAATTCGCCGCCCACGGCCACATTGCCGATGTGGGCCTGATCCCCTAAAAGCCAGGCTCCCACGTAGCCGATGATGACGTCGTGGTAAAGGAGCACTTCGTAATAGGTGAGGGGATTGTTCAGCTCCCGCTCCCAGCTGTCCCGGGACCAGGGCGCGGTGAAACTTTCATCCTCAATGGCCATAATGTCGACCAGATCTTCAACCGTCGCTTCGCGCGTCGAGAGATTCTCCATGTTTCCTCCTGTATTCTCGCATGGCCTGTGTGGGCCGTAGGTAATTTGGCTCCAGGGCATAGGGATTGGACGGTCCTTCTTCTTCAAACTGCTGAGCGCCTTCAAAGGCGATGGCTGCCGCCGACACCCGGGACAGGTGATCGGGATAGAGAATGAAATCTTCCCGCGCAGAAAACGCGTCCCGGTACTTCTTCAGGCCGTCGCCGATTAAAATGGCTCCCTCGGGGGCCTCTTTTATAATGGATTCCACCGGGTAGGCGTCGTCTTTTTTCAGGCGCACAAGCCCCTCGCCCTTTTTTTCAAAGAATGCGGCGTACACCCGCTCCCTCCGCGCGTCGAATAGGGGAATCACCACGCCGTCGGTGGCCACTTCCCGGGCCAGGGCCTTTAAGGTGGAGACGCCGACGACGGGAATATCCAGTGTGCGGCCGAGGACTTTGGCGAGGACCACGGAGATCCTGAGTCCCGTAAAGGAGCCGGGGCCCACTCCGGTGGCGATGAGATCCACATCTTCCATGGCCCAGCCCGCCGCACAAAGCATGTTTTGAATCATATTGATTAGCCCTTCCGAGTGGCTCGCGCGGCTGTTTACCGAGGCTTCCGCCACGACTTTTCCGTCTTCCGTGAGGGCGCAGGTGGTCTCCATGGTGGCCGTATCAAAGGCGAGAATTTTCATAAGCCGCCACCTCCTCTTCCAGTTCCTTTCCCCGAGGACCGAAGCCTGTGGCCTTCACGTCCCTCGTATCTTCGTCGACGCGCGTAAATTGCAGGCGCAACACATCCTCCGGGAGGCTGTCCGCGATAATGTCCGCCCATTCCACGGCACAGACGGCGCCGGAGTCCAGCATGTCTTCCCCGCCCATGTCGAAAAATTCATCTTCGTCTTTCAGACGGTACACGTCGAAATGGTAAAGGGGCAGTTCCCCCTCGTATATATTTAAAATGGCGAAGGTGGCGCTGGTCACCTCCGAGGAAAGGCCCATGCCCTTGGCCAAGGCCTTGACGAAGGTGGTCTTTCCCGTGCCCAGGTCCCCGACGAGAGCCAGAACGTCGTAGGCTTTTAATTTTTTTCCTAAATACAAACCGAAAGCTTCGGTTTGTGCGGTGGTTTTCAGTATCATAGCTTCCTCCTGCTTCTTATTATAGTCAATCTATGGAAAAGAGAAAAGCGGCCACGACATCGGACTTTGCGAAATCAAAATAATATTCTTCTTGTTTTTCAATTTGTTCGTGTTTCATTGCACGAAAAATCGAGTAAGCAAAATGCTTACTCGATTTTATAGGTCCACGCTAAATGCTGATTTCGCTTTCGTGAAATTCAATGGAAATTTTTGCGCCAAGTCATAAAAGACTAGCGCCGTGTGATAATGACATCCTCGTCAAAGCTTCCATACCAAGATCCTTCCGTAATCACAGTATGTGACGGTAATTCCACACTTTTCAATCTCTTATTTAACTGAAAGGCACCATCCCCAATCTTTGCTACAGAATCGGGAATTCGAACAAGGTGTAAGTCATTATTATAAAATGCAGTTTCACCAATCTCAGTTACCGTGTTCGGTATGGTTAATTCACTTAATTTATTGGTACTGAATGCACCTCTCTCAATAACTTCGAGATTGCTCGGCAATCTTAGTTCCACAAGACCATTCCTCCAAAATGCACTGTCCCCAATTCGAGTGACTGAATTCGATATCTCCAGACGAATCATGGCCTCGTTACGGGCAAAGGCTCTCTCCCCAATCGTTACGATTGATCTGGGAATATACAACTCTGTCAGATCATTCGATTCGAATGCGCTGGTACCAATCGTGAGCTCTTTCCCTTCCGTTTCCGCATCGTAGTCAGGCAGTGTTAACTTCGTTATTCCGCTCTGATAGAATGCATCCGACTCAATTCTTTCGACGGAATCAGGGATGATCAGTTCTCCTATTTTCGTGTCAGAGTAATCATCTCCCTTAAAGGTGTATTTTCCAATTACCGTCATCTTATTTGAAATTTTCACCTTTCTTAACGGGTTATAACTGAAGGCGCCATCTCCCACTCTTTCAACGGAATCAGGAAGAATCGCCCTAGATAGTTTATTTCGTCGGAACGCACCGTCTTCAATCTCAATAACCGATTCGGGGATACTGACCCTTATCAATTGATTAAATGCAAAGGCATCATCTCCAATGGTATGCAGACCATTGGGCAATCCAATCGATTGCAACTTATTCTGCATAAATGCACCCTTTTGTATTTCTTCAACTGTCTCAGGTATGCTCACAGACGTCAATACCGGCCTTTCCGTATGCGACGGCCTAAAAGCATAATCGCCGATAACTCTAACCTCTACACCTGCTATTTGACTCGGGATGTTCACCCTGGTCTTTTCGCCTATATATTCAACGATGGTTCCCGTTGAACGATCAAATCTGAAATCGCCTACAGTGACCACGTCCGGCTCTTTAGGCTCGTCCGGATTCGGTGCGGGCGGATTCGGCGGTTTAGGTTCGCCCGGATCAGGTGCGGGAGGATTCGGCGGATTCGGCGGCGTGGGTTCCTCTTCTTGTTTGTCTTGAATTTTTTGAATGATACTTTCCAGGCTTTCAATCCATGTGTTAACCTTCTTATTTGATGCTGCCGCCTTTTCATCGTTTGACCAATCCCCATAGTTGTTTCCTATGGCATACACGCGGGACTGCGTTTCTATTTCTTTTAAAGCATCCTTATCCGTCTGATCAATCTTTTGGTATGCGGCCGTCCGTCTCAGCGCCTTTGCTTGCTCTAACAGCCGAACAAGTTCATTTAGCTTTGAAGTTAACTGATTATATAATCCCTGTACTTGATCCAGAGAAACGTCCAGCTTTTTCATGGTCGCTTGGTATTTGCTCGGCGTTCTGTTTGCCTTGTTTTTTGCGTAAAGCACTGTGTCTTTTGCTCTGGTTTTTAACGTGTCGATTTGCTTGATCGACGGAGACTTTTGTGTCTGTTTAAAATCCGCTCTCTCTTCAATCGCCTCGATTTTAGCCAAGTACTCTTCTATCGCCTTGATCTTCTTGTCCAGTTGTTCTGCCTTATCGGCCGTTAACGCCGTTTCTCTTTTTAGCTCATAGATTTGTTCTTCCAACAATGTGTGATGACCCTGATAAAGTCCTGCAAGATCGAAATCCGCATACATGTAAACCCAAGCCCCGTGGCTTACCATTCCATACATATCAAGATCATTCAATTTTTCATTTCCATTTTGGTAGCTTTGTTTTATATCGATGTGTCCACGATAGATGGCTTTATGGCGTAAGCCTCCATCAAGCCATACCGGACGTGTGCCTAGCAATAATAGGGAGAATTCCGCACCGAGATCAGCGTTTGTTTCAAGTTGACCCTCTAATCTTTTGTGCTTCTTTTCCTCTAAATCCTTTTTTGTAATCGCGATCATTTTAAATCGCTTGCCGACATCTCGATTGCTTATATGCACATCTTTTTCTTGTTGAATCTGTTGAATTAGATAAACGGTCTCGTTCTCAAACTTTTTATCGAAAACATTGACATTTACAGATGAACTGTCCGTTAACTGACTTTCGCTAATCAGTTCCACTTCTAATTCTCCGTAAACATTGATATAAACTGCTGCCAATAATGCCAGCATATCGCTAACTTCGCCAATAGAACCTTTTTGAGATTGCTCAATTGCCACCGGCCCTCCGGGGTACAAGGGAATTTTGGCATAACCTAAAAAGTATTTATCCTTAGAAAAATTATTCGTTTGTTTTAATTTTTTCGTTATAAAGTCATTTGATTTTTCTTGACCCAAACTTCTGAGAAAGCGCGTAAAATTAACCTTTTCTTTGAACTTTAGATCCAACTTCATGTCCATTTGTTGCCGTTCTGCCAAACCGGCATGAAGCAATTTTAGTCCTTCCCTCGAATGCTGAATTTTTACATCGGCAAGTGTTTGCGCCAAATAGTTATAAAAAATCTCCCCATTTAAAGTCGATTGGGCTGAGTCTCCGTCCATCGAATTGTTGATATTTGTGCCGGCGGCTACATTCAGCGCCACCTCGGAATAAGCCTCATGGCTGACGTCTTTTCCCATCACCCAATTGAATGCTTTTTGTGCCCATTCCCAGTATTCCTTTGGCAATTCTTTTAATTTTACCGAATTGGCCATTCCACCATGGATCGATCCCCAGTAGCTAACTTTGGTGTCATTCAGTTTTTTCTCGTGTTCAAAACCTTTTCCTTTTAATTGCAGTTTTCCACCGCGTAGAGAGTTAACATCAATAGTTTCTTTTCCCTTAGGAGACGGCGGCAATTGGATGAAATCTTCTGCGTTACTCTTTTCCACGAGTTTTGCTGTTTTTTGACCTTCCGCATCCATTAACTTATCAGCGGGGCTACCCACTAGCTGATTGCTTGCAAAGTCAACATGTGCCAAGGCCTCCTGAATACCTTCTTGATCAATAAAAAGCTCAATCTCCCCGGCATTGGTATTGGAAGTAGCGCTAATGTTTAGCGCTTTATCCGCTAACAACTCGTCAAACTTGGCGTCCGTCACCGCATAAAATACTTTGTCAGCTTGGATCGGATCATTGTATTTATTGTCATTTTTAACATCCTGATGCGCGATAGTATTTTTATCCGCAATCTTAAATGACTGTTTCACGCCAAAATCTACCATGACAATTGGGTGGGCGTCTGTTTTTAAAGATTCCTGAATCTTCTTAAAAACATCCGATGTCCGGTTGACACCCAAGTAATATTTTCCTTTCGTTTTAGAAAATATCATCTGAATATCTTTCGGTTGATTGCTTCCTTTCTCTTTTGGCACAACGACCAAGCTGTCTTTTACCGTAATTGTTTTCGACTCTTTTTCTAAGAAGAAGGTTTTCCGAACAAGTTCATTGCGGTCTGTAAGGGCATAAACATCGACTTTGTTTGAACCGATGGCGTAATCCTTAAGATTCAACGTAAAGTTCTTCCCGTTTACCGTTACATCGACCTCTTTCGCCTCTTTTTTTGACGGATCGATGATTCTTGCTCGAACTGACTTGAGTTCGTCTCCGGAAATTAACTTCCCTTTTGCCTGAACGGCATCTTCTTGCGTCTTTAAACTGTATGAAGTGTCAAGATTTTCAATAACGATCTGCGACTCATTCAGCTTTTTACCAATGTCTTTTAAGCTGTCGGATTCTTTTTCTCGTTTAATCTCTTCTTCAATTTTTTGTTCAGGTGAGCCCGGCTTTTTCCCCGGATTCGGTTGAGGATTTGGAGTATTTCTCCCATTGGATTCATCACCCGGAGGAATTATTACATTAGGCACAAATTCGGGAACCTTCGATGTGCCCTCTCCGTAACGACTCAAAGCATTGTAAAGTGCCACAAAAGCATCTTGTCTTGTTGCTGGGGCATTTGGAAGTATGCTTTTGTTAATTCCACTATTATCTCCAATGATTTTTAACTCTATCGCCCATCGAATCCAATCAAAGGGCCACTGTGCCTTGGCAACATCTTCGGATTTTAGATCTTCCTTCGTTAAAGCAACCAACATCTTCAATACTTCAGCATTGGATATGTTCTTTTCAGGCTTAAATGTTTTGTCCGGATACCCATTCACCATGGTGACATCATTCTTCGCATTCTTATTTTTAGCTGCAAATTGAATAACACCTTTTGCCCAATGGTTTTCGATATCACTGAAGAGAGCAGGGTCTTGCTCCATTAGCTTAGCTGCATCTTTTTTTCCTAAGCTATAAACGATGATCTTAGTAATTTCACTCCGCTTAATCGGGCGCTCCAAGGCCAAATCGCCATTGCCATAGCCCTCAATAATGCCTTCATGTTTCAAATAGTTAATTTTTTCCTGATTGCTTTTCTTCTCACTATCCGAAGGGAAAGCTAAGGCCAGCGCATTGCTTGACGAGACTGCAAGCATGAGAAAAGCTAAAAACAATGACAGTATTTTCTTCATTTCATACTCCTTTCTGAAATTCGATAATGAAAATACCCGCGCTCTTTTAATAGCCTCATTAACTTTTTAGTTGATTGAAGCATAAAGAACACTTTTTAATCCTTCTTCAGCTTAGCATAGCACATTACCCCCCCCGTCAATATTTTAACGTAAAATAGCAATCTTCTTTTTTCTCGTCTTTTTATTCTTACGATCGCAAGAAAAAAGACCTTGCCGAAACAAGGTCTCTCCCTTAATTGTTTAAGCCCGGAATCAGGCGGCGCAGGCCTTCTTCTTGGCCCACCGCGGGGACTTGGTAGTCCGTGAAGGTGAGCTTCAGGTTTTCTTTCTTGCCGTTTCTCGACACGACGACATCCACGGTATCGCCAGCCTTGTACTTGTAGAGCTCGCGCCTCAGTTGGCTCATGCTTTGGATTTCCGTATCGCCCATTTTCAGAATAATGTCGTTGACCTTCAGGCCCGATGCGGCGGCCGGGGATTCGGCTTCCACCCCGCCGACGATGACGCCCTTGCCGCCGGTGCCTAAATCGTAGCCGCTACGCTCGACGGCGCTCACGGTGTAGCCGCTCATCCCGAGGGCCACAGATTTAAAGTCGCCGGTTTTCATGACCTGTTCCACAATGGGTTTCGCCGTGTTAATGGGAATGGAAAAGCCCAGGCCTTCCGCCGAAGAAATCTTCACGGTGTTAATGCCGATGACTTGGCCTTCGCTGTTTAAAAGGGGCCCGCCGGAGTTGCCGGCGTTAATGGAGGCGTCGGTTTGGATCAGGCCGTCCATGTAATTACCCTGTACTTCGCCGATGTTTCGGTTCAGGCCGGAGATGACCCCACTGGTGACGGAGCGCTGAAAGTCGAGGCCCAGGGGATTGCCGATGGCCACGGCGGTCTCGCCGATGTTGATGCTGTCGCTGTCGCCCATGGGAAGGGGCGTGAGGCCTTTCTTTTCGATCTTCACGAGGCCCAAATCCATGGTCTCGTCGGACCACACGACTTTGCCCTCGGCTTCCGATTGGTCGTTTAAAAGCACCTTGACCTTGTTGCCCTTGGCGCCGACCACGTGGGCGTTTGAGAGGATAAAGCCGTCTTCCGAAAGAATAAAGCCGCTGCCGCTCCCCTGCACGGCCATGGGACCCATGAGGGTGTTTTTCGTCGTGGAGGTGGTGATCCCCACCACGGAGGGCATGGCGTATTGTGCCACGCTTTCCACGACGCCGGCTTCGTGCTTTCTCGTCTTGTCCGCCGGTGGCTCAACTTGCGGCTTCAGCCCTTCCGACACGGCGGGCTTCGGCATGTATTTGTAGGTGACGACGCTTCCCACTGCGCCGCCGATCAAAGAAAAGATCAGGGCCCAGAGGATGAGAAAGCCGCCTCGCTTCTTTTTTCTTCCGTAATGATAGCTTGTGGGGCGGTTTTCGCCGCCGAAGTCTCTGTTTGGTTCCATGGGATTCCTTTCTATTTTTATCTGTTCCGTTTCACTTCGTTTATTTACTATGACTATACCCATCGAAATTGAACTTCTTGTGAAACCTTTACAAAGATATTTATTGGGTATAAGTAAAAAAGATACGAAACGATTCCCGCGAGCTTTTCGCGACTAAAGGAGGTTATTTATGGATTTTAAACAAATGGTAAAGAAAAGACGCTCCATGCGCAAGTACAAACAAGATCAAAAAATGGACGACGAGGCCTTATTGGAACTGTTCACCTACGCGTCCATGGGCCCGAGTAAATCCAACGCCCACCCGGTGGAATTTCTCGTGGTGGAAGATCCCGAAAAGAAGAAGGCTCTGGCCGAATTAAAGCGCTTCGGCACGAAGTATTTGGCCGATGCGCCGCAAATTATCGTGGTCATGGGCAACGACACCTCGGAGCCCACCTGGATCGAAGAAGCCACCATTACCTCGGCTTATTTGGGCCTCTTGCTCCACGCCGAAGGCTACGCATCCAGCTGGATCAATATTCGCGAACAAACCAATTCGGCAGGGGAAAGCTCCGAAGAAATCGTGAAAAAGCTCTTTAATATTCCCGAAAACTACGGCATTTTGTGTCTGATCCCCTTCGGCATCCCCGACGAATGGATCCAAAGCAGAAAATACTTCGACATTTCCTCCAAGGTACACAAAGATACCTTCTAAATAGAAAAGCGGCCACGAAGCCTTTCGCTTCCGGCCGCTGTTTTAATGCCCTTCTTTAAAAGTAATCCGTTGATTTTCCGAATCGATGGCCTCGATGCGCACGATGGAATACACGTCGAGCCCCGCCTCTTCCAGGCGCCCGCGGCCCGGCTGAAAGGATTTTTCCACGCAAATACCCACGCCGGCCACCTTGGCCCCGGCCTGTCTCACGATGTCCACCAGGCCCAAGGACGCTTCCCCGTTGGCGAGAAAGTCGTCGATAATCAAGACGGAATCATCCGCTGTCAAATAGGCCTTGTTCACCATGACTTTGGAGGTGATTTTTTTCGTGTAGGAATACACGTCGGTGGTATAGGCATCTTCCGCTTTTAATGTAGCGGGACGCGCCTTTTTGGCGAAGAGCATGGGCACGTCGAAATGGGCCGCCACCATAATGGCCGGCGCAATGCCCGAGGCCTCCACGGTGAGCACCTTCGTCACCTTTCGGTCCTTGAAATAGTCGTAAAATTCCGCCTCGATCTCCTTCATCACCTTGGGATCGATTTGATGATTGAGAAAAGAATCGATCTTCAACACATTTCCCGGGTAGATGACCCCGTCCGCTTCGATTCGCTTTTGTAAATAACCCATGGTTCCTCCTCGCTGGTATTTATTAAACAGTGTAACACAAGCACGTCCTTCCTCCACGAAAAAAATCAGCTTGCGACGGAAAAATTTTTGATGAGGGATTTCAACTCGGCCAGGCCTTCTTTTAATTGATCCACACTCATGTTGCCGTAGCCCACGATGAGGCGGGGATAGCCTTCCTGTGCTTGCCCTTGGGAGAAATCCGAGAGCCCCTTCATGTGAACGCGGTGTTTTTTTAAATAGGCCAAGAGATCCGCCTCGCTCCTGTTCACCTTGCAGGTCAGAATAAAGTGCATGCCGGCCCGCTTATCGTCCACGGAAAAGAGATCGTCGCCTAAAAAGGCCTCCGCGGCGATTTTTCTCCGCTCGTCGTAAATTTTCCGCTGGCGATTGAGCCGGCGCTCGAAATGGCCTTCTCTCATGTACCGGGCCAGAGCCAGCTGCACGAGATTGGGAATGGGGCAGTTCATCCCCGGACTTAAGTGGCGATAACGGGCCATAAGGGGCCTCGGCAGCACCATAAAGGAGATGCGCAAAGTGGGCGAGAGGGATTTTGAAAAGTTGGACATATAGATCACCCGGTCCACACCGTCCAGGCTCTTTAGGGCGGGAATGGGCCGGCCGTAATACTTGTATTCGCTGTCGTAATCGTCTTCGATGATGTAGCTTCCCGTGGCCTTTACGTGATTTAAAAGCTTGATGCGCCGGTCCACCCGAAGAATGCTCCCCGTGGGAAACTGATGGGAGGGGGTCACGAGATAAATGCTCCTTTCACCTGTAAGGGCGTCGGGATCCACGCCGGCCTCGTCCACGGCCATGAAATCGTAGGGAACGCGGTTTTGCTCGAAGATTTTCTTCAGGCCAATGTAGCCCGGATTTTCCAGGCGAAAGGGCGCATCTTTCGGCAAGAGGGCAAAGAGAATCAAAAGCAGATACTCCATGCCCGCGCTTAAAAGAATGTCTTCCGCCGAAACGTCCACGCCCCGGGAGGCCTTGAGGTAATCGGCCACGGCGCCCCTGAGCTCCGCGAGCCCTTCTTTTTCCCTGCGGTTTAAAGGCTCCTTTTGCTCCGCCGCCCACTGAAGGCATTTTTTGAAATGATTGTCCGGAAAGCGGTAGTCGGCATTTTTATTTAAATCGAAATCGTAATCGTAGGCCGGCGCTTCGCGGGCGGGCGCCGCCGGCGCCGAGGCGATTTTCTTGTGGAGATTTTCGATCTCCGCCACGAAATAGCCCACCCGCTCCTTGGCGATGAGGTAGCCCTCGTCCACCAATTGATCGTAGGCGGCGGTGACCGTGTTCACGGACAGGCCCAAGTGCCGCGCCAGGTCCCGCTTCGAGGGAAGCTTCTCCCCTTCCCTCATGGCGCCTGTGGCCACGGCGTCTTTAATGTGTTCGTACAGGGCCTCGTAGAGGGGTTCGTCCCCGTTAAAGTGCATGGTAAACAATCTGGTCCCTCCAAATTTTATTTATTTGATCCTTTTGATGATACCAAATCTAGCCTACAATGTCACTGTAAAGATTACATAAATCACAAGGAGGATGACATGAACGAAGCATTTATTAAACTCACCGATTCCCTGAAAGGCGGCGTCATCATGGACGTCACCAGCCCCGAACAAGCGAAGATCGCAGAAAGTGCCGGCGCCGTGGCCGTCATGGCTCTGGAGCGGATTCCCGCAGACATTCGCGCCGCCGGCGGCGTGAGCCGCATGAGCGATCCCAAAATGATCAAAGAAATTCAAAAGACGGTGAAGATCCCCGTCATGGCCAAAGTGCGCATCGGCCACTTTGTGGAAGCATCCGTGCTTCAAGCCATCGGCATCGACTACATCGACGAATCGGAAGTCCTCACTCCGGCGGACACCACCTTCCACATCGAAAAGAAGAAATTCGACACGCCCTTCGTCTGTGGCGCGCGGAATCTCTCCGAAGCCCTTCGCCGCATCGAAGAAGGGGCGGCCATGATCCGCACCAAGGGCGAAGCCGGTACCGGCGACGTGTCCCAAGCCGTGGATCACATGCGCTCCATTATGGGCGAAATCGCCTATGTGAAAAGCGCCAAATCCGATGAGCTCTACGCCCTGGCCAAGGAAATGGGCGTGAGCTACGATCTTTTGGTTTACGTTCACGAAAACGGCAAGCTCCCCGTGGCCAACTTCTCCGCCGGCGGCGTCGCCACCCCCGCCGATGCCGCCCTTATGCGCCGCCTCGGTGCCGAAGGCGTCTTCGTGGGAAGCGGGATCTTTAAGTCCAATAACCCCGAAAAGCGCGCCAAGGCCATCGTAAAGGCCGTGGAAAACTACATGGACGACAGCGTCATCGCCGAAGTGAGCGAAGACATCGGCGAGGCCATGGTGGGCATCAATCCCGACGAAATCGAAACCATTATGGCGGAACGATAAACGACACAGTCTCTCTCTCAACATCAATACATGAAAAAAGCGGATCTCCTTTTCGGAAATCCGCTTTTTTATTATCGTCCCGCGGCGCTTGTTTTGTGTTTCTTCGCCAGGTCGTTGTTTATGAATTTATTTTTCTCCGCCTGTGCCATCATGAGCTTGATGCGATTGGTTTGGTTGACCGCCGAGGCGGAGGCGTCGTAGTCGATGGGAATGATATTGGCCGTGGGATAGGCTTCCCGCACGGATTTAATCACGCCTTTGCCCGTAATGTGGTTGGGCAGACAGCCGAAGGGCTGCACGCAGACGATGTTGCCGGCGCCGGAGCGAATGAGTTCCACCATTTCCGCCGTGAGCAGCCAGCCTTCGCCGTATTGATTTCCCAGATCCACAAATTCTTCGGCATAGGCCATGAGGGTCTCGACGGTTTCGGGCCCGTCGTAGACGGAATCCACCAGGGCGTCGCGAATGGTGCGGCGATAGCTTTCCACGTAGCGAATCGTGATTTCCGCAAAGAAGCTGCCCATTTTCGACGTGCCGTAGCGATGTTCTTTGATCTTCGCGTTTTTAAAGGAGTAGATCATAAAGTCCGTCAGATCCGGCACCACCACTTCCGCGCCTTCTTCTTCCAATTGGCGCTGCACGTGGTTGTTGGCCTCGGGCAGATATTTCACGAGGATTTCCCCGACGACGCCCACTTTCGGACGCACTTCTTCCCGCCTTTCGATGGCGGAGTAATCCCGAATCATGGCGTCGATGTTTTTCTTAAATTCCGCCCGGGAATAGCGGCGATTTTTCCTATTTAATTGATCGAGCCACTTTTCCGTTACGGCCTTCGTGGCCCCGGCCTCGACTTCGTAGGGTCGGGTGGCGTTTGAAAGGCGCATGATTAAATCGCCGTAAAGCAAATTCTGCACGGCTTTTTTCCCGAGGCGCACCATCTGACGCTTGCTCAGTTGAAAGCCCGGGTGCCGCTCGATTCCTTGGAAGGAGGCGCCCAGCACGGGAATGTGACCGTAACCCGCATCCTTCAGGGCCTTTCTGATAAAGCCGACGTAATTGCTGGCCCGGCAGGCACCGCCGGTTTGGCTCATCAAGAGGGTTAAGTTGTCGGTGTCGTAGCGGCCGCTTTTCACCGCTTCCATAAATTGCCCCACGACAAAGATGGAGGGGTAGCAGGCGTCGTTGTTGACGTACTTGAGCCCTTCGTCCACGACGTGATTGGAAAGATCCGGCAACACTTCCACATTGAAGCCCTCGCTCTTTAGCATGGGCGCCAACAAGCTGAAGTGGATCGGCGCCATTTGCGGAATGAGAATGGTGTGGGTCTTGCGCATGTCTTCCGTAAAGAGCACGGGGTCTTTGTACATGGATTCGGCTTCTTTGTCCAAGGTGCGGTTTTGCACGGCCTGAATCAAGGAGCGCAGGCGAATTTTCGCTGCCCCCAGATTGTTTACCTCGTCGATTTTTAAGACGGTGTAGATTTTGTGGTGGGCCTCCAGAATTTCGTTGACCTGATCCGTGGTGACGGCGTCCAGGCCGCAGCCGAAGGAGTTCAGCTGCACCATTTCCAAATGCTCGCTTTCTCCGACGATTTTCGCCGCCCGGTACAGGCGGGAGTGGTAGTTCCACTGGTCCAGAACGCGGAGCTTGCCGTCGATGTTTTCCTCATCCACAATGCTGTCTTCCGACAAAACGGGAAGGCCCAGGCCGGTGATCATTTCCGCCATGCCGTGGTTGATCTCGGGATCCACGTGGTAAGGCCGTCCGGCGAGGACGATGCCCACGCTGTCCGTTTCCTCGAGAAAATCCAACGCCCGCTTGCCTGCTGCGCGCACATCGGCGCGGTAGCGGTCTTCTTCGTCGTAGGCGGCGGCCACGGCGTCTTTCACGGCCTTTTTGTCGTGCTCGGGGAAGACTTCCGAAAGGCGCTCGGCGAGTTTTTCCCGATTGTCGAAGGAGAGGAAGGGATTCAGGTAGCGGATCCCGCTTTTCTCGATGCTCTCCACATTGTTTTTAATGACTTCGCTGTAACCCGCCACCACCGGACAGTTTAAGGTGTTGTCCGCATGGGCCATTTTTTGTTCTTCGTAGAAGATGGCCGGATAGAAGATCGCGTCCACCTGTTTTTCCACGAGGTTTTCGATGTGGCCGTGGGTGATCTTCGCCGGATAACAGGCCGTCTCCGAGGTAATGGATTCCAACCCCTTTTCGTAAAGGTCTCTGGAAGAGGTGTCGGAGAGGACGACGCGGTAGCCCAGCTTCGTAAAGAAGGTGTGCCAGAACGGGTAGTTTTCGTACATGTTCAGCACCCGGGGAATGCCCATAGTGGGCGCGCCCTCGGGAAGACTTTCGTAGTCGAAGACGCGCTTTAATTTATAGGCGTAGAGATTGGGCAGGGCTTCGTCTTCGCCCCGCACGATGCCCGCGCCCCGCTCGCAGCGATTGCCGGTAATGTAGCGGCTGCCGTCTTTAAAGATATTGACGGCGAGGGCGCAGTTATTGGCGCATTGGCCGCAGCGGGCGTGTTTCGTGGTGTAGGTAAATTCGTCCAATTCCTCACGGGAGAGAAGGGTGCTCTCCTCACCCCCCTCTTCTTTGGCAATAAGGGCCATGCCGATGGCGCCCATGGTGCCGCTCATTTTCGGACGCACCACGTTTCTTCCCGTGATCTTTTCGAAGGCGCGGAGCACGGCGTCGCTGTAGAAAGTGCCGCCCTGAACCACGATGTGCTCGCCCAGTTTTTTCGGGTCGCGAATTTTAATGACTTTTTGGATGGCGTTTCGAATGACGGAATAGGCGAGACCCGCGGAAATATCCGCCACGCTCGCCCCTTCTTTTTGAGCCTGCTTCACCTTGGAGTTCATAAACACGGTGCAGCGGCTGCCGAGATCCACCGGCGCGTCGCTTTTGAGGGCCACGGCGGCGAAATCCTCCACACTTAAGTCCACGCCGCCGGCGAAGGTTTGAAGGAAGGAGCCGCAGCCCGAGGAACAGGCCTCGTTTAAGAGAATGGACTCGATGACATCGCCCTTCACTTTCATGGCCTTCATGTCCTGGCCGCCGATATCCAAAATGAAATCCACGTCGGGCTCGAAGTAGCGGGCAGCGCGGAAGTGGGCGATGGTTTCCACTTCTCCCCGATCCACTTTCAGAGCCGCCTTAATAAAGTCCTCGCCGTAGCCCGTGACGCCGGAGGAGGCCACGTAGGCGTCGGCTGCCATGCGGTCGTAGAGATCCATGAGATAGACCTTCACCCGATCCAGGGGCGAGCCGTTGTTGGGGCCGTAGGCTTCGTACAGGACCTCGCCCTCATCGGAGAGGGCCACCATTTTCGTCGTGGTGCTCCCGGCATCGATCCCCACGTAAAGGGGGCCGGCGTAGGTCGCAAGATCCCGCCTCGGCAGATCGCAGCCGGCGTGGCGGGCGCGGAAGGCCGCAAGGGCCGCTTCGTCTTCAAAAAGAGGTTCCAGAAGGGCGTCGGCATCCACGTGGACGTCCTCTTCCTGCCCCAGCCGTTCGTAGAGATCTTTTACCTTCACCGGGGCGTGATCCACGCTCTTTAAGGCGGCGCCCAGGGCCACAAAGATCTGGCCGTTTTCCGGCGCCAGGATCTCGTCGTCTGAGAGATTCAGGGTTTCGATAAAGCGCTTTTTCAATTCATCCAGGAATGTAAGGGGACCGCCTAAAAAAGCGACCTTCCCGCGAATGGGGCGGCCGCAGGCCAAATTGGAGATGGTCTGATTGACCACGGATTGAAAAACCGACACGGCAATGTCGGCTTTCGTCGCTCCCTGATTTAAAAGAGCCTGCACGTCGGTCTTGGCAAAGACCCCGCAGCGGGATGCGATGGGATAAATTTTTGTATGTTCCTTGGCCAGTTCATTGAGGCCTGCAGCGTCGGTTTTCAGGAGGGAGGCCATTTGGTCGATAAAGGCCCCTGTGCCTCCGGCGCAAATGCTGTTCATGCGCTGTTCCAGGCTGCCCCGCAGGTAGGTGATTTTCGAATCCTCCCCGCCCAGTTCGATGGCCACGTCCGTCTCCGGCAAATAGGCCTCGATGGCGGCGGTGCCGGCCACCACTTCCTGAATAAAGGGAACATTCAGAAATTCCGCCACGGCGATTCCGCCGGAGCCGGTGACGCTGATGGTGGTTTCGTCGTCGGGAAATTTATTGGATACCGTCGTTAGAATGTCGGCGACGGTTTTTTTCATATCGGAAAAATGTCGTTGATAAGTAGAATATAAGACCTCCGACTTATCGTTTAATGCCACAAGTTTTACCGTGGTGGAGCCCACGTCCAAGCCCATGTGCAGCAACATTTCACTACCTTCTTTCTTATATATACTGTTCGCTTTTGCCGTTGGACTAGATTATAACATCTTTTTTATGAAAAGGCAGTATTGTTTTGCTCTCACTCCACATTATTTTTTCACGGACTTTGCCTGCATCAGTCTTCCGATTTTCCGTCGCTTTTCCCCTTATTCAAAAAGTACACGGCGGCGATGGCGGCGGCTGAAATGGCGATTTTTATGAGCATGAGGAGAATGAAGGGCTTGGACAGGGGATTTAAAATCACATCCCCCAAAAGGGTGTTGGTCACCACGCCGATGCTGCACCCGATCAGTGACGCCGTGAGGTAGGTGATGTAGGGCGTCTTGGAGGCGCCGAAGTAGAAACTTAAAATATCGCAGGGAAACCAGCCGATGAGCCTGACGATAAAATTGGCGAAAAACTCGTTTTTCTTTTGAAACTCAAGGACTTTTTCTATTTTCGGGTAATTGGCCGTAATGTAGTCGATTCCTTCGCCGCCGGCCCAGCGCCCGAGGATGTAGGGGATGGTCAGGGTAATGGCCAGGCCCACGTAGCTGATGCACACCGCCTTTACGGGCTGAAACAAAAGGCCGCTCGCCAAGTACAGCGACGGCAGGGGGATGACCACGGAAAGGCTTTTGATGGCGAAAAGAAGCCACAAAAACCCCGCCGCTCGGGCGGAGTTTCCTTCCACGCCGGCGGTGAGGCTTTCGATGGTTACATGTTCTTTTACGCTGAGAAAAATAGCGATCAGGGCGATGGCGAATGAAATAACGGCGACGATTTGTACTTTTTTAAACTGCGCCTTCATGACAGATGTATCGGCCGCGTTATTTTCCGCTTTCTTTTGCGTCTTCTTTTCGAATTTCTTAAACAGTGCCACGCCCCGTCCTCCTTTTACAAATCGCGATTTCCTTCCCACACCATACCGTACAGGCGCTCCATCCGCGCATCCATGGCCGCTCCCATTTCCGCGCATTCGTTGAGTTCTTTTTCGATAAAGTCCGAATCGGGCAAGTCTTTTTTGTAGCGAATCGTCTGTTCCAAGCTGGCCCACCAGTCCATGGAAATGGTTCTGAGTTGCACCTCCACCTTCATGGTTTTCTTGTGGTCGTGGAGAAAAATGGGGATCTCCACGATTAAGTGGAGGCTGCGGTAGCCGTTGGCCTTCGGGTGTTTGATGTAATCTTTTTTCTCGATCAGGCGCACGTCGTCTTGCTTTAAAAGGGCCTCGGCCAAGGTGTAAATGTCCGAGGGGAAGGAGCAGATCACCCGCACACCGGCGATGTCGTGGAGATTTTCCTCGATGCTCTCCACGGTGAGAGGATAGCCCTTGCGTACCATCTTCTCCCGAATGCTCTCCGGCGTCTTCAACCGGGTGCGAATGGATTCGATGGGATTGCGGTCGTCGCGCATGGAGAGCTCCTCGCTTAAGACCTTAAATTTCATCTCCACTTCCATCATGGCGCAGCTGTAATAGCTCATAAGTTCCTTGTAGGGCTGAATGGATTTTCGCACCATGGAGGAGATTTTTTGATTCTGGAGTTGTTCCAAAAAGTGTACGGTGAGTCGATTGTATAGGTATTCCGGTTCCATTCCGTCTCCTTTTTTATCGGCGCCCTACCCCCGGCTTATTTTCCTTCCGCCTGCTTTTCTTCCTGCCACAGGCGATCGGCTACGGGCTTCCAGCTGCTTGCATAGCCTTCGCATTTGCCGCAGAGGTGTTCCGCCGATTCCGGCGACTGGAGATCCGTGGACACGGCGCCGGTTTCTTTTACCAGGCGCTGAAGAATTTCCGGATTTTCCAGCATGGGACAGGGGCGCAAATGATTGTCGTTAAAGGGTTGATTGTCGTGGTATGCCATAAACAGCGGGCTCTTCAAAATCTCCAAGAGGGACGAATCGTGAATATTGGCATTGGAGTAGTGAATAAACACGCAGGGTTCCGCGTCGCCGTTGGCGTTGATGTGGAAGTAGTTTCGTCCGCCGGCGATGCAGCCGTCCATGTATTCCCCGTCGTTTTGGAAGTCCATGGTAAAGAGGCCTTCCCCATGGGAAAGATTGCGGATGGCCCGAATGCGATTTTTCGTCGCCACCCGTTGTTCGGGAGAGGGCAAAAGTTCCACCGACGCGTCGTTGCCTACGGGCATGTAGTGGAAATACAGGGCGTAGCGACAGCCTTTGTCCACCATGAGCTGAATAAAGTCTTTATCCGTGACGGACTCGCAGTTTTTCGAGGTGTAGCAAATGGAGGTGCCGAAGATCAGGCCGTTTTTCTTCAGGCGGTCCATGGCGGCCATGACTTTTTCATAGACCCCCTCACCTCGACGCAGGTCGTTGACTTCCGGCGAGCCTTCCAAGCTGATGGCCAGCATTAAATTGCCTACCCGCTTCATTTCTTCGCAGAAGGCATCGTCCACCAAGGTGCCGTTGGTAAAGGCCAGGAATTGACAGTCGCGGTGCTCGTCGCAAAGCTTAATAATATCGTCTTTTCGCACCAAAGGTTCGCCGCCGGTAAACATGTAGAAATGAATCCCCAGCTCCTTGCCTTCTCTCACCACTTTGGTCAAGTCGTCGTAGCTCAGATTTAATTTGTTGCCGTATTCCGCCGCCCAGCAGCCGGTACAGTGGAGATTACAGGCACTGGTCGGGTCCATTAAGATGAGCCAGGGAATATTGCATCCGTGCTCTTTTCGCATGGCGTGCATGGTCTTTGTGCCGGAAAGCATGGCTTCAAAACCCAGGTTTAATACCGTGGTCTTGACCACGTTGGGATCCAATTCGTCGAAGGCGCGGTTTAAGTAGCCGTTCAAGGCGGTGTTTTCGTCGCCGACGAGCCCGCGAATCCAATCGTAATCCAGGGCGAGCTCGTCGCCTTCCATGAATTTTTCCATGAGGTCCACGAGCTTCAGCATTTCCTCGTTTCGATCCTTTTTATTGACTTTCTTTAAAATAACATCGACGCCGAGTCCGGCTGCTTTTCGTGCCGATGCGTGTGTTAATTTACCCATATTTACCTCCTAAAGGTGGAAACGGTGCACTGCACAACGAAGAGATTGAGCAGACCATCGATCATTAAGTTTAGCCCCACCAACATGACCAGGGCTCCCGTGGCTTGGGTCGGCTTCATAAAGAGCAAGACCCCGCAGGCGGCGGTCAACAAAGCCATAATCAACAGCATGCGCCAGCGCCTGATGCCCATGCGCCGCGCATCCAAGGCCGTTTGCACCCTGAGCAGGGCATCCAGAATCATAAACAGGCCGATTGCGATGACGACGATGTCCAGAAGCTGATTCGTCCGAAACAGCATGACCAGCCCCAACAGGGCCGAGGCGATGCCCATGGCGAAGTCGAACTGAAAGGCAAGCTCCATGGAATCCGGCGAGAAGTAGCCCACCAGCTTGACGATGCCGAAGAGCACGAGCAAGACGCCGATGATCTTGAAAAAGACGTCGGCGGCCATGTTCGGCCATATTAAGAGCATGGCACCTAAGAAAATCAGCCCGACGGAAAACAGGGTGTACATTTGCCTAACTTTTTTTAATCGTTTCATTGACTCACCTCCACCTTTATCCTATCTATAAAAGCCCCGTTTTCGTACATGCAAAAAAGACAAAGTGTTCGAAATCTAAACACTTTGCCTTAATTGTCTTATAAATTTAGTAATTTACGCCCTTTTTTCATTGGCACGGAGGAAAAATCCGCCCCGCTTCCCTTAACGGCTTTCGCTCACGGCGGCGCCGAGCTTGGGCACCATTTGCTTCTTTCGGGACAGGAGCCCTTTTGCCGTAAATTTGTCTCCTTCAAGGGCCGCGCCGAATTGCCGGGCCAGGGCTTCTTTAAAGTCGCCGACGACGATGACCTCGGAAAGCTCGCTGAAAATGTCGGTAATCATTAAGACGTAAGACGACGCATCTTCTTTTTGAATGTAAGCCTCCATGGCCGCCTTCAGCTCCGTTTCCACCGAGGCGATGCTCTCTAAATCCATGGTAAAGATCTGGCTTATACGCACCACTCGTCCGTCGAAGGTAAAGTTTTTTACGTCGGTATTTAAGAGCTCTTCCGGCTTTTTCCCTTCCAAACCGGTGCCTGCTTTGAACATTTTCATGGCGAAATCCTCCACGTCCAGGGCGGCGATTTTGCTCATTTTATCTAAAATGTAGCGGTCTGTGGCTGTGGACGTGGGGGAGCGGAACAGGAGCGTGTCGGAAATAATGGCGGCGCACAAAAGCCCGGCCACGCGCTTCGACGGCACGATGCCGTTTTCGAAATACATTTTCGAGACGATGGTGGCGGTGGAGCCCACGGGTTCGTTTCGGAAGTAAATAGGCGATGCGGTCGCCACATTGGCCACTCGGTGATGGTCCACGATCTGCAGAATTTCCGCGCTGTCCAAGTCGTCGATGGATTGATTGCGCTCGTTGTGATCCACGAGAATGATCTTCTTCTTTAAATCCGTAATCAAATGGTAGCGGGAAATGCTCCCGATGACCCGATGTTTGTCGTCTAAGACGGGATAGGAGCGGAAGCGGGATTCCGCCATTTTCTCCCGCACCTCGTCGATTAAATCGTCTTTATGAAAGACCACCAGATTTTCTTTCGTCATGACGTGGCCGATGGGCACGGCCTGAGGCAAAATCCGCGCCACCATGAAGGTGGAAAGGCCCGTAGAAATCACGGCCACATTTCGCTCTTTCGCCAGGGCCAACAGGTTCTCGTCCAATTCAGTGGAGATGGTGAGAATCAAAAGGGAGACATTTTTCTCAATGGAGGCCTTTTGATCGTCCACGTCGTCGCCGACGATGACCACGTCTCCTTCCTCGATAAGGTTTTGATTCTTAATGGCTTTAATGGCCATCTTCCCGGTCAGAGGCCGCGGCACCTCCGGCAAATGGAGCCACCGGCCCTTTAAAACGTCCTTGATATTTTCCAGGCCCGTGTCCGAGCGGCCCATGATGCGATCGTCCCAAATTTCCATGTAGGAAGCGGCGATATTCGAAAGGCTAACGATACCGACTAAATTTTCCTCCCCGTCCACCACGGGCAGAGAAGACATATTGTTTTTCTGCATAATTTCCATGGCGCCGGCCATGGAAAGTTCGGGATTCACGCAGTAGGCCCCGTCCATATCCAGGTCGCGAATTTGCGGCGTAATGGACGTCTTGAGCCGCGGCGCCTCCACGCCGAAGTAATTCAAGACGAAGGCCGTTTCCCGACTGATTTCCCCTAAGCGAATGGGCTCCGCCTGATGGCCCGTTTTGTTTTTCAATTCCGCCAGAGCGATGGCCGATGCGATGCTGTCCGTGTCCGGATTCTTGTGTCCGGTAATGTAAATTTTATTCTTCATAAACCCTCCAAGTTCGGCTATTATACCACGATTTTTTCTCCCTTCGCCGCGAAAAAATCCCCTTGGCGGGAAAATTTCCACAACAAAAAAGCCCGATCCGCCACCGGGGGCGCGTGATCGATAAAGCCATCATTCACTAATATATAGTATAATTGAAAAATAAGGATGTGCATCGCCCTTTAAAATTTCGTCCCGTCAACTTTTCATGGAACATTCGGAGGTCTTCGATGAAAAAAAAGATTTTTCTTGCCGGCATCATTCTATCCGCCATCTTATTGATCCTCGTGGAATCTAATCCGAATAAAAGGGTGCGCATGAAAGAGGTCAGGCAATTTACAGAAACCATGTGCCTGTCCGACGAACATATAAAAGATTTAAAGTTCTACTTTCGAAGGCCCACTTTGAGGGCGGAGATGGTCTATGAGGGTCCCTTGGAAAAAGAAAAACTGATCTCCATTATGAAGGATTTTAAGGACTTAGTCGATGTGGAATTCATGCAAAAAATCGGCGATAACTATTGGGACGGCGCTCGACCCTCCGATTTTGAGTTGTACATTTATTCCGACAAAGATAAAGAGGGAAATGATTACGATTACTTGATTTACAGTCAATACAATAAGACGTACAGATCCGATGAAAATCCCGACAATATTGACGGCTATAAGACTTGGACGATCTCCGGCGCAGAAAATGAAGGGGTACTATATAAGGATTAAATCGATCAGAACCACCGCCATCCGGTGGTTTTTTTCATGGAAAAGCACACAAAAAAGCCCGACCCCGCAGGATCGGACTTTTTAATCTAAAGTTTATGCTTGTGCTTTTTCTTTTTCTTCCTTGATTTTTTCGAAGGATTCCATAATGGAATCAGCCAAGGCATCCAATTCTTTTTCCGTGGAGTCGTTCAGGGAAGAAGTAACGGTGACTTCGCCGCCCAAGGTATCCATGAGTTTCATGTTCTTGTCCAGGAATTCTTCCATGAGGGTACCGGCTTGGGGTGTCCATGTGCCGTTTTCGATAATGCCGACGGTGCGGTTTTGCAGGTTCAGCATGCGAATTTCGTCCAGGAATTGGTGCATAACGGGATAGATTTCCAGGTTATAGGTTACCGATGCCAAGACGATGTGGCTCAGGCGGAAAGCTTCCGATACCAGGTAGCTGACGTGGGTTTTGGACACGTCGTACATGTGGATGTTGGTCATGCCCCGTTCGCAAAGCTTGGTAGCCAGGCATTGTGCGGCGTATTCCGTGTTGCCGTACATGGAGGCGTAAACCAAGAGCACGCCGTCTTCTTCCGGTTCGTAGCGGGACCATTTGTCGTATTTTTCGATGAAGTAGCCCAGATCTTCTCTCCAGACCGGTCCGTGCAAGGGGCAGATCATCTTAATGTCGATGGTGCCGGCTTTTTTCAGAAGGTCTTGAACGTGGGGGCCGTACTTACCGACGATGTTGGTCAGGTAGCGGCGGGCGTCGTCGATCCAATCGCGATCGAAGTTCACTTCATCGGCAAAGAGCTTGCCGTCCAATGCGCCGAAGGATCCGAAAGCGTCGGCGGAGAAGAGGACGCCGTTGGTGGTATCGAAGCTGACCATGGCTTCAGGCCAGTGAACCATGGGCGCTGCGACCCAGGTAATTTCGTGTTGACCGAAGCTCATGGCGTCTCCTTCGGCTACTTCGATTTCCTTGCCGTCGACGTCAAATCCGAATTGGCGCATCATCATGAAGGCCCGTTCGTTGGAAATGACTTTGGCGTTGGGGTAGCGAATCAACACTTCGTCCAGGGATGCGGCGTGGTCCGGTTCCAAGTGATTGATGATTACATAGTCCAGATCTCTGCCGTCCAAGACGTGTTCGATGTTGTTTAAGAATTCCCGGCATACAGCCCAGTCTACCGTATCGAAGAGGACGGTTTTTTCGTCCATGAGCAGATAGGAGTTGTAGCTGACGCCGCGGGGAATCGGGTGAATATTTTCAAACAGGTGCAGGCGGTGTTCGTTGGCGCCTACCCAGTATAAATCTTCGGTTACTTTTCTTACGGTATACATTACTTACCTCCTAATGCTTATTTAAAGGTACGGTCTTCGGGGAAATCGACCTTGATGAAATTGTCTTTTTCTTCGCCGCATTTCGGGCAGATGTATTCTTCAGGCAATTTGTCGAAGGGCGTTCCTTCTTCGATTTCGCTTTCTTCGTCGCCGCGTTCGGGATTGTATTCGTAGCCGCAGCCTTGGCAGACGTAGATGTCGTCCTTCGGTGCAGTCTTTCTCGGTTTGGAACGTTTCATCTTGACCATTTCAGGTGCTTCGCCCTTGCCTTCCGTACCCAGTGCTTCGATAATCAGAGGCGCAACTTCTTCGATGTCGCCGACGATGCCGTAGTCGCAGTTTTTGAAGATCATGGCGTTGGGGGCATTGTTAATGGCCACGATGGTGGCGGCGTCTTTAATGCCCTTCAAGTGTTGGCCGGCACCGGAGATACCGCAGGCTACATAAAGGTTGCCGCGGAATTTTTGACCGGACATACCGACGTAACGTTCGATAGGAAGAACCTTGTCGGTTTCTGCGACGGGACGGGAAGAACCGATGGCGGCGCCGAATGCGCGTGCCAAATCTTCGGCCAGTTCTTTGTTTCCGTTAAAGCCTTTACCCATGGAGACCACCCGTTCGGAGTCGACGATGGGCGTCATCAAGTCGATGCCGACGCTGAAGTCGTAACCGTCTTTTTCCAGAGCGGCGATGAGGTTCTTGACGTTTTCTTCTTGATTGTCGCTGTCGAAAATTTCTTTCTTGCGCACGCCGGTGATGGGGCCTTTGCCCGCTTTCTTCTTGCCGCCGCCGGAAGAACGTGCGGCCTTGCCGATAATATTGGCTGCGATGACGACGCGTTGAATTTCGTTGGTACCTTCGTAGATGGTGGTAATCTTCGCATCTCTGTAAGCGCGTTCAACTTCCATGCCCTTCATGAAGCCGCTGCCGCCGTAAATTTGCAGGGCGTCGTTGACCACTTCGAGGGCGATGTCTGAGGCAAACATCTTCGCTTCAGCTGCTTGGAGGCCATAGCGTTCGCCGTTGGTCTTCATTTCAGCTGCACGATAGACTAAGAGACGTGCGGCGTCGATCTTCGTGTACATGTCGGCGAGCTTAAAGGAAATGCCTTGATTGGCTGCCAAGGGTTGACCGAATTGAATCCGTTCCTTGGAATAAGCCAGGGCGTGTTCGTAAGCCCCTTGAGCGATACCTAAAGCTTGTGCGGCGATGCCGATGCGGCCGCCGTCCAAGGTGGCCATGGCGATGTTGAAGCCCTTGCCTTCTTTACCTAAGAGGTTTTCTTTCGGTACGCGGACATTGTTGAAGTGAAGTTCCGCCGTGGTGGAGGAACGAATGCCCAATTTGTCGTAGTGATCGGAAAAGGTGAAGCCTTCGAAATCTTTTTCTACGATAAAGGCACTGATGCCGTGGGTGCCGATGCCCGGTGTGGTAACGGCAAAGACGACGTAAGTGTCTGCGGCAGGCGCATTGGTGATGAAAATCTTTTGGCCGTTTAAAATGTAGTGATCTCCGTCTAAAACAGCGGTGGTTTCCGTTTCACCGGCGTCGGATCCGGCATTGGTTTCCGTCAAGCCGAAGGCGCCGAGCTTTTCGCCCTTTGCCAAGGGAAGCAGATATTTTTGTTTTTGCTCTTCCGTTCCGAAGTGATCGATGGGATAAGTACCCAAGGAGGTGTGCGCCGATAAAATAACGCCGACGCCGCCATCCACGCGAGCCAGTTCTTCTACGGCAATGGCGTAGGAAATGACATCGGCTCCTGCGCCGCCGTATTCTTCGGCGGTGGGAAGACCCATAATGCCTAAATCAGCCATTTGGGCGACGATATCTTCCGGGAATTTGTTTTCGCGGTCAAGCTCAAAAGCGACCGGTGCGACAACGGTTTCCGCGAACTCGCGAACTTTCTTTCTAAGCGCCTCGTGCGCTTCATTGGTTTTAAATAACATATTTCCTCCTTGCAATCAATGACAGAGACGACAATGGATACGAACGGCCGAGAATAAGCCGGTACAGAAAACTGCACCTCTTGTGTATAGTTTTACTATAGCACAGGCTTTTACCGTTGTAAAGGCATTCCACCTTTTGTTTTTTCGAAAAAATACAAAATTTCCCGATTATTTTCGCCCGTTCCCAAATCATGTATTAAGAAGTTACCCCACGACCTTGAATTTAAGCGGTCTTTTTTATAAAAACCGCGGAATCCGAAGACAAAAAGAAAACTTTTTCTCGAAGGCGCCCCATTTATTATTTCCCTTTTTTCACTTCATAAATACAAAATCCATCGTTCGGAAAAAATTTATCGACATTGTACTTTGCATTTTTCCCTTAATTTACGTGATTATTACCCATTTTTTATTTATTATTTTGTCGACCTTATTATTTCTCCCGAAAAGTAAATTTTCCGTTTTTCCCCTTCCCTTTTTGCCTTTCGCCGTCTATAATAAAAATTAATTGAAAAGATAATAACGATTCAGGAGGTTCTTCACATGAGCAATATGATTCAAAACCCGAACGCAAAAGTAATTCTCGTCGGCGACGGTTCCGTCGGCTCTTCCTTCGCATTCGCCATGACCTTAAAGGGCCTGGGCCGCGAACTGGGCATCATCGACGTGAACACGAGAAAGGCCCAAGGCGACGCCATGGACTTAACCGCCGCCTTGACCTACAACTCCGCAAAAACCATTTACGCCGCCGAATACAGCGACTGCTCCGATGCGGACATCGTCGTACTTACCGCAGGCGCACCCCAAAAACCCGGCGAAACCCGCTTGGACCTCGTTCACAAGAACCTGGCCATCGTGAAAGATGTCGTGGAACAAATCATGGAATCCGGCTTCAACGGCATCTTCCTCGTCGCCGCCAACCCGGTGGACATCTTGACCTACGCCGTACTCAAAATCTCCGGCTTCCCGAAAGAACGCGTTATCTCTTCCGGTACGTCCTTAGACTCCGCTCGCTTCTGCGACGAAATCGCTCGCTACCTGGATCTTGATCCCCGCGACGTTTCCGCCAGCATCATGGGCGAACACGGCGACACCTCCTTCCCCTTATGGAGCCAAGCTTCCATCGGCGGCCGCCACATCGACGAATGGCTCGCCGACAAAACCGATGACATCGAAGGAGCCAAGAAGAAAATCTACACCGACGTTCGCGACAAGGCTTACCACATTATCGACGCCAAAGGCGCGACCTACTATGGCGTCGCCACGGTCCTTGCAAAGATCTGCCGCATCATTATCGAAGACTCCCACTCCATTATTACCGTGGGCGCTTACCTTGAAGGCGAATACGGCTGCGAAGACATCTACATGGGCACCCCCGTCGTTCTGAGCCGAAGCGGCATCCAAAAAGTAATCGAAGTTCCCTTGAACGAAAAGGAACAAGAACAAATGCAAACTTCCTACAAGGCATTGAAGGAAGTTCAAGACCAAGGCATGGCAAAGCTCGGTTTCTAATCGAGCCACATACGACTCCTTAGAAAATGAAAAAGCGTCCCGCGGGGCGCTTTTTTTATATTAAAAATCAAAAAACGAGCACCGAATGATGCCCGTTTATTCGACTTCTATTCTATTACAATGAAGCTTTTCCCAGGGACAATGGCTTCGTGAAGTGCCTCCTCGGTTTTTCCTTTTTCGCCGAAGATGATTTTGTATTCTCTTTCATCCAAGCCCTTTATCTCTTTCGCCTCGTCGGTGCCGTTGACGGCAAAGATGCGGCCTTCATTTTTTATAAGGATAAATCCCGCCTCTTCGCCCAAAATTTCGTGTCGAGAAAGATCCGTCTTGTGCCGGAGCTCGATAAGATCTTTGACATAACTCGCCAAACTTTTTTTCGCAAGAAGTTCTTCCCAATGAAGGGCCACGGCGGATGCGGGGCCGTTGTAGGGATTTTCTTTGTAGCGGCGACGCAGGTATTCGTCGCCTTCTGTGAAGAGCACGGGGCCCGGGGTTAAGAGGAGCACGGCGAAGGCCAGCTTGGCGACCCGCTCTTTATCTTCTTCCGATGCGTCCATGGCCTCGTCCAGAAAGTCCCCGAGGACGAGGTCGTCGTGGCAGGAGAAGTAGGCCAGGTTGTTTGCGTGCTTGCCGCCCCCCGAAAGGGCGCTCATGAGGTGATCTTGGGCGGAAAAATCGCCGCCGATCCAGCCCATGGTCTTTGAAAAGCTGTCGCCTCTCAAGCCGTTTCGGTAATCGTCGTCGAAAAAGGCCGTGGCCCTATCCTCGGTCTTCAACCGCAGGGATTCGTCCAGTGCGCTTTCAGCGGCCATCCAGGGCTCGCCGTAGAGAAGGGCATTGGGATTTCTTTCGTAGACGGCGTCCTCGATTTCGGCCATGGTCTCGTCGTCCATCAGGCCGCAAAGATCGAAGCGAAAGCCGTCCACGCCGAGTTTTTGAAAGTACTCGATGCTGTCTAAAATCAGTTTTCTCATGTGGGGCTCTTCCGTGGCCACTTCCGTGCCCGTGCCGCTGCCGTTTGAAAGTGTGCCGTCTTCGAAGCGGCGCACGGCATAAGGATTTAAGCGGGCCACGGAGGATTTTTCTCCCAGGTACAAATGATTGTACACCACGTCCATGACGACGCCGATGCCGGCGGCGTGGGCGGCGCGAATCAGCTCCCCAAAGCCCGTGAGGGCCGATGCGGGATCGGCGGAGTTTTCGGCATAGCTGTTTTCGAGGGCGAAGTAGTGGTCGGGATCGTAGCCCCAATTGTAATTGGCCTCGTCTCGTTTCGATTCGGCCTCTTCGAAGACCGTGAGGTAATTGTGCACGGGCATGAGGTGGATGTAGTCCACGCCGAGATTTTTCAAATGATCGAAGCCCACCGGCGTACCCTCAACGGTTATGGAATCCGCCAGGGCGCAGAAGGTGCCCGGCGAAGCCTCTGTCTCCAGCTCGTAGGTAAAGTCCTTTACGTGAAGTTCGTAGATCACGGGATGTTCTTTCTTCTCCACGTAGTCCTCGGAGAAATAGCTTTCGATGCCGTCGAAGGCGTAGCCCCGCCTGCCGTTCAGCGAAAGGGCCTTGGCATAGGGATCCACGAATTCTTCTTCGCCGTCGCCGAAATTGTAGTAGACAGGGAGGCGCGCCATGGGAATCTGGACGTAAAAGGTGTCTTCCCGCTTTTCCATGGAGATGCGGATCCGGTCCATGGTAAATTCATCCTCGTAAAGGTAGAGGGCCATGGCTTCTTTTTCCGGGGCGTAGACGTGAAATTCGTAGCCCACGTCGGGGGCCTCCTCTTCTTCTTTTCTGAAGCGCCGCAGGTCGCGGAAAAGATTCACATCTTTTACCACTGAAGCCCCCATGGCCGCCATAGCCGCCGCCCGATAGGGATCGTCCGTAAGGTAAATATCCGGCAGCACATCTTCCGGCACGACTTTTATTTTGTGCCCGGCGGCAAGATCCCGATTGATCTCTTCATCTTCCGCCCCTTCCGCCGCCACGACCACGTCGGGCACGTCCAGAGTGGGACGCTTTTTCAGGGCATCGTAGAGAGCGCGGGCGCTTTTTTTCAGGCTCTCGATTTTTTCCTCATCGCAGCCGACCACGACGGCCTCGGGATTGGGATAACCCCATTCTTTTTTTCGAATCCCTTGCCGCTTTTCGGCGAGCCGGGCCTTTAACTTTTCCACGTCACTTTTTATGGCTTTTTCGATTTTCCGCGCCAGGGCATCTTCCAGGGCACTCATTTCTTTTCCCTCGTAGATGTATAGAGTTCGCGGTAGGCCGCCGCAGATCTCTTCCAGCTGAAATCTTGGGCCATGGCGCTTTTTCGGTGGAGCGCGTCCACAGGCCTGTGGTAATCGGCCAATGCCCGGTCTACGGCATTTAAAAGATCCCATGCCTCCGTCCGCTTAAATGTGTAGCCGCCGCCACGCCCCGCTTCGTCGAAGGGAATTACCGTGTCCGCCAAGCCGCCGGTTTCCCGCACGACGGGAAGATTGCCGTAGGTCATGGCGATCATTTGGGCCAGGCCGCAGGGCTCCGTCAGAGAAGGCATGAGGAAGAAATCCCCGCCGGCGTAGATGCGATGGCTCGCCGCGGAATCGAAGGCGATATGCACGGCGCAGTTGTCATGGATCCAGGCCAGGGCGCGAAAACCCTCTTCGATGCGCGCATCCCCCGTGCCCACCACGAGAAGGTCCAGATCTTTTTTCAGCAGCTCTTCCGCCGCGTCCAAAACCAAATCCATGCCCTTAATGTCCACGAGGCGGCTCACGATGGTAAAGAGGGGGCGATTCCCGGGCACCAAGCCGTATTCTTCCTTCAGGGCCTTTTTGTTTTCCGCCTTCTGTTCCAAATTCTCCCCGTCGTAATTTTTCACGATCAAAGGATCCGTCGCCGGATCGTATTCCTCGGTGTCGATGCCGTTTTGTATCCCCGCCATTTTGTCTTTGTGGCGGCGAATGAGCCCGGCCATGTCCAATCCGTAGGCGGGATCTTCCAGCTCTCGGGCGTAGGTTTTCGACACGGTGGTCACGGCGTCGGCAAATTGAATCCCCGCCTTCATAAAATTCACCCCGTCGTAATACTTCACGCCCTCTTCCGTAAAGTACTCCCGACTTAAATCGGCGTAGGAAAAGACGGCCTCGTCGAAGACGCCTTGGTAGTTTATGTTGTGAATGGTGAAAACCGTGGCGGTCTTCGAAAAGCGCGGATCTCCCTTGGCGAAATCCTTCACGTAAAGGGGCACGAGGCCCGTGTGCCAGTCGTTGGCGTGAACCACGTCGGGCACCATGTCTAAATAGGCCATGAGCCGCACGCAGGCCTTGGAGAAAAAGGCGAAGCGGTAGCCGTCGTCGTCTTCCCCGTAGACTTTGTCTCTGAAAAACATATCCCGGTCGTCGATAAAGTAGTAATCCACGCCCTTTTCTTTGAGATGCAGGACGCCCATGTACATGTCCGCGCCGCCCATGTGGATGTAGTCGAAGCCCATGTAGTCCATGGCGGCCTTGTATTTCTCGGGAATCTGCCCGTAAAGGGGCATAATCACCGACACAGAATCCCCGGGCCCTTTCACGGCCCCCGGAAGAGCCCCCATGACATCGGCCAGGCCTCCGGTCTTTAAATAGGGGTGCACTTCCCCTGCGCAATAGACGATGTTCATCGGCTTTCACCGATTTTCAAATTCTTTTCCAGGACGTAGGGGGATTGAGCGGAGCCGATAAGGTGTTCTCCTTCGCCGACGACGACGTTTTTGTCCAAAATGGCATTGACCACCACGGCGTCTTTTTCGATGCGGCACTTCTGCATAATAATGGAATTTTTCACCACGGCTCCTTCTTCGATGACCACGCCGCGGAAGATCAGGGAGTTGGTGACGGAGCCGTCGATAAAGGCCCCGTTAGCGGAAAGGGAGTTGACGGACTCGCCGGTTTTCGTGTAGAAGGTGGAGGGTTCGTCCTTGGTCTTGGTGTAGACCCGGCCGCCTTCGTAAAAAATTTCGTCGAAGTAGTCGGGATCCAAAAGACGCATATTGGCGTCGTAATAGGATTTCACACTGTCGATTTTTTCGAAGAGGCCCTCGTATTCGTAGCCGATAATGCGGAGTTTCTTCTTGTAATTGAAGAGCACATCTTCCATGGTGGAGATGTCTCCGCGCTCCAGGGCCTTTCGCACCAAAAGGGTGAAGATGTCTTTTTTCAGAAGAATCATGTTCATGTAGAGGCTCACGGTTTTGTCGCTGCCGAAGTGGTAGCCCAAGTTTTCCAGGCCGCCCTCTTCGTTAAAGAACAAGCTCTGTGCCCCGGCGTAGGCCATGGCCTCGTCTTCCACCTGCTTGTAGACCACGGCGGCGTCGGCATCTTCGGCGAGAAGTTTTTCCTGAAGGGCGGTGAGGTCCACTTTCGTCAAAATCCCCGGGCGCATGTAGAGGACGTACTCTTCCTTGGCCCGCTCGTAGAAGTTGGCGGTGGATTGAAATTCCGCCATTTCCCCGTACTTGTTCAGCTCGTCTTCGCTGATCGTGGGCGGAAAGAGAAACAGACCGTTGAAGCGGCGATTTAAATTCCACGGCACCCCCATGTTCAAATGGTCCATGTAGGAGCGGATCTTTTTTCCCGTGTAGACGGCCACGGAGCGAATGCCGTGGGCGGTCATATTAGAAAGGGGCAAATCGATGAGACGGTAGCGGCAGCCATAGGGCAACATGGATATATTTCTGGAGCGGGTCAAGCTGTCGAAGGCCGAATCGTCGTAGGTCGGCGCAATAATTCCCAGTGTCGAATACATAAGTCCCTCCTATTCCACTCGTATGCCGTCGTCGGAAACCAAGCTCACCGTGGCGCTGTCGCCGATGACCTGATCTCCCTCAACGGTAATATTTTCCATGACGATGGCGTTTTCCACCCGTGCGCCGGATTTCACCACCACATTGGATTGAAGCACGGAATTGATCACCGTGGCCCCTTCCTCGATGCGGACGCCGGAAAAGAGAACGCATTTCGTCACATCGCCGTAGATTTCGCAGGCTTCGTTAATGAGGGCCTCGGAAATCTTGGCCTCTTTGCCGATGCGATGGGGCGGCAAGTTAGCGTTGTTGGTGTAGATGCGCCAGTCGCCGTCCAAGAGGCGCAGGCTGTTTTTTCGGTTCAGAAGATCCAAATTGCTTTCCCAGTAGCTGCGCACGGTGCCCACGTCTTTCCAGTAGCCGTCGAAGCGGTAGGCGAAAAGCCGTCGCCCTTCCCTCAACATGGTGGGCAGGATGTTTTTGCCGAAGTCGTGATCGCTCTCGCCTTGCTTTTCATCGGCGATTAAGTAATCCCTCAGCACCTTCCAGGTAAAGACGTAGATCCCCATGGAGGCCATGTTGTTTTTCGGCTGCTCGGGCTTTTCGTCGAATTCCTCGATGCGACTGCCTTCGTCGATGTTGACGATGCCGAAGCGCGGCGCATCTTCCCAAGGCACTTCGATGACGGAAATGGTGCCGTCGGCGCCTTTGGCCACGTGTTCTTTCACCATGGCCATGTAGTCCATCTTATAAATGTGGTCGCCCGACAAAATCACCACGTAGCGAGGATTCACCGAGTCGATGTAGTCGAGATTTTCGTAAATGGCATTGGCCGTTCCCGTAAACCAGCGGCCCCCTTCTTCCGAGGCGTAGGGGGAGAGGATTTTCATCCCCGCCGGGGCGTGGTTGTAGTCCCAGGGCTCGCCGATGCCCAAGTGTTCGTTGAGCTGCAGGGGCTTGTACTGAGTCAGTATGGCGATGGTGGGAATGCCGGAGTTGGCGGCGTTGGATAGGGCGAAGTCGATGATGCGGTACTTTCCGCCGTAGGGCACCGCCGGTTTCGCCGTGTGCTTGGTGAGCTCTTTCAGGCGGGAACCTTGTCCCCCTGCCAATAAAAGGGCCAATACATCGTTTTGAATGTCCATAATGCCTCCTTACGCTTTCATAAAGTAACTGCCTTCGTAAGGCGATAGCTTAATCAATAAATACCCATCCTTCGCCGTGAGGTCTTCTTTTTTCATGTGGGTGTCGAAGAGGCGCAGGTATGTCCCATCCAGGGGCAAGCGGAGGGTGGTCTCCGCCGGCGTGAAATTACAGGCCACGAGAATCTCTTCCTCTTTTGCGATGCGGGAAAAGGCGATGGACGATGTTTCTTTTTTGTCCACGGCCTGCCACTTGAAGCCCTCGTAGGCGGGAAGGGGACGGGAGAGGGCCGGATGCTCTCTGTGAATTTTAAGGAGCGATTGAACAAATTCCTTGAGGCTTTTGTGGCTGTCGTAGTTTAATAAAAACCATTCCAATTCCTCGTGATCCACCCATTCCTTGAACTGGCCGAATTCCTGGCCCATAAAGAGCAGCTTCTCTCCGGGCTGGGCCACCATGTAGAGGTAGAGGAGCCGCAGCTGGGCGAATTTTTCCTCGTAGCTGCCGTACATTTTATTCAACATGCTCTTTTTTCCGTGGACCACTTCGTCGTGGGAAAAGGGCAGGATGTACCTTTCGTTAAAGGCATAGACCATGGGGAAGGTGAGGGCGTCGTGGTGGTATTTTCTGTAAACGGGATCCATCTCCATGTATTTCAATGTGTCGTGCATCCAGCCCATGTTCCACTTTCGGTCGAAGCCCACGCCGCCGGATGCCTGAGGTGCCGTAAGGCCCGGGAAGTCTTCCGATTCCTCAGCGATCATTAAAAGCTTCGGGTGGCGGGCCTTTATGCGGCCCACGAGCTCTTTCAAAAAGTAGAGGCTCTCTTCCCGCACATTGGCGGGGTCCTTCGTGTCCGTGGCCTCTTCGCCGAAGCCCTTGTAGAGCATGTAGCTCACGGCGTCCACGCGAATGCCGTCGATGCCCAGGCGGGCGAAGTAATCGGCGGAGGAGTAGAGAAAGCTCCGCACGTGGGGCTTGGTAAAGTCGAAGGCCATGGTGTCCCAAATGCGGTTTTCCGCAAAATGGGGGGCATCGGATTCGTAGGTGGGCGTTCCGTCGAAATACCTGAGCCCCTGTTCGTCTTTGCAGAAGTGGGCGCAGGGCCAATCCAAAATCACGCCGATGCCCTGCTCGTGGGCGTAGCGAATGAAGTAGGCGAAATCCTGCGGGCTGCCGTAGCGGCCCGTGGCGGAGAAAAAGCCCGTCACCTGATAGCCCCAGCTGCCGTCGTAGGGATGCTCCATAATGGGCAAAAGCTCCACGTGGGAAAAATTCATTTCCTTCACGTAGTCGATGAGCTTGTGGGCGAGCTCCCGGTAGTTTAAAAAATCGTCGTCTTCTGAGCGCATCCAGCTGCCCAAATGGCATTCGTAAACGGAGTAAAGGGGCGGGGCCAAAATCTCGCCTTCGGGAATGGCTTCCAGGGGCACGGCCACGGAGGCGGTGCCGGGAATTTTTTCCGAGCTGAAGGCGAAGGGATCCGCCTTCCACATCCAGCCGTTCGGGCCCAAGATTTTAAATTTGTAGCTGTCCCCTTCCGGTACATCCGCCGTAATTTGAAAGAGGCCCGTGGCCGTATCCCGCTTCATGGGAAGGCCCTGCCAATCGTTGGATGCGGCGGCAAATTCCGCTTTCTCCGCACGCGGGGCGTAGAGGGTAAATGAAATCCCCCCGTCCCTTCGGTGGGGGCCGAAAAGCCCGTAGCTCTCGGCATTTTCTCCGCAGTGAAACAGATAGGCCGCCACATCGTCCACATCGTCGTAGCTGTATTTCATTGAATCGCCTCGTATCTGCTGTTTCCTAAAAAGTCCACGCTGCGCTTAATCTTTCCCTCCTCCGCCAACTGATCCAAGGCACTAATGAGCCCTTCCCGCGTAAAGGGCAGGCCCCGCTTCTCCAGCTCCGGCAAGATGGAGAGAATATTGCTCGCCGCGGAAATGGGGAAGAAATCCGCCGCCGCCTTTAAGAGCCGGTCTTGGGAGGCGGTCTTCACCTTTTTCAATTCGTCGAAGGGATTTTCCGTGTGGGGCGAGGTGGTTCTCGCCATGCGAATGCGGGCGAAGGTGGTGCGGCCCAAGTGGGAGGAGGAAATAAACACGTCGCCGGTTTGCAAATAAGGCAGGCGCCGGGATTCTTCCACGCTAATGTCCGTCTCGCCCTGAATGGTGTCGATGTCCTGGGCCCGCACGGTGCGGTAGATCATCTTGCAGTTGAGCTGGGCGGTGATGGTGTCGTCCAAAAGGGTGGGCCGCTGGGTGGCCAGGATCAAAAACACGCCGTACTTCCGCCCTTCCTGGGCGATTTCACGAAGCACGCTCTTCGACGGGGCGGGGATGCCCTTCGGGGCGAAGGTGTGGCTCTCGTCGGTGACCACGAAAAAGGGCGGGAAGTAATCGCCGCCTGCGGGCTGCACGAATTGGGCGTCCTTATAGTCCCGGCGCTTTTTGTAGAGATTGCGAATGAGATAAGTGGCATACATTTGGATAAGCTTCACCGAGCCTTGAATCACGGCGAGCTTCCCTTCGAAGATCGCCTCTTCCACGGGCCTCGAGTCGCCGCGGAAAAGGCCGTCTCGCTCCACGCTCTTGAGCCGCCACAAAATCCCACGCAGGGAAGAAATGTTGGTGGCTTTACCAAAGCGCTCGTAGCGGCTTTGAATCCGCTGCCACTTTTTCTGATCCGGCGAAGGCACCATGGTCATCTCGCGAATCTTGTCCACGGATCCGGCTTCGTGGCCCTCGATTAAATCCTCGAGCACCGTCGTAAAGCCGGTGAGGCCCTTGTCGATTTTAAACAAGAGATCCACCGTGCTCTTCATGGCCTCGGAAAGTTCCGACACGGCGTTTAGGATGGTCTTTAAATCGCCGCCGGTGAGGGAGTTAAAGTCGATGCCGATGTCCACGCCGATTTGAAAGCGTCGGTGGCTTTTTTCGTAGCTCTTTCCCCCTTCCGCTGCATTGGAAAAATCCATTTCGTAGTGGGGATCCAAAACCACGCCGGGGATGTTTTTCTCCATAAGCTCTTCCAAAAGCACCCGCATGCCGAAGGATTTCCCGCTGCCGCTGCCGCCGAATATCCCCATGTGGGGATATTGGTGCATGGCCCGAAGATCCAGAACATAGGGCACGTCCTTTTGAGGAAGCTGCGCCCCGTCTTCGTAAAGCGTAAAAAGTCCCTTGAGATTGTCTTCCATGGCATCGTAAAGGTAATCCGTGTGGCGGATCGCCCCGAGCACCAAGCCTTCATCGGGGGATGTTGGCACGAGGAGGCTCTTGATCTCTGAAAATTTCGGCGGTCTTGCATCGGAGCCCGTCAGGGGCGGGTAGGGGGCCTCGTGCAAAAAGCGCACCTTGGCCACGTAAATGGTTTCGTTGTGAATGTCGTAGCCCAATTGCCGCAAAGAGGCGAGCACCCCGTCGTCCACGAAATCGCCGCCCACGTCCATGGGAATAAAGCGATTGTACGTCTCGGCTTCCACCACTTCCCCGAGGATCGCCCCCTGTACCGGATCTTCGATCATTAAAAATTCCGCCACCCGGAAATTATGATCCCGACTCCCTACGGTCACTTCTCTGGGATTGGTTAATCCCACGACTTTTATTTGCATCACACTCTCCGATCTCTTTCCGATACGAAAAATCGCTCCATCATCTCGCGGTCCATGGCCTCTTCCAAAATCAGGCGCACTTCCTTCTGCTTTACCTTCACTTCCCTGTCCACGATGTCGATCCAAAAGGGCACGCCGCGGCCGTTTTTCGGCGTCAGGGTAAAGAGAAGGCGGGCGAGAAAATTCAGCGCGTCTTTTTGTTCAGTGAGCACGTCCATCCCCACCACTTCCCAGTGACGGGTGGGGCGGTAGAAGGCTCCCACCAGGCCTGCGGCGGTCTTTCCCTTTTCCTCCTCGTCCTCATCCTCTGCGAGAATCAAGAGTTCCCCCACATCCAGCTTGCCGGCCAAGTATTCTCGGTCGTAAAAATCCCGGCCTCGGCCCATGCGCCGGGCGATGTCTCTTGTCTTTATATCTTTGATGGCGCCGACGAGAAGAGTATTTTCGGCGAGGCATAGCCCCCTCAGCTCCTCCCACTTCGCGGGGGAGTTGATGGCGTAGCGCAAAAGGCCCCCGTCCATCATGAGGACCGCCACGTCTTCCTCTTCCACCAAGGCCATAGCCGCCTCAAGCTCCACCTCGGCCAGGTAGCGGTCGTGGAGCTTTTCCGCGCTCACGGCGTCGTCTCCCGCGAGAAGGGGCGTGTAGATGCGGCGAATGCGCCGCTCTTTCTTCTGCATGCTCAAAGCCAGGCCCTGATAAAATTCCACGTAGTGGGGATAGGCGCCGCCTTGGCGAATGACCGAGCCGTCCACGCCGGCCACAGGGCCCACCTTTTGAAGCTCCGCCTCGCTTAAGGGCTCCAGCTTATGAATGATGCCCACGTCTTTCGTGAGATCCTTTTTAAATTCCGCCCCGGACTTTTGAAACAGGGGATCGTACTTCGTCTTTAATGCCTCGCTCAGCGCGTCGATTTCCCGACGAAAGGCCAGCAGATCTTCTTGATTCAAAGCTTCAAACTCTCCTTATACACCACATTCTTCGGCAGATTCCACTCCTTGGCCACCACCTTCGCCGCCTTGGAAGGGCTCATGCCTTCGTCGATCTTTTCCTTCAGAGCCGAGAGAATGTCCACGGTCTCTTCCTCCCGCCGGGGCATTAAGACCACGGCAAATTCCCCCTTGATCGTATAGTCCTCAATATTGGCGAGAAAATCTTCCACGGTGGTTTCGATGCGCTCCTCGTACATCTTTGAAATCTCCCGCACAAAAATCAGCACCCGATTACCCATGGCCTCCATGACATCTTGGGCGAATTTCTCGATGCGATGGGGCGCTTCGTAGAAAATCACCGGCACGGGGAGATCCTTTAAACTTTCCAGAGTCTTCACCCGAGCGCCGTGTTTTTGCGGCAAAAAGCCCCAAAACAGATAGCGGCCCTCCTCCAAATTGGCGATCACCGACGCGCTCACGTGGGCGCAGGCCCCGGGGAGCACCTCGTAAGGTCTTCCCTCTTTTAAAAGGGCCGTCATGAGCACGGCACCGGGATCGGACACTCCGGGCATCCCGGCGTCGGATATGACCGCCACATCTTCGCCGTTATCCAGCCGCGCCAAAATGGCGGCGATTTTTTCCGCCTCGTTAAACTTGTGGTAGCTTTCCATGGGCGTGGCAATGGCGTAGTGATTCAAAAGGGGCCGGGAATGCCGCGTGTCTTCCGCGAAAATCACGTCCGCTTCCTTCAGCACCCTGAGGGTCCTCAATGTAATATCTTCCAAATTGCCGATGGGCGTGGGACAAAAATACACCTTACCTGCCATAATAACCTGCGACCTCCTCGCTGTACGCGCCCTTCTCGTAAACATAGAGGGCGGGCTCCAGAACCATAAAACAACCGCCGCCCGAGACCCCTTCAAAGAGAATGCGCCGGGCGGCCTCGCCCTGCTTCCAATAAACGGGGCGCATGCGCTTTATCGCCACATTCGCCGCGGTGAGATCCGCCATGACTTCCTGAAAGCGGGCCACGTCCACGATGCCGTAGATCCTTCCCCCGGGTTTTAAAAAGCGGGCGGCTTCGTAAAACCAGCGCATGTCCGGATCCAAATGCTTCGCCGCGGAAATGGACGCATCCTCGTTTTTCACACTGTCTCGGTAAAATGGCGGATTCGTAAAGATCACATCACATGGCGGAAGATCCAGATTCCTGAAATCCCCTACCGCCGTTTCGATTTCGACGCCGTTTGCCGCGGCGCTTTTTTCCACCAGCTCCACGGCTTCCTGCAAGCGATCCACCGCCACCACTTCCTCGGCATCTTTCGTGGCCATTAAAGCCAAATAGCCGCTGCCGCAGCCAAGATCCAGCACGCGGCCTCGGCTCTTTCCGTAGGCTGCGAGAAGCACGGAATCCATGCTGAAGGAAAAGACGCCCTTCTTCTGAAAAATACGCATCCCGTTTGCGGGAATATAATCACTGCCCATAAGCCCTCCTTACTTGTATTATACCCTATGTTCTTTGAAGACACGGATCGCCTCCTTTTTTGCGGCAAGAAAAAAGCCGCGAGCGGCCCTTGCCGATCACAGCTTTTTGATGTCGTCGTATATTTCCGGGTCCACGCCGTGGATGCGCTCCACGTGGGCCAGCACGTCGCCGATAAAGGGAATGTCTTCGCCGAAGTATTTCCCCGTAATGGCTTCGATTTCTTTTGCGATGGCGGCCTCTTCTTCCGGTGTTTTCGCCGATCGCACCCGCTTGTAGGCTTCGTAAAGGTAGCGGGAGTCCCGTTTTTTCCGCGCCTTTTGATTCAGAATCAAGGTATATACCACGGCGATGGCGAGGATGAGGGCGTAGAGAATGATCCAAAAGGGCGTCTTAAAGCCCGCGTCCACGGCGCCGTAGAGTTTCAGGGTGCCGAAGAGGAGAAAGAGAAAGGCCGCAAAGTAATTCAGCGTCACTTGGGGAATTTTCTTTCCCACGTATTTCCCCACGAGGATGCCGAAGAGGGAGACGAGAATCATGGAGGAGACGGTAGCGAGAAAAATCACCGCCGGCCGCTCGCTGTTCATGGCCAGGGTCATGGCCATGAGTTGGGTCTTGTCGCCCAGCTCGCCGACGAAAAAGGCGGAGGCCACGGTGAGCACCGGCCCCATGGAGGAGGCCTTCACCGCTTCTTCTTCCTCTTCGTCGTAATCCATCTTCAGAGCCGAGAGGCCGAAGAATAAAAACAGAATGCCGGCGATGATCTGCAAAAAGGTGAGGTTGTTGAAGACGCCGGCGATTAAGACGGCAGCCAAGATGGCCAGACCGTGGTTTAATCCGATCCCCAAGCTCACCCCACTCAGCACCGTTCGCGTAGGGGAAGTGGTGGCGAAGGCCAGGGCCAAGAATTGCGACTTGTCTCCCATCTCGCCGATAAATACCATGACAAAGGCTTCGATGAATTCACGCAAAATAATGCTTCCCTTTCGTATTTCCGAAACTTACTCTCCTTCTTTCTCCCGAACCAAAACGCACAGGGAGATTCCCGCATCCGGATCCACTTCCCCTTGGGCGGAGAAAAACACCGTGCCCGTAATGTAGATCTTGTAAGCGCAGCGGTTCCTTTCCCCTTCCATGGTTAGGTCCTCGGGCTCGATCTCGCCCTTGGTTTGGCGCAAGATGCGGATCTTCTCGCGCACAGCTTTCAGATCCACGTTCACGGAATCCTCGTCGTTTAGATGTACGGTGACGCTACCGCGGATCCGCTCGGTCTTCAAGCCCGAGGTAGCTTCCGGTTCCCCGACGCCGTAGGTGTCGATAAAGTAGGCCTTGTCGTAGCCCGAAATGTCTACGCCTTCTCCCATATCCATGGCGTAATTTAGATCCGTCACCGGCCCGGCGTTATCCGGCGTAAAGCCGTAGATGCGCTCCATGGCCTCCGAGGAATTGGCGTCCCGCAAATAGGCCACATGGGACACGTCGTGGTGACGGGTCAGGTACTCGACGATTTCCTGAATCTCCCGCTTTTCCTTCACGGAAAGATTCCCGGAAGGCACCACTTCCCCGCCCTTTAACATGTGATTGGCGACGAGGATGCGGTCCAGGCGCTTTTTCTGGGAGCGAAAGGCCACGCTGTCGGCGCTGATGGGCCCGCCGAAGACGGAGACCAAGAGCACGGCCACCAAGGTCATGGGGAGGATCATGTGCAGCTCCCGCTTCTGAACGATGAAGTGGACCATGGCGAAGGCCACCCACAGGCCCAGGGCAAAAATCATGTAGCGATTTTCCGTGAGGCCGTATTGATGCACCCGCAAAAACCAGGCGTAGTACATGAGGCCCAGAAGAGGCAGGGCCGCCGGAGGCATGGCTTTTCTGAAGTAGTAGGCGCCGGTGCGGTCCCGGTTGTGGTCTACCATAAAGAGCACGAAGACGGCCAGGGCCATGGGCCAAAGGATGAGGTTCACGACGCTGGTGGTGGGCAGTTCGTGCAAAAACAGAATCTTCGCCATGTACAGGTAAAGGAGCAGGACGTAAAGGCCCAGAACCGGCGCGAGAATATTGTTAAACAAATTGTTGATCACGTGGATGCCCGCGCCGTAGGGGGCCCGTCCCCCTTCCACAGCGCTTAGACGGGAGAGAAAGATAGCCGCCATAAAGGGCATAAAGCAGATCGTAGCCAGATACATGACCGCCGTAGAAAAATCCACCACGCCCAATAAAACATCGGCCCCGACGAGCAAGAGGCACATGGCCGCGAAGAGCACGAAGGCGTAGAGATAGGCCACGGCGATTTCGATGGTGAGAATCAGCACGTAGGCGGGAAAGCGGCGCTCGTCGTGGATCTTTCCGCCGCAAAAGACCATGATCCCCGAGGCGGCGAAAAGGGCCCATGTGGGCATGGCGAAGTAAATGTCCACCCCTTCTTTTCCCATGGAGGCCAGGCGAAAGCCGCTGATCACGAGAAAAAGTAGCACGCCCAACCAGGTGCCCAAAAGCAGGGCGTGGAAATTTTCCTTTTCCCGCACGCTTTCAAGATACAAATAGGCCGCCGCGGTAACGAAAAAACCGATGACGGCGACGGCGGAAAAGAGAAGGGGCGAGGCATTAAACACCGTGGCTTCGTTTCTGTAGAGCCAGATGCACTGAAAGATCGCGGCCACGACGGCAAAAGCCATGGACAGAGGAAAGCGGCGAAAGGCCTCCTTCCCCTGCTTAAGCTCCTGGGCAATAAGGCGTAAAAGTTTCATAGATACCTCCTACATAATCGGGGCGAAGATGCGAAGCACGCGGCCGGCGGCCCGTTGGAAGTAGTTGAATTCCATGCACATGTCCATGGTAAAGGGCGTGCATTCTTTGAGTGTCTCCTGAAAGTCCGCTTCCACTTTCCGGGCCATGGCCTCGTCGTAAAAATAGGCGGCGCATTCGAAGTGGAGAAACAGGGAGCGGTAATCGCAGTTAATGGTGCCCACCACGGCCTTTCGGTCGTCGGAAACGAAGCTCTTCGCGTGGACAAAGCCCGGCGTGTATTCGTAGATCTCTACGCCGTTTCGAATGAGCTCCTTATAGTAGCTGCGGGTCACCCGAAAGACGATTTTCTTGTCGGGAATGTGGGGCGTAATGATTTTTACATCGGTCCCCGTGTGGGCCAGGTGGATCAAATCGCTCTTGGTTTCGTCGTCGAGAATCAAATAGGGCGTCATAATGTGCAGATAATTTACCGCCTGATTCACCATGTCGTTGTAGACCTCTTTGCCCACGCGGTTCTTGCCGTAAGGGTCGTCGCCAAAGGGGATCACGTAGCCCGTCTTCTTGCCTTTGTATTCTTCTTCCGGGGGCATAATGTAGGGCCGGAAACTTTCCGGGTCGTCGGCGTTCACATCCCACATGGCCAAAAACATATTGGTGAAGCTGCGCACCGCTGCCCCGTAGATCGTAATCCCTGTGTCCTTCCAGTGGCCGAAGGGGGCCTTCAGGTTCACGTACTCGTCGGCTAAATTGATCCCGCCGGTAAAGGCCACCTTGTTGTCGATGACCAAAATCTTTCGGTGGTCCCGGTGGTTTTGGTACAGGCTCAATATGGGCACGATGGGCTTAAATACCTTGGTCTTAATGCCCAATTCTTCCATGGCCTTCGGGTATTTGAGGGGGAGCTTCGTAAGCACCGCCGTGCCGTCGTACATAAGGCGCACTTCCACGCCCTCTTGGACTTTGCGCTTCAGTATATCTAAAATGCTGTCCCACATTTCCCCCTGTTGGACGATGAAGTATTCCATGAAGATGAATTTTTCCGCCTTTTCAAGCTCTTCCAACATGCGGCGCCAGTAGACTTCGCCAATGGGATAATAGTCGCATTCCCCGTTTCGGTAAATGGGAAAATCTTCCTGATTCCACAAAAAGCGCGCCGTATTGTAAAAGAGGGGATCTTCCATGCGGGTCTCTTCCAGAATCTCCGGATCTTGGCGGTAGTAGGTAAAGTTTTTCTTCTTGGATGTTTCGAATTTTTCCGAAAACCAGCGGCGCATAATGTCCCATTTGCTCAAGATGTAGAGAAAGGCGCCGAACATGGGCAAAACGATCATGGTAAAGAGAAAGGCCACCTTGTACACCGGGTCGTTTCGTTTGTCGTTGACGATGTGCAGGCCGACGCCCAAGTCCACGACAAAGAAGAGCCCTTGAAGCAGGTCTTCGTGCTCTTTCAGAAAATGCCCCACGGCAAAGATTAAGGCGAACTGCAGAAGAAACAGAACGCCGTAAAGAATCAACGTGGTCAACACCCCGGGCAGGGAGTTTTTTATTCTGAAGCGATTGGTAAAATCCGCGAAGTCATTCATCTTGTCCTCTTCTCTAAATCCCGTACTGAAAGCGAATCGTTTACGAATTTATTATAGCACGCCTCAAATGCCCGTACCAGAAGGGCGGCGGCGGGGATTTCTCAGAAAGTATCTGTGAATTTTCCCGTTTTCGGCAAACCCGCCTCTTCCTTTGCCGCTTCTTCTTCCACAAAAACAGCCGCCGGAGATCTCCGACGGCTCTCTTTTCAGATTTCTGCATTATTTAAGCGGTTAATGGCCCTCAGCAGGGAAAGCTTGGCTTCTTTGTAGCTTTGGCGACTGGTGTCTTCTCCCTTCGACTCAGCCTCTCGCAGCCACGCTTCGGCACGGTCCTTGGCCTTTTGCGCCCGCGTGGCGTCGATGTCGTAGGTCCACTCGAAGGCGGTGGTGGCCACGGTGGCCACATTGTCTTTCATGGACACGTAGCCGCCGTGAACGACGCCGACTTTTACGCCGCCATCCATATAGACCTTCATGGTGTTGTAGGCCAGGGGCGTGACGATGGGCGCCGTGTTTTCCATGAGCATCAAATCACCTAAGATCCCGCGGACGATGACTTTGTCCACCTGTTTTTCAAAGCCGTCGGCGTGAGGGGTCACCAGACGCAGGTCGATCATTGTTCATCCCCTTCTTCCGCTTCGTCTTTTTCCGGCGCAGCTTCCGAAGTTTCCGACGCTTCCGATTCTTTTTCGGCCGCCGCCGCTTTTTCCAAAACTTCGTCGATGCCGCCGACAAAGAGGAAGGCGGATTCGGGCACTTCGTCGTGCTTGCCTTCTAAGATTTCTTTAAAGCCGCGCACCGTCTCTTCGATGGGCACGTACTTGCCGTCGATGCCGGTGAATTGGCTGGCGACGCTGAAAGGTTGCGACAAGAACCGTTGCACCTTCCGCGCCCGGGCTACGGTGATCCGTTGATCTTCGGACAATTCTTCCAGGCCCAAAACGGCGATAATGTCTTGCAGGTCTTTGTACTCTTGAAGCACTTCCTGTACCTTGCGCGCCACGGCGTAGTGTTCTTCGCCCACCACATTGGGATCGAGAATACGGCTCGTGGAGTCCAAAGGATCCACGGCGGGGTAGAGCCCCATACCGGCGATGTTTCTCGATAAAACCGTGGTGGCGTCCAAGTGGTTAAAGGTGGTGGCAGGCGCCGGGTCGGTTAAGTCGTCGGCGGGAACGTAGACGGCTTGCACCGAGGTGATGGAGCCTTTTTTCGTGGAGGTGATCCGCTCTTGAAGGGCGCCCATTTCCGTGGCCAGAGTCGGTTGGTAGCCGACGGCGGAAGGCATGCGGCCCAAGAGGGCGGAGACTTCACTCCCCGCTTGGGTAAAGCGGTAGATATTGTCGATAAATAAGAGCACGTCTTGGCCGGCTTCGTCGCGGAAGTATTCCGCCATGGTGAGGCCCGTCAAGGCGACGCGCATCCGGCTTCCCGGCGGTTCGTTCATTTGACCGAAGACGAGGGCCGTCTTGTCGATGACGCCGGAGTCGATCATTTCGTAGTAAAGGTCGTTCCCTTCGCGGGTGCGCTCGCCGACGCCGGTGAAGACGGAAATCCCCCCGTGTTCCTGAGCGATGTTGTGGATCAGCTCTTGAATCAACACGGTTTTGCCGACGCCGGCCCCGCCGAAGAGGCCAACCTTGCCGCCCTTGGCGTAGGGGCAGAGGAGGTCGATGACCTTGATTCCCGTTTCGTAGACTTCATTGGACGTGTCCTGATCTTCGAAAGTGGGGGCCTTTCTGTGAATGGGCATGGTTTCATCGCCCTTTAAGGCGTCTTTGCCGTCGATGGGCTGGCCGAGGACGTTGAACATGCGGCCCAAGGTTTCGTTTCCTACGGGAACGGAAATCGCCGCGCCGGTATCTTTCGCATCCATGCCCCGCTTCAGGCCGTCGGTGGCGCCCAGGGCGATGCAACGCACCACGTCGTCGCCGATGTGTTGGGCCACTTCCACGGTGAGGACTTCCTCGTCGTTTTGAATTTTAATGGCGTTTAACAGATCCGGCAGGTGATCCTGCTCGAATTGGATGTCTACAACAGGCCCGATGACCTGGCAGATGGTTCCTATATTCTCATGCATACCGATACCTCTTCCTATTGCACAGCATCCGCAGCCGAGACGATTTCGGTGATTTCATTGGTAATCGCCGCTTGTCTGGCGCGGTTGTAATTGGTTTGCAGTTCGTCGATCATGTCGTGGGCATTGTCCGACGCATTTTCCATGGATACCCGTCGGGATCCCTGTTCCGAGGCCGCCGCCTCGATGAGGGCACCGAAGATCGCCGTCTCCACATACATGGGGATCAGGTAGTCCAGTACCGATTCGGGCGAGGGCTCGAATTCGATTTGCGTCCGAGGGGCGGGAGAATCTTCCTTGGCCTTTAAGTCCTCGGAGGGCAAAATGGAGGTGACGCCGGCTTGGTAGCTGATGGTGGAGATAAATTTCGTGTAGACGATGCGAATGGCGTCCACTTCTTTCTCTTCGTAAAGCTCCATGGCTACGGCAGCCAGATCCCGGGCGTTGGAATAGCTCGGATTTTCGCTGAGGCCCGTGTAGGCTTTCACGATGTCGTAATCGCGACGATCGAAATAGTCCTTGGCCTTGTTGCCCACCACCAACAGTTTTGATCGGCAGCCGTCCGCTTTAATGGTGCTTTCGGTCAGGCGCAGCACATTGGCGTTGTAGCCGCCGGCCAGCCCCTTGTCCGAGGTGAGCACGATGTAGAGGACGGTTTCTTTTTCCCGCTTCGCCAGAAGGGGATGGTCCTCTCCCATAATGGAGAGAATGCCTTGAATGTCGTCGACGACGGTTTGGAAGTAAGGTCTGGTTTTGGCAAGTCGAATGCGGGCGCGACGAAGCTTGGCCGTGGAGACCATCTCCATGGCCTTGGTGATTTGCAAAATGCTGTTTATGCCTCGAATGCGCCGTTTAATTTCTCTCGTAGATGCCATAAAAACCTCCTATCGCGTCTGTTTAAACTCGACGAGGCTTGCTTTTATCGCGTCTTCGATGGCATCGGTCATGGTCTTTTGCTCGCGCAAGTCTTTAATGAGTTCGGGATGGTGATTTTCCACATAGAGCAGGTACTCTTCTTCGAAATTCAACACATCGTCCACTTCCACATCCAAGAGATAACCCTTGGTGACGGCGTAGAGGATCAAGACTTGATGCTCCAGCTTCATGGGACGGTATTGGGGTTGACGCAAAATGCGCATCATCCGCTCCCCTTGAGCCAGTGTCCGTTGGGTTTCCTTGTCCAGTTCGCTGCCGAATTGAGCGAAGGAGGCCAGGTCTCTGTATTGGGCCAGATCCAATTTCATGGTGGAGGACACGTTTTTAATGGCCTTCGTTTGGGCGGCGCCCCCGACCCGGGAGACGGAAAGGCCCGTGTTAATGGCCGGCCGTTGCCCCGCGAAGAACAGGTCCGTTTCCAGGAAGATTTGGCCGTCGGTAATGGAGATGACATTGGTGGGAATGTAGGCGGAAATGTCCCCGGCTTGGGTTTCGATAATGGGCAGGGCCGTAATGGATCCGCCGCCGTATTCGTCGCTCATGCGGGCCGCCCGCTCCAATAATCTGGAGTGGAGGTAGAAGACGTCGCCGGGGAATGCTTCACGTCCCGGCGGACGACGCAAAAGAAGACTCATGGTCCGGTAGGCGACGGCGTGTTTCGACAGGTCGTCGTAGACGATGAGCACGTCTTTTCCCTGAGCCATAAATTCTTCCGCCATGGTGACCCCGGCGTAGGGGGCGATGTATTGGATCGGCGAAAGTTCCGCCGCCGTGGCCGCCACGACGATGGTGTGATCCATGGCTCCGTGTTGTTCCAATGTGTCGACGATTTGTGCCACGGTGGAGGTCTTTTGACCGATGGCCACGTAGATACAAATGACGTCGGTGTCTTTTTGATTAATGATGGCATCGATGGCAATGGCGGTTTTGCCCGTTTGCCTGTCGCCGATGATCAGTTCCCGTTGGCCGCGGCCGATGGGGAACAGGGCGTCGATGGCCTTGGTGCCCGTTTGCAGGGGCTCGGTGACGGATTGTCTCGTAATAACCCCGGGGGCGATTTTTTCGATGGGCATGGTTTTTTCGTAGGGGTAGTCGCCTTTGCCGTCGATGGGCGCGCCCAGGGCGTTGACGACGCGGCCCAAGAGGCCTTCGCCGACGGGTACCTGCACGACTTTGCCCGTGGCCTTGACTTCGTCCCCTTCTTTAATGTCGCCGTCGCCGAGTAAGACGACGCCCACATTGTTAACTTCCAGGTTTTGGACCATGCCGTAAATGCCGCCGGGAAATTCGATTAATTCGCCGGCCTTGGCGTCTTCCAGGCCCCAGATGCGGGCGATTCCGTCGCCGACCTCGATGACGGTGCCCACATCTTCCATGACCAAGTCGACATTATAGTTTTTGATCTGCTCCCGTATGACGGCGCCGATCTCTTTTGATCTTAGATTCATGTCTCACCTCTCTATGCGTTTCTTCTCAAGCTGCGCCCTAAATCCTCAAGCTGCCTCGACAGGCTGCGGTCGATGACGCCGTCTTCGGTGATGATTTTCACGCCGCCGATTAAGCTCGGATCGATTTCGACCTTTACCTCCACTTGGCCCGGGCGGTTTTTCCCGTAGGCCTTTCGGATGGCTTCCACTTTTCCGTCGGACAGGGGCATGGGCGCGACGACGACGATCCGCTCGATGTTTTTGGCCTCGTAGCACATGTCTTCGTAGGCGTCTAAAATGCGCACCAGGCGATTCGAGCGGCCGTGATCGGCCACGACGTAGAGCAAATTAAACAAGGGCTCGGGCAATGTGTCGCCAAACACTTTTTTAATTAGCGCGTGTTTTTGTTCCGGGCGAAGCTTCGGATGGGACAGGGCGGTGAGAAAGGCTTTGTCTTTGTATGCCTCCCGCACATCGTCCAGATAATCCAACAGATCGTCGCCGGATGCTTTCTGCACTTCATAGAGAGCGATGCTGTATTTGCTCAGGCCTTCATCATACATGGTTCTTCTCCAAGTCTTCGATGAGGCCGTCTACCAATGCGTCTTGATTTTTTGCGTCAATATTGTCTTGCAGCAGTTTTTCCGCGATCATCACGGCGAGATCGGCGGTTTCTTCGCGCACGTCTTTTAAGGCTTGGGCCTTTTCCAGGGCGATGTCTTTTTCCGCCTTGTCGATGATCTTTGCCGCGTGGGCCTTGGCTTCTTCCTCGGCGGATTTTTCCAGATCGCGGCCCCGTTCTCTGGAGGCTTCGATGATTTCAGCCCCCTCTTTGCGGGCCTGCTGTAATTTATCCTTGTATTTGTCGCGAAGCGCTTCCGCTTCATGCAACAGTTCCTCCGCCTCTTCAATTTCGGAGACGACACTGTTTTGCCTTTTTGTCAAAAATTCGTTCATCGGCTTATAGACAAAGTGGCGAATGACGAGAAACAGGATAAGTGTGGCGCCCCATTGTGCCAACACATTCCACATGTCCGGCACGACAAAAATTTCCATAGGGACAACTCCTTTCGGTTCTCTGCGCCTTTAATCAGCCTAATAAGGGTTTTACGAATAATAAGATAATAGCGATAACCAGACCGTAAATACCCGTGGTTTCCGCAACGGCTTGACCGAGGAGCATGGTTTGTACGATGTCCGCTTTCGCTTCCGGTTGACGTCCTACGGCAGCTGCCGCCTGACCTGCCGCATACCCTTGACCGATCCCGGGGCCGATCCCTGCGATAACTGCTAAACCGGCGCCGATGGCCGAGCAACCTAAGATGAACGCTTCACTGGTGATTTGCATAGTGTTTTCCTCCCTATACACTTTCTATGGTTACGACTGCTTTTTTGCTTTTCTCTCTGCGATTTCTTCCGGAGACGCCATGTCCGAGTTAATGTAGGTCATGGACAGCATGAGGAAGATAAAGGTTTGCAACACGCCGCTGAATACGTCGAAATAGCCGTGTAGGGGCCACGCGACGAGGGGAATGATGAATTTTGAGATCAAACCTAATCCCTGATAGACCAGACTCATGATTAACATGCCGCTTAATATGTTGCCGAACAAACGGAAACTGAGAGAGACGGGATTGGCCAGCTCTCCTAAAATATTAATGGGCGTTAAGATGGCGATGGGCTCGGCGTATTGCTTTAAGTAGCCTCCGATCCCCTTGGTCTTGACGGAGAAGAAGTGGATCATGGCAAAGGTAATTAAAGCGAGTGCCAGGGTGACATTGTAGTCGCTTGTCGGCGGTACAAAGCCCAAAAGCCCGGACAGATTGGCGCATACTAAAAACGCGCCCAAGGAGAGCATGTAGGGCGCAAACCCCATGTTGTGCTCGCCCATGGTCTGCACGGTCAGATTGTTGATCGCCTCGACAGCGATCTCGACGATGTGCAGAAGTCCCGTGGGCTTTTCCTTGAAATCGGCTTTTTTGATTTTCGAGTGAATATACAAGCTGAGAATCCCGAGCACGATCACGATGACGAAGGTCGTGAACAGGGATTCGTGGAGCCATATGGTCTTATCACCTGCGTGAAAGACGATGCCTCGTTTCAAAAGCCCCCTCCTTTCTTACTGCGAAGATAGTCGAACATGTTTCTAAAGAGTATCACGTACTTGACGGATAATAGACCGAAAAACGTCCCCACAAGGCTCAAATACTCCGCCTTGGCCGCCACCACCAAGACGGTAGCGTAGAGGGCGAAGCGAAACAGGTAGTGCATACCCGCGTAGCGCGACGCCTGCGCCTCGGATTTGTCCACGGCGCGGAGCAAGGTAAAGTACATGAGCTTAAACATGGCCATGGCAATCAGCGAGCCGAAGATCCAGCCCAAAACAGCGGGCTTCGGGTCTTTTAAGGCCATAAGAAGCACCCCCGAGACCACGAGCGTAAGCCCTGCGGTGAGGGCGATGTATTCGTTGGTGAAACGATCTTTCATAGCTTCTTGCCCAAGCGAAGGATGTTCATGACGCCGGCGGCGATGCCCAGAAGGGTGAGAAGCAGAAGAAACAATCCGCTTCCGCCCGTTTTTTTGTCTAACCACGCACCGAGCAGCATGCACCCCAATATGGGCAGAAGGACATTCAGTCCCACCTGCGTAATTAAGGCCAAGCCGGTGTAAGGCGACTTTTTCACGGACACCACCTCCCTTTTCTGTCTATTCCCTATTTTATCGGATCCCCATGTTCTATTCAATCTATTTACCCCGTTTGCGGGAATTTTTAAACGATTATCGAAAGACCGGATGGGGCAAAGTGATCACATCTTGGGTATGAATGGGCATTTTCGTATCGTTCAGGAGCCCTAAAAAAGTTATTGCCTCTTCCCCGTAGCGCCGACGAATTGTATAAATGGCCCGGTCCAAATCCTCTTCTTTTTTCTTTTTTTCGTAATCTGAGAAAAAATCCGTCTGCACCGCCGCCTTGCTCGGCACGAGATTCGTGGCCCGAAGGGTCACGGCGCGAATGAGGCGAGCGGGATCCACCTTCTCCGTGTAAAGATCGAAGGCGCTGTCTCGAAGCAAAAAAGAAGAGGCGCCGTCGGTGGGGAGCATGCGCCGAAAGGTCATGCTTCTTAAATCTTTATCCCGCAAATGGATCTCGATGCCCCGGGCCATGAGCTCCCCTTCCCTGAGCCTGCGCGCCACGTTCAGAGCGAGAATCTGAAAGATCCGCCGCACCTCCACGGGGCTCTTTAAATCTTCCCGAAGGGTAATGCCGTTGCCCACGCTCTTTACGGGCAGAAGGTCGTCTCGGTCCCGCACCGGATCTTCCTCCATGCCCCGGGCCTTTTTCCAAAGCTTCTCGCCGTTGATCCCGAGGCGGCTTTTCAAAAGGGCGACATCCGCCTGAGCCAAATCCCCCAAGGTGTGGATCCCCACGGCCCGCAGCTTCTCCTTCGTCTTGCTGCCGATGCCGATCATGGCGTCGGTGGGAAGGGGATAGACCTTCCTCGCCACGTCTTCCTCGGCGATGACCGTCACGGCATCGGGCTTTTTCATGTCGCTTCCCAGCTTCGCGAAAGTCTTTGTAAAGCTCACGCCTACGGAAACCGTAATGCCCAGTTCTTTTTTCATGCGCCGGCGAATGGCGTGGGCGATGGCCTCGCCTGTGCCGAAGAGATGCACGCTCCCCGTCACATCCAGCCAACACTCGTCCAGGCCGAAGGGCTCCACCTGATTGGTGTAGTCGTAGTAAATGGCCCGGGCCCTTCTGGAAAAATCCAAATACACCTCGTAGTGGGGCGCCACCACGACGAGGTTCGGGCATTTGTTTTTCGCCTGCCACAAAGCCTCGCCGGTTTTGATGCCCATGGCCTTGGCCTCCATGGACTTGGCCAGGACGATGCCGTGGCGATCTTCCACGGAGCCCCCCACGACCAGGGCCTTGCCCCGGAGGTCCGGGTTTCTCTGAATTTCAATGGAGGCATAGCAATTGTTCATATCCGAATGTAAAATAACCCGTTTCATGGCGATCCTTTCTTGACAAAAGGCGCAATTCATTTTATGATTTACGCAATTCGATTTCCTATTTGTCTCCATAATACGAAATTCGATTGCATATTTCAAGGTTGTTTTTCCATATACACGCAATTTAATTGCGCACAAACCATTCGAGGTGACCCATGACATTCGGAAAAAAAATAAAAACCCTGCGCAAGGAGCGAGGCATGACACAAAAAGATTTGGCCGAGGCTCTAGGCCTTTCTTTGCGCACCATATCCAATTACGAAACCGGCGGCCTGCGCCCCCGCCACGACGCCACCTACGACGCCCTGGCCGCCCTCTTCCACGTGCCCAAAACCTATTTCTTTACGGAAGAAGACGCCTTTATCTCTGCGGCCGAGGCCCGCTGGGGAAAAAGCGGCGCCGACGACGCCCGTGAATTGGTGGACGGGGTCATCGGGCTCTTTGCCGGCGGCCGCTTGGACGAAGAGGACAAGCAGGCGGTGTTTGAGGCCATACAGGAAGCCTATTTCCGCGCGAAGCTGGAGAACGAATCGAAGAAGGCGGGCGACCCTTATGAACAAGACGAGTAATCGCTACCGCCACCTTTACGACGATGCCAATCGCCTGCGGGCCCGCTACGGCGCAGATCCCAAGGCGGTGCTGGAGGCCCTGGGCGTAGGCCTCGTGGCCATGGCCACCTCCACAAAGCTCCTCGGGATGTACAAAACGGTGTTGAACAAGCCCTTCGTCTTTTACAACGACCGCATGCCGACGCCGATTCAGCGCATGGTCCTGGCCCACGAGCTGGGCCACCACCTCTACCACAGAAACCACGCCGAGGCCGATGCCCTCATCGAATACACCCTCTTCCACTTAACCGACGCCATGGAGCTTGAGGCCAATATCTTCTCCGCCCACTTCCTCCTGGAAGACGAGGCCGTTTACGCCATGGCGCGGGCGGGCTACTCCTACATGGACATGGCCCGAGCCTTTTCCGTGGACGTGAACCTCATGATCTTTAAGCTCAACGAAATGCAGCGCATGGGCTACGATCTGCCGCCCCTGGATCCGGCAGACAATCAGTTTTACAGAAAAATCGACGGACGCAAGCTTCCCGACGATTTGTAACGGGATTAACACCCACAGAAAATCCCTTTTCCAGTACAATGGAAGAAAGAAAGAGGTGTTTCCTTTGAACGTATTTAAAAGGCAATTTGTATTTTTATGGGTCTTGGCCCTCGTGCTTCTCGTGCCCAAAGGCGCCGAGGCCGTCTCCCTAAAAGAAAACGGCCGCACCACCGTCTCCCCCGGCGTCGTGCGCCGCGAGCTTTCCGCAAAAATCGGCGGAAGAAACCACATCGTCGATGTGATCCAAGTGGATCTGAACAATCCCGGGGCGGATCTTCAGGTCATGGCCGGGGCGGGCAACTACACCCGCAAAGACACGGTGAGCCACATGGCCGATCGCACCGACGCCTACGCCGGCATTAACGGCGACTTCTTCAATATGTCCAAGCAAGGCGCCCCCTTCGGCCCCTCTGTCGTGGACGGCAAGCTTCAGTCTTCGCCCCTGGAATCCGTGGGCCTTTTCGCCTTCGGCATCGACAGCGGGAAAAACGCCTACATCGAAAGCTTCACCTTCAACGGCCGCGCCACCGCCCAAGACGGCGCCCACTACAAGATCAGCGGCCTGAACAAAACCGACTACATCATTAACCACACCCAAGTCCCTTCCCACAAAGACAGCATCCAATTGTACAACGACTTTTGGACCGCCCCCTCCCGCGGGCTCAAAGGGAGCGGCGAAGTGTTGGTCGACGGCAATTTCGTCGTGGAGCGGATTTCTTTAGATAAGCCCATTCCCATGGTCACCCCCAAGGGCAAATACATTTTGCAGGTCAACGGACGGGCCAAAGACTTTATTCGAAACCACGTGAAGCCCGGGCAAAAACTGCGCCTGGATTACCGCGTGAGCCCGGACAGAAACTGGCGCTTTTTAATCGGCGGCCACGCCCTCTTAGTCAACGGCGGCCGGCCCCAGCCCTACATTATGGACGCGGCTTCCATCGACGGCTACCGGGCCCGAAGCGCCGCGGCCATTTCAAAAGACCGCAAAACCGTCTACCTCGTGGCCACGGAAGGCCGCACAAAAAAAAGCCGCGGCATGAAGCTGGACGAGTGGGCAGCCACCGTGGCCGCTCTCGGCGTAGAAAAAGCCATTAACTTAGACGGGGGCGGCTCCACCACCTTGGTGGCCCGAGGCCACGGGGATTTTAAAAACACGAAAATCACCCGCCCCGAAAGAAACGGCGCCGAGCGGCGCATCGTCAACGGCATCGGCGTCATGAACAAGGCGCCGAAAACCGCCCTCGCAGCCGGCGAAATCGCAGGCCCCCGCCACGTGGTCTTAGGCGAAGTGGCCACCTACAAGCTGAACAAGGCTTGGGACAGCAACTACCACCCCATTAAAGTCGAAAACGTGGGTTACAGCTTAACGGACAGCACCTTCGGCGAAGGCGCCTGGATCTACAGCCGCTTCCTCTCGCCGAAGATGGGCAAGACCAACATCGTCCTGACCACTACAGGCGGCGTCAAGATCACCCTGCCCGTGGACATTCAAAGCCCCGCCGCATTAAAAAGCTTCACCCTCGTCGCCAAAGACAGCGGCAACACCATTACCCTGGCCCCGAAAGGCGTCACCAAAGCCGGCAGAAGCATCGCCATCGACCCGGCTCAAATCACCTGGACCGTGGAAAAAGGTGCGGCAAAAACGGACACAAGCAGCTGGAAAGCCCCCGGCGCCGGCGTAAAAGAGCCCGCCGCCATCTTCCGCCAAGAAAAGGTGGACGGCGCCTACGTGGCCTACAAGGCAAGCTTCGGCCCCAACACGGCGAGCTATGTGAAGGAATCGCCGGGCTATGCAAAAGTGCGCATGACCGTGGGCAAGAAAAACTTTACCTTCGCCGGCGAAAACCGCACCATGGACACGACGCCGGTGATCAAAAACAACCGCACCCTCGTGCCCCTGCGCTTCTTAATGGAATCCTACGGCGCCGAAGTCACCTGGGACAATGAGGCCCGCACGGCCATGGTAAACTACAAGGGCCACACCATTGCCCTTCCCGCGAACAAAAACGAAGCCACAATCGACGGCAACACCGTCTCCCTGGATGTGGGCGCCACGATCCAAAACAACCGCACCATGGTTCCCCTGCGCTTTATCGTGGAAAACATGGGCATGGAAGTGTACTACGAAAATTCCGATCGCTCCATCTCCATCTTCCAAAAAATCAATTAAAAGAAGCACCCCGATCAGGTGCTTCAAACTGCAAACAAGCCTCGACCATCGGGGCTTGTTTTTTATTTTCACAGACGAAACAACGTCATTGCCACGGAAAACATCCCCCAACGCAAAAACACCGCCACAAAACCATGGCGGTGTTTTTCTGTTCGATTTATTGAATTAGTCTCTTTTTCTTCTCTTTAAGCGTTCCAAACCGACGAGGAGGCCCGATGCAAGGGCGGCCAGTCCCGTGGGAGCGGCGATGCCGGCATCGAAGGTTTGCGGCGCTTTTGCGTCGTCCTTCGCCACTTCAGCGGCAGCTTGATCAGCTTTCGTCCGGTCGACCGTATCGTCGGCGTCCGTCCTCCTGCTCGGCGCCGAACTTTCCGATTCAGTCGGCGTGTTCGGATTCGGGCTTGCCGGATTACTCGAGGTGCTCGGATTCGGGTTTGCCGAACTCTTCGGCGTACTCGAATTCGGGTTTACCGGACTCTCCGGCGTACTCGGATTCGGGGTTATCGGACTCTTCGGCGTGCTCGGATTCGGGTTTACCGAATTGTTCGGCTCACTCGGATTCGAGTTTGCCGGACTATTCGGCGTACTTGGATTCGGGTTCACCGGATTGTTCGGCGTACTTGGATTCGGGTTCACCGGATTGTTCGGCGTACTTGGATTCGGGTTCACCGGACTCTCCGGCGTGCTCGGATTCGGATTTACCGGATTATTCGGCGTGCTCGGCCCTTCCGGAACCGGACACATCTTTTCTGTCGGTTTTGTGCCGACTCTGATAATCTTTTTAACGGCTTCTTTCGTGGTCTTGTCCGACCTTGATTTTTCAACGCTATTTTCAATTACAAGAGTCGTTTCTTTTTCACCGACTACCCCTTCTTGGGTAACCTTGTGGGTTCCTGCGTCCATTGTAGGATCTTCGATGATCTCAACTTCGTAAGGAATTTCAGATTTAACTTTCACTTCCCCTGTCGTCTTGGAGCCATATTCATATTCAGCATTGGTCGGCTCCGTTCGTACGACCTTGGATTCAAGCTTGCCTGTCTCCTTGTTGAAAGTGGTGGTGATAGTAACCTTGCCCGGAGTACCCTCAGAAATTTTATTGATTGTACCGGCTTCAAGGTTTGGATTGTGTTTATAGGTTGAGTCTTGCGGAATAGCCTCTTCCTTAACAACCGGTTTGATGCCGACACGAACGACTCTGTCTTCTTTCGGCGTCAGCACTTTTCCTTCAGAATTGACTTCTATATTGCCATCAATCGAGGTGATGGTCGTGGTCACTCTTTCCTTACCATCTTTTCCTTCATTGTCTACGACTCGATTACCCGCTTCAAGGTTTTCGTCGTAGATGACTTTTGTTTCGTAGGGAATGGCTTTATCGACAACTTTTTCGTTAGTTCCTGTAAGTGCTTTAGTACCTACACGAACGATGTGCTTCGTCGGATTTACAGTTACCTCTTCACCGATCTTAGTCGCTTCACCGACCGCTTCACCGTTTCTAATATCTTGCTTGTAGCTCGTGGTCTTGGATCCGGCCACGCCTTTTTGATCTACGACCGTTTCACCTTTGGATAGAGTCGGGTCTTCGATCACTTCCACTTCAAAGGGAAGAGGGCATGTCTTCTTGTACTCGTAGGTCCCTGTGAAGTCCTTGGTGCCGACGATGACTTTTTGCTTCGCCTTGGTCACAACTTCTTCGGTGCTTTGTTCCACCTTGCCGGTTTCCGGATTGTATTTGTCGACGACTTTGGTTTCTACCTTGCCCGGGGTCAGTTCGCCGGTTTCGACGACGCCTTTGTCCTTGGTATCGTCGTAAACGTATTCGATATCAACTTCAACATTCTTTGTATAGTTGTTTTCAGGCGTTTCAACCTTGGTGCCGACTTCGACGATGTGTTTTTTCGCTTCGACCTTGTTCGATTCCGTATTCGTCATTTCGCCGGTGGCTTCGCCGTTTTTAATGGCTTGTTTGTACTCTACATCATAGGAGCCTTTAACGCCCTTTTGGATTTCATTGCTCGTACCGGCGGGAAGTTCACTGTTATATCTGACTTCCACTTCAAAGGGGATTTCGAAGGTTTCTTTGTGACTTACTTCACCTGTAAAGTCTGCGGAGCCCACTTCGATGATGGCGTCCACCGCTTTATCTTCGGTTACTTTCTTCTCGTCTTGAACAACAGAATTTATAATGGTCCACTCCGTGGTTCTGGAGCCGAGTTTGCCCTTTTGTTCCACGCCGTCGACAGTCTTGTATCTCCACTCGCCCTTCTTAAGGTCCAGATTGACTTCGACCTTGGTTTCAAAGGGAAGCACTTCCGTGTGGGAGTGGGTTCCGTCAGTCATGGTACCGACTTTGATGATTTGTTTTACGGCTTCTTTATTTACTTCCGTAACCGGGTCGCCACTGCTTTCAACTGCTCCATTAACTATCTTATGCTTCGTTGTCGTAGTTTTCAGACCGTTTTCTCCGGCTTGCGTAATTTCTTTTTCACCGGCCTTAAGGGTATTGTCAAAGACAATTTCTGTTTCATAAGGAATAATGACCTTATTGACTTGATCAAATTCTCCATTATAGGCCCTTGTGCCTGCCACAACTTTTCTCTTTCCTTTTTCAACAACTGTTTCTTGAGTGGTTTCAATTTCACCGGTTTCGGGATTGTATTTGTTTACGGTTTTGGTCGTTACCTTGCCGGGGATCAGATCGCCGACTTCGATGACGCCGATGTCTTTGTTCGGATCAAATACCCACTCAACATCTACGCCAACTGTACTTTCAACTGATTTCTCATTTTCAACGGGCTTCGTCCCGATTTCAATAATGTGTTCCGTCGGTTCGACATATTTGTCCGTCAGTTCTTTTTCGGTGAAATTGGTGCCGTCTTTTAATTGACCGTTTACGATCTCGCCGCTGTATTCATAGGTTCTGGAACCGGCCTTACCTTCTTGCTTCGCATTGGTTTTGCCTACATCCAGGTTCGGATTTTGAACGACTTTTACGGTGTAGGGTACGTCTTTCGTCACGGTGTTGGTCACCGTTCCCGTATAGTCTTTTTGTCCTACCTTGATGACGGCATTGATGGGCTCGGTTTTTTCAAGTACATAGTCTCCGACGATCTTGGAATTTACAATGGTCCACGTTTTCTTATTAGTACCGGCTACGCCGTCTTTGACGATTTTGTAGTTGTCCGTCGCATCCGGATAGTTTTTGTAGAAGTCCGGATCGAATTCCACGGTGTAGCCAAAGGGAATCTCGTCTGTATCGACAACAGTGCCTTCTGTTTTTGCCGGAATGCTCAATTTTCTATTGGTCGGAGCCTTGCTTACTTCCTGAGTGACGGTGATTTCGCCGGTTTCCGGGTCTCTCGTCGTCGTGATGGTGACTTCGCCCTTTTGACCTGCCGTAATTTCCGTCGGCGCTTCGCCTTGTTTCTTCGTGTAGTCCAGCTCGTATTCCGTGTCGAAGGGAATTTCCACCGTGGTTTTCGCCGGCTTGGTGCCGATTCGGATCACGGCGTCTTGTTTTTCCGTTACGGTAGTTACTACAACGGATTCTTGATTCTTAATAAATTCGCCGGCATCATTGATGATTCCCTTTTCGCCGTTGATGACCACTTGCTTGAAGGTGGTCTTCGTTTCGCCGACGACGCCTTCCGTTGTTACAACTTTTCCGGCTTCCAGCGTATCGTCATAGACGACCTCGGTCTCGAAGGGAACCTTGCTCGTAAATTCTTTCGTTACTTCTTGCTTGTATTTCGGTCTGGCGATGAACTGCGCCTTGACGGTTTCTTCTTTTTCGATGCCGTTCTCGTCTCTATAGTTGACCTTGACGTCGACATAAAGATTTTCGCCGCCTTTGATCTCGGCGCTTTCAGGGACGACTGCAGTGACGACACCGGTATCTTTGTCTACTGTAATATTGTCCCAAACATTGCCCGAGCTGTCCTTGTAAGTTCCCGGGACAATTTCATAGGTCTTCGGTTGATTTTTCTTTTGGCTGGCTTCGTCATCCGGAATAGTTGGAGTACTTGTTAATGTATCCCCCTTGAAACCAATTTGTGCGAAGTATTCCGGTCTGTTGTTGTCCGATTCTTGGACCACAAAGTGGAACCAATGGACGTCCTTTGAGCCGTTGGTGTAGGTGTATTCCACCGGCACGGCCACAAAGTCCCCGGCCTTGGCGGATTTCGGCGGCGTAATGGTAAATTTGCTGATATCTCCGTCGGTTAAGGTGACCTTCCATTGGTCCTTGTCTTCCTTGCCCTGATTTTCACGGTTGATAAAGTCTAAAATTACTTTTCCTGCAGCTTCTCCTCTATCTTCAGCACCATTCATTTCAGATGAGGACTTATTAATCTCGCCGGATCCTTCCGGCTCGTAAATTTTTACCTCAAAAGGTTCTCCGGGTTTAACAGCTGACGACGTGTTTTTTGAAGTATCTTCATTATTTCCGTCAATAAAGTTTTGGTCGTAGTACCTTGTGTCGTCCAGGTTAAGCTTGAAGTCGCCGATGAGGTTGTAGTGGTCGTAGCGGTCGATGCCTTGTTTGTCGATTGTGATATTTTTTCCCTTATGGTTGATGTCGGCAGTACCTGCACCTGTTTCTGTATAAGTTCCTGTTTCACCAAATTCGTCTGGTGTTTCTGCTATATTTTTAAATTCTTCTGCTGTTCTCGGACGGGCAAAGAATTTGACATCCAGATTTTGAAGAGCCTTGTAGTCAGGTGTATTGAAGATGGAGTCTTCATTGATGACAGTCTTGCCATTTTCGTCTTTTTTTAGGGCTCCTTCCGGCATCTTAATGTGGATATTACCATCTTCTCCTATATAGGCACTGGCTCCCGGAACAATTTTCCCGGTAATCGGGTTATAAACTTGGCCGACCAGTCTTTCCTTGGCATTTTCGTCCACATTGTCCACCTTAATACCGGTGTCTATGTCTTGACCTTGAACAAAGTACTTAGATGTTGGATCATAATTGTTTTTATTAAGTTTTAACTCTTCAAGTTTGTCATTTTCATTTGGCCATGGGTTAACCTTGTAGCCTAAGGCAAAACTATCTCCAAAAAACTTAACTCCCGGATTATCTTTTGTGTAATGATCCTTCATTCCGAAAGACGTCGTGTCGTTATCCTTGCTGTTAATATGCTTCAGGGTTTCTTCGCCGGCTTCATAGTTTAAGTTTCTTTGGGCTCTGGAAGCACTTATATTTGAATCCTCTGTCGGTTTGTAGTTCACATCGGGAGACTCGGGAGTCAGTTTGTCTCCTTCATCCATCATCGATTTGTTCTTCGGATCCACAGGCACAAGACCGGAATCGGTGACATAGACCTTGGTATAGGTGCGTTGGCCGGTCTTTTTATCGATGGTAATTTCATAACCATATTCCGTCTTGCTTGGAGAATCTGCGGACGGGTTTTTCGTGTTAAATTTAAAGCCGTCCTTTTCTGTCCCTTCGTCGGTAATTAAATTCTCCTGATTGGTGTCTCCCTGTTGTAAATCCGTTGTCTTATAACGTTCGCTGTCGTTATAGTCTTTGATCTTTGCTTCATCATCGCCATAGTTCGGCTCATTAGCTTCTTCCGGAGCTTTTTGAGCTTCCGGCGATTGTTCTTTGCCGATTTCCAGGCCCTCTTTCGACGTAGTAGCGGGTTCGGCCGGTGCTTGTGCCGCTTCAGCCGGTGCTTGTGCCCCGTTCGTTGCGGGGGCTTCCGATGCGCTTGCAGAAGTTGCTTCCGTTACGCTCGCAGAGGTCGCTTCCGGTGCACTCGCAGAAGACGCCTCCGGCGCACTTACAGAAGTCGTTTCCGATACACTTGCAGGGCTCGCTTCCGTTGCGCTCGCAGAAGACGCCTCGGACGCGCTTGCAGAGGGTGCATCCGATTCGCTCGCAGAGGTTGTCTCCGTTGCGCTTGCAGAGGGCGCTTCAGTTGCGCTTGCGGAGGGCGCGGCTACGGCTTCTCTCTGCACGACGGCCGACGGCTGTTGTGCGACCTGAGCAAAACCGGCCTGAGGCATCATAACGAGGCCGGTGGCGATTACCGACGCCCCGACCATGGATTTCAGCAGATTGTTTCTCTTTTTCTTGGCATTTTCGTTGGATAAGGGCAACGCCACGTGATTTGTCGCTTCCCGAACATTTTTATTGCTTACCAATTGGATTCCTCCCTTTTCAAAGCATCTGATCTATATGAATATATTTCATAATATATACTACCAATATAGTCTTAATTAAACAGAGTTCATCATACCCTGAATCCCTCGTCGCTGTCAATTTTTTCTTCCGGAAAGAAAAAACCGCACATTCCTTTTCTTTTCATCAAAAAACGTCTCCTCTTTAGAGTGACGTTTTCTGGTTTCTATCTTTTCTTTTCCCTCGGTCTTTTCCCCCGAAGGTTCGCCTCTTCCGGTGCATTTTCCAAGGCGGCTTTTTCTTTCTCCTGCGCTTTTTCCGCGCGTTGGCGTTCTCTTTCCAATTCTTCCCACCGCGCCTTTCGCCCTTCGCCCTCTAAGTAAAACGCCGCTGTAAAGGGCGGCCGCTGTTTTATGGCGATGACTTTTTTTATATACCCGAGCAGTAGATATTCTAATCGCTTTTCTTCTTTCAGCAGACGCTCGGGCGGCGACTGGCTCGCTTCTCTTTTTGCTTCATTTAAAAGCTCCTTTAGGGCTTTTTCATCCCCCTCCCGAAAGGCCTCCACGGCTTTTTCCATGAATTTTTCGTCGCCATGCTCGGGATTCAGATCCGGATGCCGGGCCTTTATGATTAAAATCATGAGACCATTGAGTTCTTTCTCCTTCGCCGCGGGCCATGCTTTCCAAGTGCGGGCTTCCGCCAGGAGGGCTTTCTTTCGGGCCAGTTCCCCTTCCCATTGGGCCAGGATTTCGTCCATTTGGGCTTCCGCGATTTTTCCCGCCGTGGTTTTTCCCGCCAAAATCCGCTCTCGTTCTCGAGCGAGGACGAGGGTGCGGTAGCGGGCTTCGAGGATGGCGATTTCTTGATCGTAAAAGGCCAGGCAATAGTTCATCTCTATGGCTCGCCCCTTCACGTGAAGGAGGTATTCTTTTGTGCAAATGGCTTCGGCCACGGATTGCCTCAATCTTTCGATGGACGCTTTTAATTCTTTCACCCGCGGCAATTCGATCATCTCTCCCACGGCGCACCCCCTTTCGCGCCCATTATAACAGGAAGGTCCTAAGGATACAAAAACGAGGCACCCCACGGCGCCTCGCACATAATTTTTATTCGAAATCTTTCAGCCAATCGTTTAAGACCTTGAAGTAGCGTTTTTCTTCCTCCACAAAGGCCATGTGGCGGGAGTCGCGGAAGAGTTCCCAGCGGGAATTCGGCAGCTCGTCGGCCATGCTCTTGGCGATGTAGGGGCTGCACAGATCCATCTGGCCGCTTGTTACCAAAGTAGGCACGGTGATTTCTCCCAATTTCCCTCGGTAGTCGTAGCTAGCCAAGGTGCCCGTAGGACCGAATTCGTTGGCGCCCCAGGCGGTGATGTAGACTTCCCCGGCGTTTTTCTTTTTGCGCTTCAGGTACTCGGGGCTGTTCTCATCCAGCGTGGGGCCGCAGTACAGATCCATAAAGCGGTCCAAGGCCTTCAGGTAATCGGGATCGTCGTATCTGTCCGATGCTTCGGCCTGATTAAATATCGCCCGCTCTTTTTTCGTCATGACGCGGTCGATGCGCCGCCACTGCTCTTCCCGCCACAGGGCGGCGGAGTGGAGGGTGGAGGCCAAAATCAGGGAGAGGACGCCTTTCGGCTCCCGCTCCATCATGTAGGAAATGGCGAGCATCCCGCCCCAGGATTGGCCGAGAATATGCACTTCCTTAAGGTCCAAATGCTCTCTCAAAGATTCCAGCTCCTCCATCCACACCTCGGCATTGTAGAGCTCGGTGTGGCCCGGGGTGGCGGATTCGCCGCAGCCGATTTGATCGTACATAATAATGGGTCGATCCAGCGCCTCGGCGAGCTTGTCGAAGCCTTCAAAGTAATTGTGGGTGCTCCCCGGCCCGCCGTGGAGAAGGAGGAGGGGGGCTTTTTTCCCCTCGGGATGCGTAATGCGGTAATAGGTTTCGAAGCCTTTAAAGGCCATGCGTCCTTCTTTAATGGCGACCATCGTCTTCCTCCTCTACGACGATGAGATCCTTCGTCACTTGATTTAACACTTCGCAGCCGTCTTCGGTGATGAGAACCAAATCCTCGATGCGCACGCCGATGCCTTCATCGAGAAGGTAGATCCCCGGTTCCACGGAAAAGACTTGCCCCGGCTGAATCACGGCGTCGTTGGCCGAGGACACGTCGCCCACTTCGTGATCTTCCAGGCCGATGGAGTGGCCGGTGCGGTGGGTGAAGTAGTCGCCGTAGCCTTTGGATTCGATGTAGTCGCGGCAGGCTTTGTCCACGTCGCACATGCGGTTGCCGGGCTTGGCGGCGGCGATGCCCCGCAGATTGGCTTCCTTTACGATCTCATAGACTTCCCTCGCCTTGTCGGAGACCTCGCCGATAAAGACCGTGCGGGTCATGTCGCTTGCGTAGTTTTTATACATGCCGCCGATGTCCAGGACCACGGAGTCGCCCCGCTTGCCCTTGGAATCGTCAGTGGCGTGATGGGGATCGGCGCCGCCCCGTCCGTAGGCCGTAATGGGATCGAAGGAAAGCTCCACTACGCCTCGTTCGGCGAAAAGCTGCCGCACTTTGGCGTCCAGCTCTTTTTCCGTAAGCCCCTTTACCACCCGGGGGATGAGCGCTTCCATGACTTCGTCGCAGATTTTTGAGGATTCACGCATAATCCCTTGTTCTTCCTCGTCTTTCATGCGGCGCACGTCGTCGACGAGAAGGGAGCCGTTCACGTAGCGCTTCTCAGGGAAAATTTCCTGAAGGCGCAAGAGGAAGTGGCTGGGCCAATTCTTGTCGATGCCCACAGTGTCGCCCTCTTCCATAACATCGGTGAGAATTTCTACGCCATCGTCCACGTCGTTGTACCAAATTAAATCCGCGCCCACGTCTCCCTCTTGGGGAAAGAGTTCGTTGATCACAAGCTTCGCCGCGCCGTTAACGTGGAGGTAGAGGACGAGCATGCGCTCGCCGGGAGCGATCTTCCGCCCCAGCAGGTAGAAAATGGCCACGGGATCGGTAATAAGCAGGTGATCCAAGCCCCGTTCTTTCATGCCCTGTACGATTCGATGGATTCGTTCTTGATTCATGGATGGCTCCTTTCAGTTTTACTTCTCATCCTCCACCAATCGGTTCAGCTTCGGGCTGAAAGCCGCGAGGAGGATGCCGCCGAAGGTGATGACGGCTGCGATAATGAAATAGGTTTTTGCGAAGGGAAATTGCAAAGTAAATTCGTAGAGGTAGCCGTAGGTTTTCGCGGAGATAAAGATGGCGAAGACCCACACGCTCATCAAGGTGGAGAGGAGATGGGCCGGGGCGTATTTGGAAATAAAGGCATTGCCCAAGGGCGCGAAGACCATTTCGCCGAGGGACAAGACGATGCCGAAGGCCACGATCCACGTGAGGCCCGCTTGACTTTCTCCGCGTGCCACGTCGGCCACGGCGAAGATTCCGTAGGCGATGCCTAAAAGGAGCAGGCCGAAGGCGGTCTTTTGAAACATGTTAAAGTCGCCTTTTTCGCTCCGCGCCCGCTTCGCCCAGTACATGCCGAGAGCCGGCCCCATCACAATGCAGCATAGGGAGTTCAGGGCGTCGAACCAAGAGGATGGGACGGTAAAGCTGCCCACCATCCAATTGGCGGCGGGATTCTCCCCTGCCCAGTGGAAATACACGGGCAAGTAGGCAAGGTGCCAAAACACCCGAAACAGAATGGAGAAGAAAGAGACGAGAACGATGGCTCCCACCCGCTTCTTTTCCCCGGACGTCAGGGGCCGCTTGACTTTCTCTTCTTTTTCTTTTTTCTCGTCGTATTTAAAGGGCTTCTTTCCCGTGTCCCCGAGGCATTTTCCTCCGAGGACAAAGACGATGGCCGCCGCAAACAAGACCAGAGCGCAGACCAAAAAGCCGAAGGCGTAGCCCCGGCCCATGACCAAGACGCCGATGATGGCCGTGCCTAAAAAGGAGCCGACATTGGCGATGGCGTATTGGGTGGAAAAAGCCTTGTCCAGAAGCTTTTGGTCTTTGAAAAGCCGGCCGGTGACGGCGTGGATTTGGGATTTAAAGAGGCCGTTTCCCAAAGACACCACGAGGATCATGGCGTTGATCATGGCGATGGAGTCGGCCTTGTAGCCGAGAAAATAGCCCGCTCCCATGATCGCCATGCCCACGGGAATCAAATACCTTGCGCCGATGAAGCGATCGGAGAGGATGGAGCCGAAGAGGGGCGTAATGTAGGTCATGGCCACTAAATTGGCGCTCACTTTCGCCGCGTCGGCCTTTCCCATGCCCAGGCCTCCTTTTGCCACGGCGGCGGCCACCATAATGGTCATGAGCCACTTCACGGCGTAAAAGGCGAAGCGCTCCACGGCCAGTGTGGCGGAAGCCAGGTAAAAGCCCCCGCCCATGGTATTTTTGCCCTTTATTAAATTTCTCTCGTGTATTTCTTCAGCCATTGGGCCTCCTCGCTCGTTAAGTGGGGGGATATGGTGTCGTAAACCCGGCGGTTGTACGCGTTCAAATAGGCGATTTCTTTTTCATCCAATAGGGAGAAGTCCACGGCGTCCAAATCGTAGGGCACCAGGGTCATGGATTCGAAACAGAGCCATTTGCCGTATTCGTTTTCGCCGTCTTCTTTAACCACCAAGCAGTTTTCCGTGCGAATGCCGTGTTTTCCGGCGATGTAAAGGCCGGGCTCGTCGGTAATAATCATGCCGGGCTCGATTTGGTGGTGTTCGTTCTTCGCCACATTCACCCGGTGGCGAATGCCCGCCGGGCCTTCGTGCACGTTTAAAAGCTGGCCGATGCCGTGGCCCGTGCCGTGATTGAAGTTCAGATGGGCGTCCCAGAAGGGCTTTCTCGCCGCGTAATCCAGGCCGTAGCCACAGGTGCCGTAGGGGAATTTTGCCATGGCCAGATCCAAATGGCTCTTTAAGACCAGGGTAAAGTGGTACACTTCTTCCTCCGTCAATTCGCCTAAGGCGATGGTGCGGGTAATGTCCGTAGAGCCCTCAGCGAAATTGCTACCCGTGTCGGAGAGATAGAGTCCCTTGGGCTCAAGGGGAATGTCGCTCTCTTCGTCGGCGGCGTAGTGGACGATGGCGGCGTATTTGCCGTAGCCGCTGATCGGAGCGAAGGAGGGCCACATATAGCCTTCCTGCTCTTTGCGGAAGGATTCCAATTTATCCGAGGCACCGATTTCGGTGATTTCTTCCTTTCCGATGGCGTGCTTCAGCCAATACATGAATTTCACCCAGGCGATGCCGTCTTTCACATGGGCGATGGCCATGTTCTTTACTTCCACGGGGTTTTTCATGGCCTTCATGAGAATGGAGGGATTGGCCCCTTCCACCAAGGTGTTGTCCGCTGGAATGCTTTCGTAGAGGGCGTAGTTCATCTTCGCGGGATCAAGAAGAACGGTCTTTTGCGACAATGCCTTCACGTCCTCGTAAATGCTGTTGTAGGGCCGGAGGCGCACATTCAGTTCCTTTAATTCGGCCTTGATTTCATCGCTCAGCTTGTTCTCGTCTATATAGAGCACCATCTCGTCAAGGGTGATCACGGCGTAGCAGAGCAGAATCGGCGAGTACATAATGTCGTCGCCCCGCAGGTTCAGCGTCCAGCACACGTCGTCTAAAGAGGCGACGATGTGGGTGTCTGCGCCTTTTTTCTTCATGACGCCCCTGATGCGGGAAAGCTTCGATGCCGCGCTCTCCCCGGTAATGGATTCGTCCAATTTAAAGGCGGGCTTTTCCGAAAGAGCCGGGCGATGGGGCCAAATTTCGCCCACGAGATCCATATTGTAGGTAATGGAGGCGCATTTCTTTTCGCAAATGGCCTCGTAATCGGCGCCGTCGGCCACGGATATGGTGCGCCCGTCGAAGCCCAAAGTGCCCCCGACCGGCAGTTTGTCTTCAATGTATTCTTTTATCGTGGGGACCTTGGGCTCGCCCATTTTTTGTAGGCGAATGCCGCTGCCCTTTAATTGTTCCTCCCCTTGGAGGAAGTAGCGGCCGTCGGTCCAGAGGCACACCTCATCCGCCGTGGCCACCAAGGTGCCGGCGCTTCCCGTAAAGCCCGATACATAGGCTCGGGCCTTGAAGTATTCCCCCACGTATTCACTTTGGTGGAAATCTTCCGAGGGTACGACGTATAAATCTATATCTCTCTTCCGCATGAGGGAAAATAATTCTTCTACTTGTTTTCTCAACGCTGTCTCCTTTCAAACACCTCTCTATAACAGATTTATTATATAGCTTGCCCTATGCCTTGTAAATGAACGGTCGGCGGCGGCAAAGGGGCGTTTCTTTCGTGTCTACACAAAAAAACGCGGATCGCTCCGCGTTCTTTTCATCATGGCTTTTTAAATACCGCTACCGGCCGGCCATCCGCCTCGTGCAAGGTGCAGGGCGTGGAATAAAGGGCCTCGATCATGGCCGGTGTCACATTTTCCGGGGCTTCATCGAAGAGCAGCTTTCCTTCTTTTAAAGCCACAATGCGGTCCCCGTAGGCCAGGGCCAAGTTCATATCGTGCAGAGCCGCCACCACGGTAAGCTTTGTGTCCTTCACCATGGAGAGCAGCTTCAGCTGGTAGTAAATGTCCAAATGATTGGTGGCTTCGTCGAGAAGCAGGTGATCGGTTTTTTGCACCAAGGCCCGGGCCAGCACGGCCCGCTGCCTTTCTCCCCCGGAGAGGGCGCGAAGGGAGCGGGCGCCGTAGCTTTCCATGCCCACAGCGGCGAGGGCCTCCCCGGCCATGGCGCGGTCATCTTCCGTGTCCCTTTCCAAAAGGCCCTTGTAGGGCGTGCGGCCCATAAGCACCATGTCCATCACCGTCATGTCGAAGGCCATGTCGTTAAACTGGCCCACGACGGCCAACCGCTTGGCGTAGTCTTTTCTGCTCATGTCCCGGGCCTCCACCTCGTCGAGAAAAATTTTTCCCTCGTAGGGCAAAATCCGCGCCACTGCTTTTAACAGGCTGCTCTTCCCCGAGCCGTTGGGCCCGATTAAGGCCACGAGCTCTTTGTCGCGAATCGTAAGGGAAAAGTCTTGAAGCACCTGTTTTTTTCCGTAGGCGACCGAAAGATGTTCCACGCGAATCATGGCTGCACCTCCCGGGAATTTTTCACGATTAAATAGACGAAAAAGGGCGCCCCCACTACGGACACGACGACGCCGGTGGGCAGTTCCCCGGCGGGCAGAGCGTTTCTCGCCGCCACGTCCGCCCAGAGGAGGAGACTCGCCCCCAAAAGAATCACGCCGGGAAGGAGGTGGCGGTGATTGGTCCCCAAGAGAAAGCGGGCCATGTGGGGCACGATCAGGCCCACGAAGCCGATGGTGCCCGAGGTGTAGACCACGAGACCCACGAGAAGGGACACCGCCACGATGTAGGCGCTCCGAAGCTTGGCGAGATCCTTGCCCAGGGTGTAGGCCACCTCGTCGCCCAAGAGTAGCAGATTTAAATTGCGGCTTTGGGTGGCGAGAAAGATACAAAGGGCGAGGATCACCGGCCCGATGAAGGCGATCTGATTCATCTTCGCGCCGGATAAGGAGCCCATGAGCCAGAAATTCACTTCCCGAATGGCGTCGCGGTTTTTCGCCGTGTAGACCAAAAGGGTGGCGATGCTGGATGTGGCGGCGGAAAGGGCCAGGCCCGAGAGGATGAGCCGCTCCGAGGTGGCGCGCCCACCGATGCGGGAGAGAATCATGACCCCCACGGAAGTTAAGAGGGCGAAGAGAAAGGCGCTGATCCCCACGGCCACATTGCCCAAGGCGCTCATAAGGCCGAGGACGATGGCCAAGGTGGCGCCTAAAGACGCCCCGGAGGAAATCCCCAAAATGTAGGGATCGGCGATGGGATTTCCCACCACCGCCTGCATAATGAGCCCGGAGACGGCGAGAGCCACGCCGGTTAAGATGGCGAGGAGCACCCGTGGCAGGCGAATGTCCATGACAATGGCATAGGCCACGTCGTCGCCGCCCTTCCCCGCAAGGCCGCGGGACAAAGCATTAAGAATCTCCCCGAGACTTAGATCCGCATAGCCCAGATACAAGCCGCCGATCACCGATGCGATGAATAAAAGCGTAAGCCCCGCGAAAATCACCGAGCGCTTCATGATTCGGGATAGAGGCCCTTGATCATGGTGTCGATGCCGTCGGCGGTGCGCACGCCGGAGGCGTAAACTTCCGACAAGCTAATGGGATAGACCCGATCGTTTTTAATGGCGGAAAGGCCTTTTAAAGCAGGCATGGATTTAAAGCGCTCCAATTCCTGATCTTCGACCTTGTTTTCGCCGAAGTAAACGACGAAAATCACGTCGGGATCCTTTGTAAGGAGGGCTTCGGAGCCGAAGCGATCTTCGTCCATGACCAGCTTCGCGCCGGCTTTTTCGGCGATTTCGCCGCCCACGGTTTTCGCACCGTAGTTTCTGAAGAGATTATCGTCTTCGATTTCCAGAATCGCCGCCTTCACCGGCTCCTTGCCTTCCCGGAGTTTTTCCGTTTCGGCCAGGCGATCCTTCATGGACTGCACGATGGCTTGGGCTTCTTTTTGTTTATTGAAAATCTTTCCTAAATTTAAAATGTCGTCGTATTCATTTTCCAAGCTGTCCACCTTTACGGCGCCGCTGTTTTTCAGAATATAGGTGTTGACACCCTTATCCTGCCAGTCCTTTACATCCCCCAGGGTTTTGTCTCCGAAGTAAGAAGCCCAGGAAATAATGAAATCCGGCTTGGCGGCGAGAACCGCTTCCTTCGACGGCGCGTCCTTTACATATTCCACCTTGCTGAAGGCGTCTTTGTACTCGTCCTTGACGTCGATGTCCAATTGGGCGGCGAGGACCATTTTGTCCTCGAGGCCGAGGGCCAGCATGTTTTCAATGGCCGATTGATACACGGCCACGACGCGTTCCGGTTCCTTTTCAAAGGTTTCCTGAACGGGATTGCCCTGGGCATCCACCGTGTCGATGGTCACCGGATAATAAGCATCCTTTGTTTCCGCCGCAGCATTGGTATTGGCATTCGCCTGATTGTTTTCGTTCGTAGCGACTTTATCTCCCCCGCCGCAGGCGGTTAAGAGGAGCAAAGACGCGAGCAACAAGACGTTCAGAATCTTTTTCATAAAGACCTCCTATCTTGTATGGACAACTCCATACCTCGTGAAGAAATTTTTTCCATAGGCAGGTATCCTGACTTCTGACCTCAGGCGACGTTCCATCCTTCCCGTTAAGTGAATGGGCGTCTCGGCCGTTACAGTGGCGGGACCGCGTGCCGCAAGCAACTTCCCTTTTAATCCGAAGAACCTATGCCTCTATTATACCTGGGGTAGGAGAAAAAAGCAGGAAAGCATACAAGGAATTTGGGGAAATAAAAAATCCCAAGACGGGCTTGGGATGGTGTTGGTTTTTGGAATTAAATAGATTGCTTATTTGTTTTCGCCGGGATTGAAATTATGCCACGAGGATCGCCTATGCTCTTTCACTGTCGGGAATCCGCGCCTTTACGCGGCCGAAGACCTCGTCGGTGTCGTAGCGAACCGTCGTCTCCTTCGCCATGCGATCCGCCTCATCCAATTTCGTTTCTACATCTCCAGAGAGAGCCGCATTATGGGCCATGCACGGTACGCTATCGTAACCACTTTTCGTTAAATAATCGGGATGTGTCGTAACCATAGCAAATCCTCCTTATGGCGTCATTTTATCTTATTTGTTCATCGGATCAATAATTTGCTTCCTCCCCTAAATATTCAGCGCCACGCGAAGGAGGCCCAAGATCAAAATGTGCACCGGGTAAAAGGCGTAGTTGAGCCACTTATACTGCTTGCCCCGCTCGCCGTTGTAGGTAAGGGTGGCGGCAAAGCCCAGGATGGAATAAAGCTCTTTTATAATGGAGAGATAACCCAGGGCCGCGCCGTAGACGGGCTTTTCGTAAAAGAGATAGAACAAATAGGCCACGATAATGGCGTGGTAATCGTAATCCAGGCTGAAGAACATGGCCACGGCACACATAACCGCCACCACGACGATGGACGCTCCGTACCAAAGGGCCGCGGACTTTTTCGACAGCCGCCCCTTGAGCTCATCCACGATCCAAATGGTGACGAGAGACAGAGCGAGAGTGAACATCATATTGTTCCAGTTGTTATTGAAGAGCTCCCGGGAGGTAAAGAGATCGAAGGGCACTTCCGACACAATGGCGAAGAGCAAGAGATTCATGAGATACTTTTTCCGGGAGCGGGTCTTGAAAAAGCCCTCCACGAGAAAATACATAAAGAGAGGAAAGGCGATTCGCCCCAAAATGCTCAGAAGATTGCTTACATGGAGCAAAGGCCCCTTTCCGTCTAAATAAGGCGTAATCAAGGCGTTGTTGACGTGGTCCAAAAGCATGGACAAAAAGGCGATGTATTTTAATTGAGCGCCGTTTAATACCCGCCAAGACGTCGGCGGCCGGCCCGTTTTTATGGCTTCCATAGGCATCCTCCTTTTTAGGATTTTAAGAAGGTTTTATTTTATCCTACCGACGAAAATCTGTCTATCTTTTTGTCGATTCAATGGCTTCTCACAAAGAAAAAAGGGAGGGCAAATCGAATGATTCTCCCTCTCTTTTTATTACTCCGACCCGAGATACTCCTCGGGTTTTTCTTTTTTCACAACTATTGACGGCGCAAAATTTCCGGGATTTGGCCGTTGCCTTTGTTTTTGTCCGTGTTGTAGCGGACGAATTCTTTGTTGAAGCGGCGGCCGATTTCGCGGTTCATTTCCCTGCAGTCGCCGACAAAGATGCCGTTTTTCAGCGTGGCGTGGACGTAGATGTCCCGTCCGTTGTTTTTGCCCATGTACAGGCCCACGTGGTTGTAGCCTAAATAGAAGTTCGGGCTGTAGTTAAAGATAATGTCGCCGGGCCATGCGTTGGCAAAGTTGGCCGGATAGCGCATGCCGCCGAATTTGTAGGCGGCTTCGTATTGCACGCGGGGCAATTCGTAGCCTCTGTGCTTGCGAATGTTAGCGTCGTTGGGCCCGGGAATGTGGATGCCGAAGGCCTTGTGGGTGGCGTAGGTGAGGCCGACGCAGTAGACGCCTTTGCCGCTGTCGAATTCAAAGCCGTACCAACGGAAGGGTTGACCTTCGAAGGCGGCGGCGTAGTTGGCCATTTCCTGTCCTCTGAAGCGAAGTTCCTGATTGGGGCCGGTGAGCCAGCCGTTTTCCAATTCCTTGGCCGAGGGGCCTGCCCAGTAAACGAGGCGGCCGTGTTGCCCGCCGGGGCGCTTGCCGATTTTAAGCTTGCCATCTTGGCCGAACCAGTAAACGCCTTCGCCGGTGGAGAACATGCCGTTTCTGTACATGCGGTAATTGGCCGGCGAGAAGTAGTAGAGTCCGTCGCCGATTTGTTTCCAGCCGCGGACCTTTCCTTTTTCGCGGTCGATGTAGTAGGTTTTGTTGTCTCTGCGAATGAAGCCCGAAGTGAGGGCGTCGTCCGGGCCGAGCAAATAGGCTTGATCGCCGATGGTGACGTAGCCGTCTTTAAAGGCGTCGCGGCTGAAGCGGGCGCCGTTTTCTACATTGACGATGTAATACTTGCCGCCTTCCTGTACAACTTTGCCCTTCAGTTCCGTCGCCGGCTTCGGTTGCGGTGCAGGTTGCGGCGCGGGTTGGGGCGCAGGTTGCGGCGCGGGTTTTTCAACGGGAGCCGGGGCTTGGCCCGTGGCGCGGAGGATCAGGGTCATGGCCTCGGCGCGGGTCAGCTTGCCTTGGGGCTTAAAGACGTTGTTTTCGTAGCCGGTAATAATTTTCCCGTCGGTTAATTGGCCGACGGCCCACACGTAGCGCGGCATCACTTCGGCCTTGTCCGAATAGCTCAGGGCGTCGGGGTTGTTGTTTCTTTCCGTCAGCGTGGCGGCGAAATTATGAATGGTCTCTACATTCTCTTTCGTCAAGCCGGATTGTGCGTCCATATTTTTGAGCATGGTGCCCAAATTCAGAACGGCCGCCGCTTCTTCACGGGTGATGGGGGCGTTGGGGCGCAGGTTCGGTCCCATGAAGACCAAATCCAAGAGCTGCGCCTCTTCCGCTTGGCGAATGGTCCCGTCGGCCCAAGCTGCCTGATTCAAATCGCCGTAGGCCGATTGCTCTTTCGCGCCCACTTTTTCCAGGCCCGCCATGCGGTGGACCATGGCGATGTATTCCGCCCGGGTCACCGATTGATTCGGGCGCATGGTGCCATCGTCATAACCTTTGATCCAGCCGAGATCTGCGGCCTTAATCATGGTGCCTTCCGACCAGTGCCCCGCCAGGTCCGGGTAGCTCGCGGCGAATACGCTGAAGCCCGTGGCCAGGGTCATGACCAGGGCCAGGAGAAGCACGGTCCATTGTCTCTTCATGTGTCCTTTCATCATTGCCTCCTTCATGTTTATATAAGTAATTATAGCATTCTTTTAATAAAATATGTTTTTATTTAGGTAAACTCTTTCTTCTCCTTTTATTCAGCCTTAACTCTTTTTTCCATGAAAAAAGCCAAGGCCCCGAATGAGGCTTTGGCTTTTCAAAGGATTTATTTTTTCAGGAAGGGCAGATTTTTCGCCCAGGTTCCGTTGTAGATCATGTGAAAGGCGTTGCCCCGATTGGCGGCATCCGCGGGATCCTGATCTTTCAGGGGCTTTTCGTCCTCTTCGTTGGTCTTGGGCTTTTCTTCATTGGCCTTGGGTTTTTCCGCCGGCGCCGCGGGCTTCACCTTGGCATTGTAGACCATGACGAAGACGTCGCCGCGGGTGGCGGATTTGTCGGGATCCAATCCGTCGACGCCTGCATCCGCGCCCACGATGTTCATCTCCCGGGCCCAATTGATCCAGCTTGCGGGCCAGTCGGCCTTGGCCTCGTCGGCCGGGGTGAGGTCGGTTTTGGCGCCGGCCACGAGAATTTTCATCATTTCCGCATTAGAGATGTTTTTTTCCGGGCGGAAGGTGCCGTCGGGGTAGCCGACGATGGCGCTGACGCCGCCGGGATTTTTCATTTGGCTCGCCACGCGAATAAAGCCGTTGGCCCAGTGGCTCGTGGGAACGTCTTTAAAGACAGCGGCTTTTTCGGCGGCTTCAGCTTGTTTGCCGTCGATTTTTACGAGCAATGTGGCGATTTCCGAACGCTTAATGGGCGCATCCAGGCCCAAGGTGCCGTCGGGATAGCCGGTCACCACGCCGGCTTTTTGTAAGTAGGCGATTTTTTCGTCTCGACTTGCGGCAAAGGCGCCGCGGGCGGGCAAGATCAGCCCCGTGGCGAGAAATAGGACCGCCAACAATCGACAAATACGTTTCATGATATCCTCCGTTCTTCATTTCTTTGTTTTAGCCTATCACAGGCCGGGGAAAAGCACAATGTTCAAGGGCGCCCCTACGCCTTTCGCCGACCTTCCCTGTCGAAGGTGCGGCGCAGGTCCATTTCCGTTGCGGCCACGGAGGCCAAGAGATAGGCGGTTTCAAAAGCGGTGTAGATACCCAACGCATCGGCAAAGTCCGGGCGACGAAGGGCGAAAATCAACACGACGAGGGTGATCAGGGCGAGGACGCGGCCCCATCTCCGCCACCTTTCGGCGCAGGCGGCCTGTGCGTAGTCCCAAGTGTCTTGATTAAGCATGGACATGGCGGTGCGGTAGCCGTAAGCTGCGTTAATGGTTTTCGGCGGATGGTCCAGCATAAGGCCGCCGAAAAAGACCATGATTCCCGGAATGACATAGACGGCAAGCGCCATTGCCACTTTAAATCCCATAGGCCCTCCTTTCTCTCCCATGTGTTTTACAAAACTATTTTATCAACAATGAGGGCAAAATAAAACGAGGCCCGAAAGCCTCGCTCGTTACATTTTTATGACACATTACGACACGGAAAGTTTCTTGTCGTGGCTGTGGACGCTTCTCAGGAAGAGCACCACGGCGGCGATCAGCATAAGCCCGCTCAACACGAGAGACGTTCTGAAAAACAGTTGGGAAGCGACCTGATTAAAATATTCTTCGCTTACAATCTGTCTTTGGCTTCCCATGGTATCGATCACCACTTTCGTTACCACATTTATGGCCACTTGCAGGCCGATGTAGAGCATAATGGGCCCGCCGATGCCGAAGCGGCGGAAGGGCTTTTCGCTCCCCACGCTGGTGACAAAGACCCAGGCCGCAATCCCGAAAAGTATGCTGGCAATTACAAGTAGGATAAATCCCGTAAGGTACTTTACGCCGATGGGCGTCGTGACCAAATACATTAACTCTCGGCCTCCTTCATACAGTTCGACATTGCGGTAAGCCGGAGGGCCGATGAAGATGGCGGTCCCTAAAAAAGCGACGAACTGCACGATCAGAAACCAAAGGAACCGGCCGCCCATCACATCTTTTCCCGTCAAGGGAAGGGCGGCGAAGAAACTGCCGTAGGCGCCGTACATGCGCTTGTAATCCCTAATGCAAAGCCACAAGGGAATGATGCTTACGCCGATGAAAAAAGCCGCGACGCCGACAAACACACTGATGGCGCCAAACGCGTTCTCTACTTCCGTGTAGCCCCACAAGAGAAAGCTGCCGAGAAGCCCCAATCCCACCATGGCGAGAAGAATCCATTTGTCTCGCTTGAAATAATAGCTAATGAGTTTAGACATCGTACACCTCCCTGAAAATCGCTTCCAAATCCTTGCCGTAGCGGCCGCGCAGGGCCTCCACATCTTCATTTAAAAGCACCTTGCCGTCTCTTAAAAACACCGCCGTGTCGATAATGGGCTCGATGGCTTCCACCATGTGGGTGGAGATGATCAAGGTCGCCTCCGTATCGAAGCCGTCCAAAATTCCGTCGATGACGTTTTTCCGCGCCAGGGGATCCACGCCGCCGATAGGCTCATCCATTAAATAGAGCCGCGCCTTTCTGGAAAGCGTCAGCGCCACCTGGAGCTTGTCCTGCATGCCCTTGCTCATTTCCCGAATGCGGCGGGAAGGCTCGAGATCAAAAGATTTCAGCATGTAAAAGGCCTTTTGCCGATCGAAGTCGTCGAAGAAATGGCCATAAAGATCCACGCAGGCCTCGGCGCTTAAATCCTTGGGCAGAGGCAGGTGATCCGGCTGGTAGCTCACCATGTTTTTCGTGGCCTTGCCGATTTCTTCGCCGAAGATTTTTACCTCGCCCTTGTAGCTCATCTCGAGGCCGGCCAAAATGCGAAGGAGCGTCGTCTTCCCCACGCCATTGGACCCCATAAGCCCCACGATGTGGCCCGGCTCCAAGGATAAATCCAGTTTGTCCAAGACGTATTTGCCTCGGTAGTCGATGTCGATTTGTTTGCACTCAACGGCCTTCATGAGACCCTCCTTTCTCCCAACGCTTGTTCAGTAATTTTACCGCTGTCTCCTGTGTCATGGACAGATCCGCCGCCACGCCGATCAATTGATCGCAGGCGTCGAAAAAGGCGTCCTTGCCCAACGTGTCGATGGTGTCTTTATTTTCCGTCACAAATTTCCCCCGCGTTCGATCCGTTTCAATGAGCGCTTCCCGCTCCAGCTCCTGTAATGCCCGCTGCACGGTGTTTGGATTCACACCGTAGATCTTCGCCAAATTTCGTACCGATTCCAATTTCTCTCCGGGAATCAGCTCCCCGGCGGCGATTTGCTTTCGAATGGTTTCGTAAAGCTGCAGATAAATCGGTCGATTGCCGTCAAATTCCATGGGCCCTCCTTTCAGTTTTCGTTTCCTATATCACTTCGTTTAAATTTTCTGTTTCCTACCCAATTGAAAACGTACACCATCCCCCAGTTCAACGCCATAAACCTCAGAAAGTCCATGATGCTTCCCGAATCGATGAGTTTATATAAATAATGTACGGGTACGAAGGGCTGAAACAAGGTAAACGACTTTAAATAAAGTCCTATCGCGTAGAATAGAATAAAGACGCCGACTGATACGTAGGATTTGAAATACATACTTAAACATTGCACGAGGCTGATGCCAAGAATGTAAAATGACCCGATGCCTATTATGATCAATAGATTATTTAACCAATTCTCGCCTACGACTGTGCCGGTTGCAATCGCCATTTTTGAAAGGAATAAATAGTAACAAGCGATAGAAAATAAAACAAACGCGAAAGACACAATCCCCCAAGAAAAAGATTGAGCATAAAACTTGGCGTAATAGATTCTGCTTCGTTTGTTGACACGCGTGAGCATCATAGACAAACTATTGTTTTCTATCTCTCCTTTTAAAGTAGTCGCACTATTAATGGCGAGAAATAAGAAGATAATAAAAACCATATAGACTAAGGTGTACATATTATCGGCAAAGCTCAATCCGCTGATCAATTCAGTACTGGTATAAGTGATAATTTCAGAATGGCTCCATACCCCCATACTATAAAACAAGGGTAAGACGAACATGAAGAGTATCATAAGATTTTCTTTTCGCTTTAATTGTTTATAAAGCTCAAATCGGATTAGACGCATCATGTTACCTCTCCTCTAAAAAAGTTTCCAAGGGATTCATTATTTTTTCAATGTTTCTAATTCTGGTCACGGAACCGATATAGAGTAATTTTTCATTGAGCTTATCTTCCGTCACCAGAATCCGATGATCGTCTACTATTTCCGCATAACTGCTATCCACCGCCGCCGCACAATCTACCTGTAACAAGACCGGGCTTTTGATGTGAATATCGCCGTCATAACGTTTGGTTCCATCTTGAATGACAACCAACCGATTGCACAATGACTTCACCTCGTCTAAATTATGATCGGAAAAAATGACCGCCATGTTTCGTTTCTTGACCATCTCTCTGATAAAGTCCTTCACCATGGCGCGGCCGTGAATATCCAAACCGACGAAGGGCTCATCTAAAAGCATGACTGTCTCTGAATTCAAAATGGCCTGAGCAAAACCCAATCTCTGTTTCATGCCGAAAGAATAGGACTTTACTTTTTTATGTTCCGAGCCTTCTAATCCCACAATGTTCAGAACAGATTTAATATCATCCTCCATTTTTTTGCGGTTTGTGACGCCATTTAAATAGAAAACGGCTTCCAAATTTTCATACGCGCTGAGGTAGGGATAAAAATCAGGATTAACCGACACCCCAAACTTTTTTCTACACGCTGAATCGATGTGCACCGCCTCACCTTCATAAAATACGGTCCCAGAATTTGGATGAATCTTTCCGGATAGGATATTGAGCAAGGTTGTCTTTCCCGCTCCATTGACGCCGATCAACCCGACGATATCTCCCTTTTGAAGATTCATGGAAAAATTAAAAAGCCCTTTTCCGCTACCGTAATCCTTCGTTACGGACTGTATATCTAATAACTGCAAAACTTACCTCCTTTCATCTGTACTACTTCCTTAATACAGTCATATTGTATCGCCGTCTTAATACAGTGTCAACTCTTTTTTTGAAATTCTTCTTCGTTTTAAAGGCGTCTCCCGATTATTTTTCCAAAATTTTTCAAAATCATCCGCCGCAACCGAAAGTTGCGCCCCCGTTGCTTGTGCCATGTTCTTCTTTTTGTTACAGTAAATTCAGAAAATGACACAGAGAAAGAAGGTATTTCTTATGTATGGTGAAAAAATAAAAGCAAAACGAAAGGCCATGGGGCTTTCGCAAGAAGACTTAGCGGAAAGACTCGGCGTCACCCGCCAAGCCGTATCCAAATGGGAAATGGACCGCGCCCAGCCCACCACGTCTAATCTCAGGGAGTTGGCCCGGGTGTTTTCCGTGGACATGGCCTATTTCATCGGCGAAGATGATTCGAAGAAAGAGCCCGCTCCCCTCAGCTCCACCGTTGTTTCCATTCTTGCCTATGCCATCGGCCTGTTCTTTTTTCTCGTCTACTATTTTGTCCTTGCCGACACCCTTTTCCATAAAAGCCCCACCTCCGCGGCCCTCATGCCCCTCACCCTTTACTTTATCCTCGCCACTGTGGCCTTTCCTCAAGCCTATAAACACGCCGGCGACCGACTGGATCATTTAGATCTTACTTTCTTTCGCCTGGTGGCCCTCCCGGCCCTCTATGTCGTCGGCCCCGTGGTGGTTCTCTATTCTCTTTTCAAAAAGAAAAATTAATTCTCCCGCGCCCGGCGCGGGTTTTTTTGCACAAAAAACGGACGCCTCAGCGTCCGCTTTCATTCAGAATATAGGAAGGTGTCATTATTTTAGTATTCTTGTATTGCTTTGTTCATGACAAAGTATTTCGCTAAGTCAAATAAGAAAAAGCGCACTTTCGACAACAAGATGTTTTCGTAGCATTTCCAGTAACCGACGAATCGATGGTGTCGCCTCTGGCTGAAGGCTTCCACGTCGGAGACCGGATAGCCGAGAAAGATGCCGATTTCGTCGGGACAGCCAATTAAAAACCGTGTTTTTAATTCCGCAATGGCTTCGTCCGCGTTGGCGTAATCATAGCCGCGATTCTTTAAAAAAGCTCGGCATCTTCTGTCTGTAAGTCTGTGTTCAAGTCGTTTTCGATCGTAAAAGTAGAGAAGCAAACTGCCTTTGGGATTGATCAGCTCCGCATACGCAAGGGGTATGGCATGCTTGATGCTTTCGTCCTGCGCCCAACACCGGGTTAGATCTCTTGAAGGATTGACTAAGTTAACCAGAGTTCCGGTCTTTCCGCAAAAAACCGTGGGCGCCGTGTAGGCTTTTAAAATCGCTTCCAGGTAGTCTCGATCGTTGCATGTATCGCATTGGTTTAGGTAACGAACCGTGGAGTCATTGAGCTTACGCTTCACATAATGCGCGAGCACTGTCTTGGCACTCCTTCACGCCGTCTTCGTCCGGCTCACCTTTACAGATCACGGTGGCGAGATACGCGGGGCCGAGTCCTCGAACTTCGTCTTCCCAGGTTTCCATCCATTCGCCGTCCGCCCAATCGTAGGAGCCGAAAAGCAGCACATACTTTCCTTTTAACAGGGGATTCACATCGTCCATGAAGGGTCGCATGGTGGTTTCTTCCAGCTCTTCTGCACCCATAGCCGGACAACCGAACGCGATCCTGTCTGCATCTTTTACCATGGCCTCTGTTGCGTCGGCAGCTTCAATTAAAGAAGCTTCTTGACCGGCGGCTTCGATGCCTTTGGCGACTGCCTTCGCCATGGCTTCTGTGTTGCCGGTTCCCGACCAGTAAATTACAGGAATCAAAATTCCCTCCTTTCTACCTTGCGGCACGTTCACGCTGCACGCATTGGCATAAACGACAGAATCACCTGATATGTACCGCAAAGAATGATTTGATAATTCATATCGTTTACATTGATTATTATAGCGACCTTTTGGAATGATTGCAAGGGTTTTTTGAAACTTTTTGAGATTTATTTTCAACTGATTCTTCGTTCCCTTGTTTCCGCGGTTTTTTCGCCTTTCATTCGTTGTGCCAAACCCGATTTTTCATGTCTTCTCGTTTGTTCATCGAAATATCTTCCCCGTGATTCGATTTTCACATCTTTTCGACGAGATTCGATTTTCACATCTTTTCGAATTGATCGAAAGCTATTCGGACGCGATCCGATTTTCCGCCGTCATCGCGCTTTTTTCTTTTCGATTATCGACTTTCCCTTTCCGCAACGCCTCTGTGTTAATTTCCCTTCGGCTCCTTTTCCCCTCCATTTTTTTCTTCTTCCCTTTATCTTTCCCCTTTTTTCCACACATCGGCGATTTCTTTTCCGATTCTTTACGTTTTTCGCTAATTATTTATTGTTTATCGTTAAATTGCGAGTATAATGAAAATAGGAGGTGGATATGAAACGATTACAAACCACTTTTATTGCCGTCACGTTGGCGGCGGCCATGCTTTCGACGAGTGCCTTCTTCGCCCTCATCGGCTCCATTTTAGGCAAAGCATGGGTTTTGAAAGACAGCACATTTACCATTTACCTGCCCTTGATTCCCGCGACCCTCGCCTTTTGGGGCGCGAGCGGCGCCTTTCTTCTCGCGGGGCTGGCCTTCGGCCTGTACACCACCTATTTGTACGCCAAGAGCCGCCTTTTTACTCCGGCCATGGTTCGCGGCCTGGAGCGGGTGGGATTGTGCTTTTTAGGCGCCTGCCTGAGCTTTTTGCTTCTCGCCATTTACCTGGCCGTGAATGTGCAGCTCGCCGCCCTCTTTCTGCTCTTTTTCCTTGTCGCCGCCCTTCTCGCGGCAGCAGCCCTCTTTTTCTTCCTTTTGGCCGATGCGGTGGACGAAGGCCGTATGCTCCGGGAAGAAAATGATCTGACGATTTGAGGTGCGCCATGATTTGTGTGGATTTAGATCTCATGCTCGCCAAACGAAAAATGACCCTCACGGAATTGTCTCAGGCGGTGAATGTAAGCCTGCCCAATCTCTCCATCTTAAAGACGGGAAAGGCCAAGGCCATTCGCTTTTCCACCCTTTCGGCCATTTGCGAAGCCCTGGATTGTCAGCCGGGAGATATTTTGCGCTACGAAGGAGATGATGAGCATGACGCGGACTAAAGGCCTTACGGTTTTAGGGGCGCTCTTTCTTGTGGGGCTCGCGGCGATTTTGATTATCTCCGACGCCACGCCCCGGACAATCAAGGCCATGAACCTTGCCTTTTCTACCCACGTCACCGGACGAGCCGTCTGCGTGGACGATGTAAAAAAGCCGCCGGATTTTCTCGGCGACGGCGTGAGCTATACGATTTATAAATTAGATGACGAGGACATGGCGCAGCTGAAGAAGGATTTGAAAAAGACGAGAGCTTTTTCCGCAGACAGCGCGATCGGAAGGAAGGTGGACTCGGCGTTGAAATGGGCGAAACAGGTGCAACCCGAAATCAACGATCCCGCCCTGTCATTTCCTAATTGTCGCTACTACTTTGTGGACCGCTCCCCGAGCGGGGCAGGGGATTCTATCTCCAATTATGACGCCCTGGTGGTGGATGAGGAGAATCTGCTGATTCTATATTTGGTCTACGATACTTAAAAGAGATCGATCGCCGGAATACCTGAAAAGAGGGCTACCGTTTTAAGCACGGTAGCCCTCTTTTTCTTTTTACGCGCACAAAAAAACACACGCCGTCATAAGATCAGCGTGCGTTTTTTGTGTGACCGGCAATTTCCTACTCTCCCGGGTCGTTACCAACCAAGTACCATCGGCGTTTAGAGACCTAACCCCATTTTGCGGACCGAAGGGACGAAAATGGATGGTAGGTCCTATGTCAGGATGGCCCGGCGGGACGAGCGAAGCGCGCGGTTGCCATCTACGGCCAGAGACCTAACCCCATTTTGCGGACCGAAGGGACGAAAATGGATGGTAGGTCCTATGTCAGGATGGCCCGGCGGAACGTGCGAAGCGCGCGGTTGCCATCGACGGCGAGAGACCTAACCCCATTTTGCGGACCGAAGGGACGAAAAATGGATGGTAGGTCCTATGTCAGGATGGCCCGACGGGACGTGCGAAGCGCGTCGCCCGGTTGCCATCTACGACCAGAGGCTTGCCTCTTCTGCACTATCACACTTCTTTTTCTTTTTACACGCACAAAAAAACACACGCCGTCATAAGATCAGCGTGCGTTTTTTGTGTGACCGGCAATTTCCTACTCTCCCAGGTCGTTACCAACCAAGTACCATCGGCGTTTAGAGACCTAACCCCATTTTGCGGACCGAAGGGACGAAAAATGGATGGTAGGTCCTATGTCAGGATGGCCCGGCGGGACGTGCGAAGCGCGCGGTTGCCATCTACGACCAGAGGCTTGCCTTTTCTGCACTATCACACTTCTTTTTCTTTTTACACGCACAAAAAAACACACGCCGTCATAAGATCAGCGTGCGTTTTTTGTGTGACCGGCAATTTCCTACTCTCCCGGGTCGTTACCAACCAAGTACCATCGGCGTTAAGAGGCTTAACTTCTGTGTTCGGCATGGGTACAGGTGTGTCCCTCTTGCTATCGTCACCGGACGAACCAAGTGCATATA